>JBBTVL010000034.1:0-11264 GCA_038063255.1 Patescibacteria group bacterium | reverse complement strand
AAACAAAATTTTTTAACTTTTAATTTTAATCTTTAAATTTAATCACCATGCCAAACCTTAAGAAAGACTTACTTCAATCTCTCAAAACCCTCGCTCTCGCCCTCATTCTCTCTATAGGCGTCTCTTATGTTTATGCCTGGACTGGTCCGACCGCCACGCCGCCAAACGCAAACTCTACTCCTCCCATAAATGCCAGCGGAGTGAATCAAGTTAAAAGCGGAGGGTTGGGAGTTACCGCCTTTGTGGCGGATACAGCGGTGATTACTACCGCGGTGATTACTACTAGTTTGAAAATCGGTGATACTTCCGCCGCCTGTAGTCCTGCAATTGCAGGCACAATGCGCTTTAACTCCTCAAACTCAAAGCTTGAATATTGTGATGGTTCAGGTTGGGTATCAATTCCCCCTTCTCCAACAACAATGACATTTTCAGCAACACCTGCTTCAATTGCGTATAATACCTCGTCGACATTGACATGGAGCTCGGTTAACACCACCTCCTGCACTGCCTCAAACGGTTGGTCTGGAGCTAAAGCTGTTTCTGGATCACAGAGTACTGGTAATCTAACTTTAACAACAAACTACAGTCTTTCCTGTTCGGGAGCTGTCGGAACGGCGGGACCGGAAATAGTGACGGTTACTGTTGCTCCCCCTCCTTGCATACCGCCGACCTCCCCGGCAACTTTCAATTCTAGCCAAAATAACTGGGCTGTTCCTACTTGTGTGACGAGTATAACTGTTCAGTCATGGGGCGGCGGCGGCGGTGGTGGCGTTGGTCAATTTAGTGGCGGCGGCGGCGGCGGCGCTGGTGGCCAGAAAACCACTACGGGCATTTCAGTCATACCGGGTGATTTATATAATATTGTGATAGGTAGCGGTGGGGCACCAGCGGTGGTGCTAGGGCCAACGGTCTTCGGCGGAACCACCCAATTAGTCAAGGTAAGTGGTGGCGCGGTTATATATTCAATCACGGGAGGTAGTTCTGGCGGTGAAAGTGATATTGGTTTTGTTCACGGCGGCGATGGCGGCGCCGGCGGACCTGGCGGTAATTCGGGCGCTACCGGTGTAAGCTATGGCGCTGGCGGAGCGGGCGGTTCAAGCAGTATTGGTACTGGAGGTAGTGGAGGGACTAGGGGGGGAGGTATTGGGTTAGTTGGTGGGCGTGCTGCTGGCGGTGGCGGTGGCGGTGGCGGTGATCCTTATAATAATTCTGGTGGTTTCGGCGGTGCCGGTAGAATGATTATCAGTTGGTGATTTCTATAAGCCCCGCCCCAAGGGCCGCCCTCCCCGTCCCAAGGGCGCCCGTCCCAAGGGCGGCCCTTGGGGAATCTTGGTGTGTGTAATATAATTTGGTAATGGAACGAAAATTTATATTTTCAATTGGAGAATTCTATCACATCTATAATAGAGGAACTGAAAAAAGAAATATTTTTGTCGATCGAAATGATTATCAAAGGTTTATAAAACTACTTTTCTTTTCAAATAGTACCAAACCAGTTGTATTAAGAGATATTCCCCAAGGGCGGCCCTTGGGGGAAATAAATGAAGGGGAACCAATCGTGGCTATAGGTGCCTATTGTTTAATGCCCAATCATTTTCATCTTCTTGTAAAAGAAACAAGTGAGGGGGGTATAACAAAGTTTATGAGTAAACTCTCCACTGCTTACTCAATGTTTTTTAACAAAAAAAATAATAGAACAGGATCTTTATTTGAGGGAAAATTTAAAGCAAGCCATGTTGATAATGATAACTATTTAAAATACTTGTTTTCTTACATACACCTAAATCCAGTCAAAATTATTGAACTTAAATGGAAAGAAACTGGGATTAAAAATAAAAAACGAGCAGAACAGTATCTAAAAAATTACAAATATTCCAGTTACCTTGATTATCTCGAAGAAAGTAGGTCAGAGAGAGTAATTTTAGATAAAAAATCTTTTCCGGAATACTTTACCTCATTTGTTGATTTTAAGAATTTTATAAATGATTGGCTTAATTTTAAAGCTGAGTTTTAACCCTACTTAATTACAGGTGGTTCAACCCCAAGGGCCGCCCTTGGGGAGTTTGGGGATTTTTGTTTTTTATAATAACATTACAACAATCATGGAATTAAAGGCTTCTTTAGAAAAAAAGTTTTCTTCGCCCGAAGAAGAGATTGTTTTTTTGCGCGAGCATATAAAGAAGAGTTCTGAAGGCGCGCCGAAAATAAGCTTAGAATCCCACGCCAAGGCGGTGCTGGAGAATTACAAGGACCTCTCCGACGAGAAGATTCTTAATCCGCGCTATCAAATACCGCTTAAAGAGCAGGAAGGAATTGTGCTTAATCTCTTGCCTGAAGCGCATGACAAAAAAATGGAGGAGCTTCTTTCTATTCTTTTAGAGCGAGGAGTGAAAAATGCCTTGTCGCTTTTAGAAGAGATAAAGGACCCCCACTTAGACGACGATTTTCACAGGTTTTTAGTCCAGTATCTTGTCTCACAGGGAAGTGTTCCGGGGCTAAACCTCACAGATGAAAAATTCAAAGGCGTGTCTATGGGGCTTTACCGAATTTCTGTCCCCAAAACGGAAGTTACCGACCTGAAAGAGTTTATTTCTCGCATGGAGCAATTTTACGCCGGCATGCTCTCTATTGCCGACGGCAAAAGAATCGAGCCCGGGAAAAATTATTTTACTCTTGAACTAGCTTTGCCCGAAAAGAGTTCCGAACTCGCCCTTTACGCTGCCGTACCGCGCTCTAAAGCCAGCATTTTTGAAAAACAATTTCTGGCTTTTTATCCCGACGCGCGCATCGCCGAGGAGACAAACGATTACAATGTATTCGTAGAAAATGGCGCTTCCATGGGGGCTCGAGCCGAGCTCATCGCCAGTGGAGTTTTTCCCATAAAAACATACGAACAGTTTGACCATGACCCAATGGACGCTCTCTTGTCGGCTTTTTCCAAGATACGAACCGAGGGCGAGGGGGCGGCGCTTCAGCTTCTGGTTGCTCCGGCAGGCGACCACTTTATCAAACTTTTTGGGCTGACGGTTGAAAATATTGACAAGGGCATGCCGCTCAAAGAGGCAATGCCCGCAAAGGGAATGCTTGATGCGTTCGCTAAAGTCGGGAAGGGGTTTGTGTTCGGCGTTAAACGGAAGGAGGGCGATGGCAAAGACGCGCACACCCTCGAAGCCAAAACGCGCATTAAGGAAAAACTTGGGAGCACCATTGTGTATTCCGGCTTGCGAATCGTTGTTTCGGCCGGTAATGTGGCTCGCGCCAAAGAAATTCTCGGCGAAATTACTTCAGCGTTCAATCAACTGCGAAGCGCCGAAGGGAACGGCCTTACTTTCGAACTGTGCGAGGGCAGAAGCGCGCTTGCGATGTTTCATGAATTTTCCTACCGCATTTTTAAGGAGGACGAATCATTTCCGCTCAATTTAAAAGAGCTTGCCACGGTATTTCACACTCCGCACCAGGCCGGCGGCAGCGCTCATCTTTTGGAATCTTCCTGGAAAACCGCCAAGGCGCCGATAAATATTTCTCAATCGGGCGTAGTGCTTGGGATAAATCGCCATCAATCTGTGACCACCGAAGTTCATTTCGCTCCCGAAGACCGCATGCGCCATTTTTATGTTATCGGTCAGACGGGTACCGGAAAAACTACGCTCTTAAAGCAAATGGTTATACAAGACATTGCCGAAGGTCGCGGGGTGTGCATGATTGACCCGCACGGCAATGATTTGGAAGAAGTGCTGGCGCACATTCCGGAGTCGCGGGCGGACGATTTAATATATTTTGACCCCGGATATGTAGAGCGTCCGATGGGGCTCAATATGCTTGAGTATGATTCGCGTTTCCCGGAACAGAAGACATTCGTGGTCAACGAGCTTCTTTCTATTTTCAATAAGCTTTTTGACATGAAGGTGGCTGGCGGGCCGGCCTTTGAGCAGTATTTCAGGAATGCCGCATTTGCCGTGATGGATTATCCCGAATCCGGCAATACCCTTTTAGATATTGCTCGGGTCCTCTCCGACCGCGAATTTCGCGCGGAGAAACTCGCCCATTCCAAAAATCCTTTAGTCACGCAGTTTTGGCAGAACGCTGAACGGACCACCGGCGATCAGGGATTGGCCAATTTTGTTCCTTATATTACCAACAAATTTGATGTATTTTTGTCCAATGACATCATGCGGCCGATTATCGCCCAAGAGCGCTCGGCATGGAATTTCCGCGACATCATGGACCAGAAGAAAATTTTTTTGGTCAATCTTTCCAAGGGCAGATTGGGTGATGTAAATTCCAATCTTTTAGGGCTTATCATCGTGGGGAAACTTTTGATGGCCGCGCTTTCACGCACCGACCTTTTGTCTCTAGGGCAGAAGCCGTCAGATTTTTATCTCTATATAGATGAATTCCAAAATGTGACCACCGACTCTATCGCCACCATTTTTTCCGAAGCGCGCAAGTACCGCCTTTCGCTCACTGTGGCGAATCAATATATCGCGCAATTAGAGGAGCGCATCAAACAATCAGTGTTCGGCAATGTCGGGTCTATGGCGGTGTTTCGGGTTGGACAGGAAGACGCGGAATTTTTGGAAAAACAATTTTTGCCGACAATTACCGCGAAAGATATTGCCAGTCTTTCTAACAGAAATGCTTATGTGAAGCTTTTGGTCAACGGAGAGCCGACAA
The DNA here is from genome assembly GCA_038063255.1 of Patescibacteria group bacterium. Lineage (GTDB taxonomy): Bacteria > Patescibacteriota > Minisyncoccia > Phycocordibacterales > VMEP01 > JAUYLU01. The sequence continues at coordinate 6,590 of JBBTVL010000034.1, read as the reverse complement.
CTCCATTTAATATTGAGACAATTACGCCAGAACCGGGGGACCTTGCCCGCGCAAAACAAATGCGCGATATGTCCCGCGCTCGTTACGGAGTGCCGCGTGAAAAGGTAGAAAAAGCAATTCTTGAAAAGTATAAGAAAAAAACAGCCCTCAACAACCACCACGTAAATACATAGGTTTAACTTATGTAACTATGTAAATTGTGAGCAGTCGTTAATTGTTAGTTATTAGTTTACTGTGTTATGATGCTCCTGTAATTTATAGAGATTTTTAATTTGTATGTCTAACCCAAAAGAAGAAAAGACTTTCTTAATTATTAAACCAGACGGTGTCCGTAAGGGGCTTATTGGTGAAATAATTAAGCGCCTTGAGCAGCGCGACCTTAAAATCGTTGCTCTTGAGATGTTTAATCCCACTAAGGAAGAAATCGATAATCATTATCCTAAGGATGAAAAGTGGATTAGCCGTTTGGGTGATAAGACCCTGGCAACATATGAAAAATACGGATATAACCCCACCAAAGAACTAGGGACAAATGATAATGGTAAAATTGGAAAAATGGTTAGAGGTTGGCTTGTTGATTTTATGGCCTCAGCTCCCTTGGTCAGGATGGTAATTCAGGGGGTTCATGCGGTGTCTATGGTAAGAAAGATTGTTGGACCAACAATGCCCTCGGACGCTGACATGGGGACTATTCGGGGAGATTTTTCGGTTGATTCAGCAGCTATCGCTAATGCTGAAAAGAGAGCCGTTTCAAACCTGGTGCATGCCTCTGAAACAGTCGAAGAGGCACAACATGAAATTAAATTTTGGTTTGGTGATAACTCAACCCTCAATTATAAGCGATTTGGGGTTGATAAATAATCTTTTTTGAGTCATAGGGTTATTCTAAAATATAATCAGCTTTAGTCAATATTGCAAAAATTTTTAATGCGCCTACAATAGAAACAGGGTTATTGGTCTATTGCCTCTAAGATTATCTTAAACATCAAGGGATTCTCATATCGCGCTCTGCCGTGGCAGATCGTTGCGGAAACAACCCAATGTAATAAATGCTAGGGGCCAATATCTCCCAATAATCCTAAAAAGTTTCCCGCTTAAGGCGGGATATTTTTTATTTTGCCGGGCAAGGATATGTGGAAGAGTATTCTCTTATACAACATCCGAGCGACGGCAAAACATTGTACCCAGTTATATTTTATGGGTTTCGCGCCTATTCTGCTACAATTTCTATAATTACGCATGGAAGAAAATCATAAAAAATTAAAACTTACTTTTCATGGAGGCGTTGGCACGGTTACCGGCGCTAATTTTTTACTCGAAGGCGCGGGCAAGCGGTTTCTCATTGATTGCGGACTCCGGCAAGGATGCTTTAAGGTTTGCGACGACGCTAACCGCGCGCCGTTCCCGTACGATCCCGCTTCAATCGACGCGGTGTTTATCACTCATTCACATATCGACCATGTCGGGCGTCTGCCTAAGCTCGTCAAAGAAGGGTTTAGGGGAAAAATTTACTCGACGATTCCGACAAAAGATATCGCCGAAGTGATGCTCATCGACAGCTTAGGAGTGATGGAGAAAGAGGCAAAGCATGATAAATTGCCGACTATTTACAATACTCTCAATGTTGGGGAAACTATGCGCCAATGGGAAGGAGTGCCGTACCACCGCGATATTAATTTCGACCACGGATTCACGGTAAGGCTTCTAGATTCCGGACATGTGCTTGGTTCTTGTATGGTTGAATTCACATTCAACAAAAAGAAAATTGTTTTCACCGGAGATCTTGGAAATAGTCCATCACCGCTTTTAAATGATTCAGAAAATATTACGGATGCTGATTATTTAATAATTGAAAGTGTTTATGGTGATCGCAATCATGAATCACGCGCCGATCGTAAGCGATTTCTGGAAGAAGTTATTGAAGAATCTATAAAAATGAAAGGAGTGCTTATGATACCAGCATTTTCCCTTGAGCGAACACAACAAATACTTTATGAAATAAATAATTTTGTTGAAAATAAAAAAATTCCCCCAGTGGCTATTTATCTAGATTCCCCGCTGGCTATTAAAGTGACGAAAATTTATTCCAATTATGAAGAGTATTTCAAGCCGGAAGTGCGCGCTCTCATTACCAGCGGGGACGATATTTTTTCATTTTCCGGACTCAAAAAAACCCTTACTACGGAAGAATCTAGAGCGATTTTAAGCGAACCTGATCCTAAGATAATTATCGCTGGGAGCGGAATGTCTAACGGCGGCCGCATAATCCACCACGAGAAAAATTATTTAGGCGATAAGAAAAACACTCTTCTTCTCATCGGATACCAGTCTGCCGGCACGCCGGGGAGATTAATTCAGGATGGGAACGAGTTCATTAATATTTTAGGCGAAGAAGTTCCCGTAAACGCAAGGATAGTCACCATTTCCGGATATTCGGCCCACAAAGATTCCGATGCATTAGTTGAATTTGTTTCCCACGGCAGAGATAAAGTTAAAAAAGTTTTTGCGGTAATGGGGGAACCTAAATCGGCGCTTTTTTTTGTGCAGCGATTGCGCGACTATCTTGGCGTGGACGCTATGGCGCCTCGCGCGGGCGAATCGATTGAGCTTGATATGAAGTAATGAAAAGTGTAAAATTAAAAAGTAAAAAATTAAATCAATAGATACAAAAAGACGAGCCAAAATATATTTTAAACTTTTACTTTTGAGTTTTTAATTTTTATCATGGAGAACAATAATAAACACGAACATTTGCGTTTTAAATTTGGCGTTTCCGGCGCGGCTGAAACCGGACACTGCGGAATTGACGCGCTTGATAAAGCAAAAGAGCTCGGTCGGGAGGTTGTGCGCCACGGCGCAGTCCTTTTGAGTGGTGCTACAAGCGGATTTCCATTGTGGGCTGCTATGGGGGCAAAAGAGGCTGGTGGTATTTCAATTGGGTTTTCGCCGGCAGCAAGCCAGAAAGAACACCAAACGGTTTATAGATTGCCAATTGATTATATGGACCTTCTTATATATACAGGATTCGGATATTCTGGAAGAGACCTTCTTTTCACTCGCTCGTGTGATGCCATTTTTATAGGCTGTGGGCGAATTGGAACTATCCACGAATTTACTATTGCTTATGAAGACAACAAACCTATCGGAATTTTAGAAGGTGATTGGGATATGGATGAAGTTTTAAAAAATATTATGGACAAAAGTAATCGTGTTAATAATCGTATTATTTTTGACAGCAACCCCAAACGGCTTGTAGAAAAAATAATTGAATTAGTAGAGAAAGTTCAGATTGAAGATAAGTTGGCTGACTAACAAAAAACCCCACAAAGCGGGGGTTTTTTTTGTTAGTCTACTTAGATAACTTTCATTAGTCGTTTAAATGATTCGGGGTGTTTTTCGGCCAGGAGGGCGAGCATTTTTCTGTTTACTTTTATTCCTTTTTTATTCATCGTGCCCATAAATTTACTATACGAAGTTCCTTCCTCTCTGAGTGTAGCACCCATTCTTACTTGCCACAAGCGGCGCATATCATTTTTCTTGTCACGACGGTGCGCGAAAGCGTATTTCCCGGCGTGCGCTATGGCTTCGCGCGCGGCGGATTCTTTCTTGCTTCGACCGAAACGATATCCTTTTACTTTTTTTAAAATGTTGCGACGGCGCTTTATAGATATTGTACCTCTTTTAACTCTTGGCATGTTTTATGAGTTAGCTAAAAATCGCGCGCGCGCTTTTCGGTTCATGACAAACGGTACCAGTTTTTTACCGCTTAACTGTTTTGTCCTTTTTTGCTTGGCGTTAAAATGGTTAAACCCCGGTTTTCGTCCGAGAATTTTCCCGTTTTTGGTGACGCGGAGTCTTTTGCTGAATGATTTATTTGTTTTCATATATTTTCTTAACAAGTGAAGCGAGTCTTTGAAAATAATGACCCGCCAAAGTTTTACTGATATACCTTATCTTATTTTCTTACATAAAGCAATTCCATAAACATTTTTTTTATATTCTTGATTAATCAGTAAAATTTAGGCGGGTAAAGAATTTATAGTCGTTATTACTCCTTAAATTCAATTATTTTACGTGCTCAATAATAATACTCAATCCTTTCGGCCCGCGCTTATACTCTTCAGCCATTTTATAATTTTCGCTGATAAGCCGGAGAATTCGATTGAGCCGTTCCTTGAGGAATGATTCCTCCATATATTTTGACCGGCCGGCTAAGAAAAGCTCTATTCTGATACGGTGTCCTTCCTTGAGCCAGGCAGAGGCATTTTTTGCCTTAATACCAAGATCGTGTTCGGAAGTACCTATCTTCACTTGCACATTTTTGATGCCCGTCTGATGCGCTCCCGCTTTTATTTTTTTCTGCTTTTTATTCTGTTCGTATTGAAATTTACCGTAGTCCATGATTTTTGCAATCGGAGGCACGGTATTTGGTGAAATTTCAATAAGATCAAGCCCTGTTTCTTGCGCCAGCTTAAGCGCGCCCTCAAGCGAAAGCACGCCCCTATTTTTTCCTTCGCTATCAATAATACGAAGCTCGCTTACGCGGATTTGTTGGTTTATTCTTATTTTTGCTGGCAAATGTATTTGTTTTACGGAGTATTTAATCTCCTTAGCAGGGTTAAATTTTAGCTTACTTATACCAAGAAGTCAATTTTTCTAACTGTTTCACAGGTTTACCCCCACACCTATGCATAGGTGTGGGGATTTATCCCCAATACCTAAAAAAAGCTATAAAAATCAAAGGTTCTGATGATATACTAGATAGGCAACAGTCGTATAAATGGAAAAATTTTTTCACACATTAAAAACGACATACTCTTTTGCGTTGGCTGTTTTGGTAGTGTCTAGTTTTTTTGTCTCTCCGCTTGCTATTGCCGCCTCGGGAACCCCCACCATCATCAGTTATCAGGGGCGCCTTACCGATGCCTCTGGCAATCTTTTAGGGGGAGCCGGAACTACTTTCTATTTCAAGTTTTCTATTTGGGATAATGCGACAGTTGGTTCTGGTACTCGCCTTTGGCCCTCCAACATCCCAGCAACGACTACCGCGAGCGTCAGACAAGGTGTCTTTAATGTAAACATCGGAGACACAGCAAATAGTTACCCGGACCCGCTTAATTATAATTTTAATACCAATAAAGATATATTTCTTCAGGTCGAGGTTTCTTCCGATAACAACAGTTCTGAAACTCTCTCTCCGCGCCAGCGAATCGGGAGCGCCTCATTCGCTCAACTTGCCGGCGCGGTCTCTGGCACAACCACCCCGTCTTCTTTCGGCACCACTTCTCCGATAGGCAGTTCGCAGGTTACTATTGAGGCCACCTCTACTTCAGCTATTCCTCTTTCTATCCGCGCGGCCGCGGGCCAGCTTGCCAATCTTTTAAATATTGAGGATTCATCCGGAGTTAAACTTATTTTTTCCAACGCCACCGGTGGATTGTTTGCATCTTCAACTTTCCAATCAACCGGTCTCGCTACATTTTTTAGTGGCATGTTCTCAAATAGTTCCACATCTACTATCACTAACTTAACCACAACGCTTTCCACTTCCACTTCGGCTACCTCAACCAATTTCTTTAGTACTACGGCAGTATTCACGAACGCCACCTCAACCAACTTCTTCGCCACCACCGCCTCTTCCACCAACCTCTTTGCCACAACACTTGCCGTAGGCGGAGCCACTTTAGGCAACACTACTGTGGGAGGAACACTGGGCGTAACAGGTGCCATGACTCTCTCATCAACACTTTCGGCAACAGGACTCTCTACATTAAGCGGCGGTATTCTCGTCAATAATGCCACCTCAACCATCACCAACTTAACAACCGTCGATTCGACGACGACTAACGCCACAACAACCAACCTAGCTATCACCAATACCGCTTCCACTTCAGCCCTCACGATTTCGAACGGATTTTTCCAAGGGGGATTTTCTGATTGCAGTCTTGAATCTCAAACTGTTCTATATAACTCAACAACAGGTAAATTTTCTTGTGGTTTTGATTCAACTGGCGGCGGCGGTTCGGAATTAAACTGGACTTATGTTGCAACTGAAGCTGACAGCAGTAAGGGAAGAATCTATGTTTCAACAACAACCAACCAAGTGGTTATCGGTGCCACCGCCACCACCTCACTCGCTAAACTTGAAGTTATTGGTAATCAATACATTTCAGGTAATTTAGGTCTTGGTACTACCAGTCCTTATACCAAGCTTAGCGTAGTAGGAGAAGTAGCAGCCGCTTTTTTCACCGCGACGACAACAGTTAATTCAACATTTCCTAATCTTATCTCAAGCAACAGCACCACGACCAATGCCACTTCCACTAATTTCTTCTCCACCACCGCCTCTTCCACCAATCTCTTCTCCACTTCTCTCAATACCGGTCTCATCACTTCCGGAGCCATCACTTCAAGCGGAGCTTTGGCTTTGGGAGGGAATACCATCACTTCCGGCGCCATTAACTCCCAAACAATCTCTAGTGCCGCCAACTTCACCGGGACACTTGCCGTGGCCAATCTCTCCACGCTTACCGGTGGCTTTCTCTCCAGCGCTTCTTCCACCATTAACGCCAACTTGGTCATTACTGGAA
>JBBTVL010000033.1:0-3152 GCA_038063255.1 Patescibacteria group bacterium | reverse complement strand
ATCAAACTGTACCCGCCTTGACTTGCTTCCGGCGAGGCAGGATCACCCTTATCGCCTGCCCCGTTAGAGGCAGGTCGCCCCGAGGTGGCCGTAGCACTCGCTTCGCGAGGGCGGCCTCTAACGGGGTGAGTAGAACGGGCGGTATCTTCTTCAAGGTGCACTCGAGTAATTTCCACGCCATTAATGCTCCCGCCCGATACTATCGGATATTTATACTGGCTTATCTGATACCCCTTTGGAATATCCGGATAAAAATAATTTTTGCGGTCAAACTCCGTAAAATCAGCAATTTTGCCACCTACTGCCATACCAACTTTAATAACATTTTTAAATGCTTCTTTGTTTATCACGGGAAGTGCCCCCGGGTGAGCCATGCAAATTGGGCAAATGTTCACATTAGGACGCTTCTCCTCCGGGTCATTCTTACACCCGCAAAACATCTTGCTTTTGGTTTTCAACTCTGCATGAATTTCCAGTCCTATTGTCGCTTTATAAGAGAGAGGCATCGTGTAGTGGATAGTAGCGTATTTGAAACTAGCAGTCAAAATAGACTATTTCGTTTTACGTAATAACTTAACAAGTCCGTCGGCTACTTCTTTGCTTGAAACATCGTCATAAAGAGAGAGCGCAAAAACGCTAGAATTTAATTTTTTTATCTTTTTCATTTTGGAAATGAGGGTCTTTTCGTCCACAGCGTCTTTTTTTGTCAGAATCACCACTTCATCTTTCTCTAGGAGCGTCTTATCGTATTTGCCGAGTTCTCTTCGCACTGTTTTATACGCCACCACAACATCATCTTCAAGCGAGATTAAATGCGCCAGCATTTTTGTCCGTCGTATATGTCTCAAGAATGCATGCCCCAATCCTTTCCCCTTGCTTGCTCCTTCTATTAATCCGGGAATGTCGGCCACAATAAATCCGTGAAGATTACCGAGATTTGGTTCTAGAGTAGTAAATTTATAAGCACCTACTAATCCTTTGGCGTTGGTAAGCATATTCAAAAAACTGGTTTTCCCGGCATTTGGAAAACCAATCAGTCCTAAGTCAGCGAACAATCTAAGTTCAATAAAAAAATCCGCCTCTTGTCCGGGTTTGCCCGCCGTGCTTTCTTTGGGTGTGCGATTGACTGAACTTTTGAAATGTTCATTACCGTATCCGCCGGTGCCTCCCTTTAAAAGAAGAATTCTTTCTCCTTCTTTTTCGATTGAAATTTCTTCGTCAGTCGCTAAATTTTTGATAACGGTACCAAGTGGAAAAGAAAGAGTAAGTGGAGTGCCGCCTTTGCCATGCAAACTATTTTTCATTCCATCTCCCCCTTTTTCCGCGAAAAATGACTTCTTATTTTTATATTGAACGAATGAATGAAGTTCACGAGAACATATTATATAGACATCCCCTCCCCGCCCGCCATCGCCTCCCGAGGGACCGGCGTGGTCTTTGCCTTTTTCATGGCGAAGACGAACAACGCCGTCACCGCCCTTGCCCGCGGAAATATGAAGTTTTAATTCGTCAATGAAAGCCATGGGGGAAGTTTACTCGCCCTCCTAAGTTTTTGCCATGCAAAAATTTTGGAGGGTAAATTATTAGTTGATAGTTTTTAGAAAAGATAAAGTTAAATATTATCTTCCTTGCTTTTGTTCTCATAATAAAAAGATATGTATCGCTGAATCGAAATAAAGCCAACAATAAAAAGAAGGACTAGAAGAAGAAATACGCTAACTTTGTGGCTCAACTGTATAGCGGCATAGCCGAAAAAATATCCTAGGGTACTGAAGGTAAGCACCCAAATAACGGAAGCGATTATTTCTGCCTTCATAAAAAGCCAAAAATTCATTTTCATAAGTCCCGCCAGAATAAGTGTGGCGTGATTAGTGCCATAGATAAATTTCGCCAGTATAAGTGAATTTATCGGCTTTGTTTTAAAATTCGGCAACAATTTATCAACTATTCGCTCGGCAGTATTGATCATTCGCAAAAAGATATTCGGCAATCCTTCGCGCTTAAGCAACATTCCAAGCGAATACCACAGCACATCGCCGATAAGCACTCCGATAAACGCGACCCCGACTACATAATGAAATTTAAGCGCGCCCAGATGCGACAATACTCCGGCAATAATTAGAAATGTCTCCCCTTCAACCACCATCATCAAGAAAAGAACAAGATACGCGGCAGCGATATGGAACTCAAAAAACGAAATGATTGAATCAAATCCGAGCATTCTATTCTGAAGTTAACGCCTTGTCGGCGATAAATGTCACCGTCGAAACAAAAAGCGACCCTAAGAGTGCGGCGATAAATCCGTCAACCTGAAATCCCTTAACCACGGTCGATAACAGCCAAAATATTAGGGCGTTTAGGACAATACTGAATAAGCCAAAAGTGACGAGATTAACGGGAAGCGTGAGGAGATATAGAATCGGGCGGACTGTAATATTCAAAACTCCCAATAAAAGAGAGGCGACAAGCGCAGTATAAAAATTAAGCACTAAAATGCCGGGAATAAAATAAGCCGCTCCGAAAATTGCTCCCGCCGAAATAAACCATTTAAAAATTATTGCCATTGGTCTGTTGTTGAATTTACCTGCCAATATTCATATTTATTTTTTGAGCAATAATTCTTTTATCTCTTCTATGTCTTTACCTATTTTTTGAACATTTTTTCTGACGTCATCAAGCTCTTCTTTTTCCGTTTCAATCTCGGCCTCCGTCTTTTCTATAATCTTTTTCTCTCGCCTAATGCCCGCAATTATAATGTTGTCGCCGACAAAAAACGACACAAAAAGGCCGGCCAGAAGAAGTATGGCCAAACTTATTAACAAGGAAACCGGTCCCGTCATAAAAGGAAAAATATCAGCGGTATGCCACACGCCCCGCCAAAAAAGGACGATACCGACGCCGGAAATAAAGGCGTAAACGATAGGATAGTGGCTTAATCTGCCCCGTACCTTGTCCTCGAGGCGATCAAATAATCGTAAGAGTTTTTGAATCATGTTAGCGATTTATCAATACCGCAATTCCTATAACAATAAGAACCAGTGGCCAATAATTCCAAATAACATTAAGATTGACGAATCCTCCTGACAGGAAAATAACGCCTAAAACTATTAAGATTAAGCCTACTATCGCATTTCCTCCGTTTGTTTTCATAT
>JBBTVL010000032.1:0-21182 GCA_038063255.1 Patescibacteria group bacterium | reverse complement strand
GTTAGAGAACTCGCGCGGGGCATTAAACCCCGCGCTCGTGTAGAAGAGATGCACCCCGCGGCTTGCCGCGGGGCATTCTCTAACGGGGTAAATAGGAACTGGTTTATATTATCTATTGTCTAATTCGAGCGAATTAGACAATAGATAGGAATTAATTTTTTTAAACTTTCTTAAACTAATTCCCAAAAGCTATATCCTAAAAAGCTACTTTTTAATTCCTGCTTTCCTCCGGACCAGATACTCTTGCCCGGTCATAAAAATACTGCTGGTAATCCAATAAAGCGCCACTGCCGCGGAAGTAGTATAAGCGATAAATACTATCAGGATTGGGAGAAAATAGCGCATTTGTATGTTCATGCTCCGTGAAAACTCGTCCGAAAAAGAGGTTTTACCCGGAATGGGCGGCGCTGGCTTTGGCATGGTATAGGCAGTTTGGATATATTGCGTTATCCCCGCGATTATCGCAAAAATAACGCTTTTACCGGCAACATCAATGTTTAAAAAAATTGTATCAACATATTCCGGGAAATGCACAAATGAATACAATACTCCCCCGTTGGGAGCAAGCCCTTTCAAAAAAACAAAATAAAGTGCCAGAATAATGGGAAGTTGTATGAGCACGGTGAGGCATCCGGAAAATGGGTTGATATTGTGTTTTTTATAAAGTTCCATCGTCTCGCGAGCCTGCGATTCTTTGTCTTTCTTTTTTTCTTTTATGGCCGCGACTTCGCCCTCGATTGAGCGCATTTTTACTTGAGTGGTAATTGATTTTTGCGAGAGGGGATAAAGAATTAATTTAACAAGAATGGTGAGCACAATAACCGAAAGCGCCACGCTCCCGCCGGGAATTATCGAGATTAAAAAAACGAGCCCGTTGTACAAGGGTTCATAAAAGAATATGTCCCAAATATTTTTAATCATTTCTCACAGGGTCAATTTGATAATGCTGGAATGGGTGGCATCTGCCAATGCGCCTTAACCCCAAGAAAAATCCCTTAAGCGTCCCGTGTTTTATTATTGAAAGGCGGGTGTATTCGGAACACGATGGATAAAACGCGCAGGTATGGCGCGAAGGGATGAGATTTGTGGTAATTATTCCCGTTTCGGGGGAAAATAATTTTTGATATATAAAAATGAGTGATAAAAAAAATTGTTTCATTGTATTCATAAAATTAGTCCAGCGCGCGACATGAGAGATAAAAATTCTTTTTCTAATTCCTTAAATGGAATTGTCTTTTTAATAAAAAGGATGACAGTATGGCGGGGAAAGGCGCGAGTTATGTGCTTATTAAACAAATAATACCCCTGGCGCCTAAGTTTATTTCGGGCCACGGCGGTTTTTGCCACCTGTTTGGATACTACCACCGCGTAGCACCCCAACTCTTCCCCTAATACCACCCTAAAAGAAAGAAGGGGGGAATGAAACACGCGCCCCTTTTTCAAAAACCCGAGAAAAAGCCTATTAGAGAGGCGTTTTTTACTAGATATCATTAAATTACACTGATAGCTTTTTTCTCCCCCTCTTTCTACGGCGCTTAAGCGTGTTCCTGCCGCCTTTAGTGCGGGTATGGACTAAAAATCCATGCGTACGGGCCCTTTTTCTCTTTTTTGGCTGATAGGTAACGGACATGGAAAAATTGTATAACGAAATTAGCAAAAAATCAATTGCTTTTTTAGCGCCTAAGTATAGTATACTAGCAAACTTAGTTCATTAAATATAGTAGGGTAAAAAATATATTTACAAAAACAAAAACTACCCACACCTTATACACAATTTATAAACAAAAATTCAATTTCATTTCTTATAATAAAAAATATACAATATAACTGGGTACAATATTTTATCCTCACCATTAACTACCACTACAACACCATGGACACAAAAGAACTTTGGGATAACGCGCTGACAGAGATAGAACTCTCTGTTTCCAAGGCTAATTTCGGTACATGGTTTAGAAACACAAGAATTACAAGGGTGGAGAGCGGGGTTGTTTTTTTGGGCGTCCCTAATGAGTTTATAAAAGATTGGCTTATCAATAAATACCATAAATCAATACTGGGGACGCTCCGCAATATTTCCGATAAAGTGCGCGGTATTGAATATATAATAATGAAAGAAAGCGAAAAAACGAAGTCTTCACCGGTGTTTTCTGAAATGATAACTATCACCCGAGAATTACCTCTTTCTGATTTATATATCAACAAAGAAGATAATTTAAACCCGCGCTACTCTTTTGATTCTTTTATTATCGGGTCTTTTAATGAACTGGCTTATACCGCGGCGCAAGCAGTAATCTCAAAACTAGGAATGATCTATAACCCTCTTTTTATTTATGGTGGTACAGGACTCGGTAAAACACACCTTATCCAAGCTATCGGTAATACTATTAAAAATAAACATAATGACAAAAAAATCTATTATATAACTTCGGAAAAGTTTTCGATGGACTATATTAATTCTGTTCAAAATAATAAAATTCCGTTTTTTAAGGATAAATATAGGAAATACGATGTGTTGATTATGGATGATATCCAATTTCTTTCAAAAAAAGAAAAAACTCAAGAGGAATTATTCCATTTATTTAATGCCCTTTACGATAATAATAAACAAATTATTTTCTCTTCAGACCGGCACCCTAGTTACATACCCGAACTAGAAGACCGCTTACGCTCAAGATTCGTCGCTGGAATGATTGTTGATGTATCCCTTCCTGATTATGAGTCCAGGCTCGCAATTATAAAATCAAAATCATCGCAAAGTGGATTTTTCCCTGAAAACGATGTTCTTGAATATATCTCTTCAATTGTGCAGGGGAATGTAAGAGAATTAGAGGGTGTTCTTAATTCCATTATCTGCCAAGCTCAATTAAAAGGGAGGAATTTGACCGTATTAGAGGTTAAATCACTGCTTAAAAATAATATTAAACCAAAAAAGAGCGCTTCAGTAAAGGATATTATAAAAACTATTGCTGACTTTTATAATATAGAAGAGGGGGTTATATATGAAAAAACAAGAAAAAAAGAGGTGGTCAAGCCGCGACAAATAGCTATGTATATACTCCGGGAAGATTTTAATATATCTTTCCCGTCTATTGGAGAAAAATTAGGGGGGCGAGACCACACTACTGTAATGCACTCTTGTGAGAAAATTAAAAAAGAAATAAAGGTCGATAATATATTAATGCAGGAAATAGAAGAACTGCGATTAATGTTTTAATTGTGTATAAAGCGATAAATAATATTCAAGGGATGGTTTTAAAAAACTTATCAACATCTTATATAAACTTATTAACATTTTTATTAATTAAAAAGTAATATAAAAACAAGTAAAATAATTACTTATTACATATATACACATGTACACAGTGATAAATAAAATAATAAAATAATAATGAAAGTAGAATGTATAGTAGAAAAATTAAAAGAAGCCATTCCTCAAGTCGATAGAATCACGGGTAAAAATCTCACTTTACCAGTGCTTAATTCAATCCTTATTATAGGGAGCGGTAAAACATTAAAATTAAGGGCCACAAACCTTGACCTTGGCGTGGAGATTGAAATTCCTTCAAAAATAGAGCGCGAAGGCGTGGTTTTAGTAAACGGATCTCTTTTAAATTCAATAATTTCAACTATTACAACAAAAAATTTAACACTAGAAACAATACAAAATAATCTCCATATAACAACAACCTATAATAATATTATTATAAAAACATACCCACAAGATGATTTTCCAACTATTCCAATTATTTCAGGAAATGAATTTATATTTGAAACAAAAAAAATAATACAAGCGATAAAAACAATTTTTTACAGCGCTTCTTTTTCAGAAATAAAACCAGAAATTTCAAGTGTTTATATATATGAAAATAATAATAATGAGTTAATTTTTGTCGCTACAGATTCATTTCGGTTGGCTGAAAAAAGGATTAAAATAAAAAAACCCAAAGATTTCCCTGAAATTATTATTCCTATAAAAAATATTACAGAAATAATAAAAATATTCGACGGAATTGATGGTGATATTAATATTTCTATAAATAAAAACCAAATATCTTTTTCTCACCAAAACATTTATCTTACCTCACGGCTTATTAATGGCGTATTCCCGGATTATAAGCAAATAATCCCTAAAGAACACAAAACAAAAGTTGTTGTTTTAAGGCAAGATTTAATTACCACGCTTAAAACAGCAGCTATTTTTTCTGGTAAATTTAATGAGTTAGGAATAATAATAAAACCAAAACAGAAAATTTTTGAAGTGCACACTAAGAACCAAGAGTTTGGTGAAAATAGAACAAAGATAGAAGGTGCTTTAATGGGAGAAGATTTAGAGGTTAATTTTAATTATAAATATATTTTTGATTGTCTGCAGTCCATTACCGATGATAGTGTTTCTCTTTTATTTAATGGCATACATAAACCGCTTATTATACAAGGCGTTTCCGATTCATCTTTTTTATATTTAGTCATGCCGATGAATAAGTAGTATGGCTAATCATATAAAAATTTTTTTAAATAAGTTTTTAGAACTGAAAAACAAAAACACTTTTTTAAAAAAAATACTTATTAATATTATTTACAATAAAATCAACGTTTCCATACAAGAGAATCAGATAGAAATTAGCGGAAAGAGCGTGTTTATAAAAACTACTCCCCTAATTAAAAATGAATTGTTTATAAAAAAAGAAAAAATTATAAAAGAATTTAATCAAAAAACAAATAAAAATATTACTTCGATTAATTAGTGCCAGAGACCAAAAAGGACACAGTTGTTTGGGTGCTATTAAAAACAGAATCGTATCCCACCACCCGCAGTTCATTTATTCCCCCAACCGCGCTATTCTCGTCTATCGTAAAGGAAAAATTATTTAAACTATACGACGAGCCAATAAAATTATTATTAAAAAAGAAATCAATTTTAGATATTGGGAACCTTCCATTGTTTTTAAGCAATACATTAGTGGTATCGCCTATGTGGAATGTTTCTTGCGCCGCGGGTTTTATAATTGAAATTTGCGGCGCAAATTGAGGACCATGAACATCGTCATAACTGGTTGGGATATTTTTCTCAGATATACTAGGAAAATATATTTTTTGTTCAGTTAGCCATTTTTTGATCGGGTATTCCCATAAATTAAATTGGGGGTCATTTTCTGGATTAATTGGGGCAACTCCTAATGGGGTTTTTTTGTCGACCCAAAAAAGAATCGTATGCGGGTTTGAAATTACCAACTCTCCCAGTGTTTCTTTTGGTGTGTCAGAAGTCGCGAGTTTTTTAGATACTTTATCAATAAGATAATTTTCCCCGCCCCACCAGATACCGCGAAGTACCGGCTTTTTTGTAAGGTCAATGTTTTTGTTTAATTTTTCAAAGCGCTCCACGGGGAATTCTCTTAGTGCCTCAATCATAAACGCGTTCCATAGCGGGGCTATTATAAAACCAGCAACCTTTTTCTCCATGGGTGAATTGTCATTATTTCCCGCCCAGGCGCCTGCTACTAACGACGGCGTATAGCCGAGAACCCAAGCGTCGCGATAATCATTGGTCGTTCCTGTTTTTACCGCGACCTCGCGACCCTCGAAATAAAGAGCCGAACGCTCCCCAAACGCCGGCACCCGGGCGACATTATCAGAAAGAATGTCGTTTATTTGAAGTGCCACATCTTTGGAAATTACTTGCTCCTCTTTTCCCATCCATTCTTCAAAAACTTGCCCCTTCCCGTCTTCTATTCTTAATATTTTTTCATATGGATTTCGCGCTCCATTATTTGCGAAGACCCCGTAAGCAGAGGTCATATCAAGAAGGCTGACTTCGCCGCCACCGAGCACTAATGTTAAACCGTATTGATTTTTATCTTTCAAACTTTTAATTCCCATAGCTCGCGCTGTTTTAAGCGAGTCGTCTATCCCCGCAAGATAAAGAGTTTTAACTGAAGGAACATTAATTGATTGCGCAAGCGCCTCGCGGAGCGTCACTGGCCCGCGGAATTTATGGTCGTAATTTTCCGGCATATAGCATTCGTCCGCATTCTCGCCTCCTATAGGTTTTCCTTCTGGCGTACAGGTCGTCTGGAATTCCGTTTGAAGGTCAAAAAGCACCGTCTCGGGCGTGTATCCCTTGGCGAAGGCAGTGGCATACACAAAGGGCTTGAAGGCGGACCCCGGCTGGCGGTGGGCGAGCGCTACATTAAAACTTCCTTCAATTTCTTTATTAAAATAATCGCGCGACCCAACCATTACTAAAATTTGTCCAGTTTTAGGGTCTATGGCCACTAAACTGGCGTTTTTTGCGTTAAATTTTTTCTCGTTTTCTTTGGCGTATTTTGCCACAATTTCCTCGGCTCCCTTTTGAAGGCCATAATCAAGCGTGGTGGTAACTTTGAGTCCGCCCTCTACCGCCTCTATTCCGTATTTTTCCTCCAGATACTCCCTGACGAACATAACAAAATGAAGCGCTTTGGCATTTCCCTCGTTTTGAGGAGAAAATTCAACAACCACATTAACTGCTTCTTGGTATTCTTTTTCATCAATAAAGCCAAGTTCGCGCATTTTAGAGAGCACTAAATTTTTTCGCTCATCGAGTTTTTCTTTGTTTTTGCCGTGTGGTGAAAAATAAGTTGGCGCCTGGGGAAGCGCGGCTAAATACGCTCCCTCGGGGAGCGTTAGGTCCTTGGGGAGCTTACTGAAGTAGTACTGGGAAGCTTCTGCCACGCCATACACATCTCCTCCATAAGGCGCTTCGTTTAAATAAAGAGCCAGAATATCACCTTTCCCCATTACCCGTTCGAGTTTAGTAGCTAAAATCCACTCTTTAATCTTGCGGGAAACTTTTTTGTCTTGGGTAAGCAGGGCATTTTTGATTACCTGCTGGGTGATAGTTGACCCACCTTGAGAAAAGCTTCCACGGAACAGGTTTACTATTGTTGCTCGGGCGATAGAGGTAAAACGAACTCCGCCGTGTTGGTAAAAATCTTTGTCCTCAATAGCGACTGTAGCATTTTTTATATATACCCCCATGTCGCTCCAAGGGATGGAGGTGCGCTTTATATTCTGGTGAACATCATAAAGCAAAATTTTTCCGGTACGGTCGTAAATTTTAGTCGAGTTTAGCACCCGCCGTTTTTCAAATGAATCAAGGGTGGGAATTTTAAGCGACCCCGCCCAAAACACTACAAGCCCCCCGAATAAAAAAATAAAACTAAGGGAGACCAGCACCCAATTTTTTCGCAAGTAGCGATTTAGGTGGCGATTATGAAAAAATGCGGACCGCATATGGCCGTATCATAACATAGCGACTCTCCCTGTAATCCTAATTTATGATAGAGTGTGGGAATGGCAGATAGGAACCTGCAAAAAATTAATGAGGTTCTCACCCGCGGCGTTGAGGAAATTTTTGTGCGCGAGCATCTTGAGAAAGCTCTTCTTTCTGGGAAAAAACTAACAATAAAGCTTGGTATTGATCCAACAAGCCCAAATATTCACATCGGCAGAGCAGTTGTCCTTTGGAAGTTAAGGTCTTTACAGGAGCTGGGGCACAAGGTTGTATTTATTGTCGGTGATTTTACTGGACTTATTGGGGACACTTCAGATAAAGAAGCCGAGCGCCCGATGCTTAGTGAGGGAGAGGTGAAGAAAAATTTAAAAACCTATTTTACGCAAGCTTTTAAAATTTTAGATAAAAGTAAAACGAAAACATACTATAATTCTTCTTGGCTCAAAAAGCTTGGCTTTAAAGAAATAGGAGTTATGGCGGATTTATTTGGACTTCATGAGTTCGAAGCCAGAGAAAATATAAGTAAACGCTTGAAAGCAGGGAAACGCGTTTCATTAAGGGAGCTTCTCTATCCTCTTATGCAAGGATATGATTCGGTTTTCATAAAAGCAGACATAGAACTGGGAGGAACCGATCAAAAGTTTAATTTATTAGCGGGGAGGACGTTGCAGAAGCACTACAAACAAATACCGCAGGACATTATTATCACATCCATTTTAGAAGGAACCGACGGACGCAAAATGTCCTCTTCTTGGGGTAATGTCATTAATATTACCGATGAACCAAATAATATGTTTGGCAAGGTTATGTCGCTACCGGACAGTTTGATAGAAAAATATTTTTTACTTTGTACTCGCGTTTCTCAAGATGAAATAAAAAAAGTTTTAAATGAAAACAAAAACCCGAGAGACAGTAAAATGTGCCTAGCCCACGAAATCACTAATTTATATCACGGAACAAAATTGGCAGATGTTGCAAAAGAAAATTTTGTATCAGTTTTCCAAAAGAAAAATGCGCCTAAAGATGTAGTTGAAATATCAATAAATAATAAAGATGTGGCGATGGTCCTAATTGAAAATGGCATTGTCCTTTCAAAAACTGAACTTAGGCGCCTTATACAGCAAGGAGCAGTTACACACATGGAAACCTCTAATAATCTTATAGATTTAGATTATCTTGCAAAAAATAAGGGAACTTACAAAATAGGAAGTAGGCGCTTTATAAAAATAGTAGGCTAGCCCCCATCCCCGAGGTTTAACCTTGGGGGCTTAAAAGTTAGTATTCGTCCTCTTCCCCAAGGGTGTCGGCTGTGTATTGGTCGTCGCCCTCCAATCCATCTCCAAGGAGAGCGTCGTCTGTGTCTGCGAGGAGGGTGTCTCCACCCAAGCCGTCTGTTTCTTTATCTTCCATGATTATTTATCCTATATTTTTTTATGTTGTATCAAAATATAAAACACTTGGCAATAAGCGGCGAGCTTAATGTGTGGATAAGTCTCTATGGTGGGCGAAAAAAGTAAGTCCGACCGCAACCGCGTCAAACTCATCGTCGGTTGTTTTTTTATTGGGGAAAACAATTAGTTTCTTTACCATCTCGGTAATTTGCGCCTTCCCCGCTCTCCCGTAACTGGTTATTGCAATTTTTATTTGAAGCGGGGTGAATTCCGTTACGGAAATATGGGCTGAGGCCGCCTCATAGAGGAGCACCCCGCGCGTCTCTGATACGCGCATGACGGTTTTTTGGTTAGTGGCGAGGTAGAGTTTTTCAATAGCCACCGCTTGGGGTTTCCACTCTTTAATTACGCGCCTAACCTTTTGCCCGATTATAAAAAGCCTTTTTTCAAAATTTTCCTTGGCGCTTGTGGTAAAGCAGTCGGAATAAAGCAAAATTTCCTTACCCTTATTTTTTTCAATTACAGCCAGGCCTAATCTTTCATATCCTGGGTCTATTGCTAGAACTATCATTTTATATCAATTTTTCTTGTCGGTCGGCGGGGAGATCAAATCCCAAATGTTCATAGGAGCGCGGTGTGGCCATGCGGCCGCGGGCGGTGCGCTCTAAAAGACCTAATTGGATGAGAAACGGCTCGCTTACCTCCTCAATCGTCGCTTCTTCTTCGCCCGTTGCCGCGGCCAAAGTATTTAATCCGGTTGGTCCGCCGCCGAACTTTTCAATAATTACTGTGAGAAGCGCGCGGTCGGATGAGGTGAGACCGAGCTCATCTATTTCAAGAAGTTTAAGCGCGTCTTTGACCGTTTCTTTTGTAAGCGGCCGCTTATGCACCTGGGCGAAATCGCGGCAGCGCTTTAAAATATGATTGGCGATGCGCGGAGTGAAACGGCTTCTTTTTGCAATTTCTTCAATCGCTTCAGAATCTAATTCGGCACCTAAAATTTTTGCCGAGCGGTTTATTATTTCTCCGATTTCTTTTTCCGAATAATATTCAAGGCGAAATGTCCCGCCGGAGAAGCGCGAACGAAGCGGGGAAGAAAGGAGAGCTACGCGCGTAGTGGCGGCCAAAAGCGTAAACGGGGGAAGTTCCAGCTGTATCGTGCGCGCCGAGGGACCCTTGCCGATAATAATATCAAGCGAGCCGGATTCCATGGCCGGATAAAGCACTTCTTCAATCAATTTATTCAAGCGGTGAATCTCATCAATAAATAAAATGTCTCCAGGTGAAAGATTAGTAAGAATTGAAGCCAGGTCGCCGACTTTTTCCACCGCCGGGCCGGAGGTTGTTTTCATCTGCGCACCAATTTCGTGGGCGATTAAATGAGCCAGCGTGGTTTTGCCCAAGCCCGCCGGACCGTAAAAAAGCACATGCTCCGGCGGATGTTTGCGCTCACGCGCCGCGGCAAGAAGAATGCGCAAGTTTTCTTTAATGCTTTTTTGTCCCACATATTCGTCCCAGCGCGACGGACGAAGCGTGTTGTCTAGGAAGCCCGTTTCTTTTGCCTCTTCCTTATCAATGCTGTCTTTTTTTAGAAGGGGACTTGACATAATAGTTATTTTATGCTAATTTAGAAATGTATACAAAAATTGACCCGTTCGACTCTACTCAGGGTCAATCCTGAGTTTATCGAAGGATTGAGATTAAAACCGAGCGTCTTAATCTCCAAGCAATCAGGCTCCGGCTTATCTGGTTTGGTTTATAGGACATCTTGGCGTTCCGCCTTGTGCGGAGAGTTGCGAGGGTTATCCTTCAGGCCATACTTAACTTTTAGTACTTGTATTAAAAGGATTGCTTAGAGATTTGGACTCTCGTCCTATTAGAAGTTCGTAAAAATGATAGTCGTATGCTGGCGTATGTTTTGCGAATCCACCTACGGCTTCTTTTATAGTATCAGAA
Organism: Patescibacteria group bacterium; assembly: GCA_038063255.1. Taxonomy (GTDB): domain Bacteria; phylum Patescibacteriota; class Minisyncoccia; order Phycocordibacterales; family VMEP01; genus JAUYLU01. Next base: position 10,559 of record JBBTVL010000032.1, on the reverse strand, counting down.
CATTAGAAGTAAAACTTCTAACAGGATGAAGTTTTTTTGTTGTCAATTTTAAAATGAAAATACTCTTATTCCTCAACATCTAATTCAACAACACGGGACAATTCTTCCATGGAAGTATCTCCAGTGAGCACTTTCAGTATACCATCCTCGGCCATGTCGGGAATTCCCTGGGGAAGTGCGGCTTTTTTTATTTCCCGCTCGCTTGGGTTTTGGTTAACAACTTTTTCCACCGCCCCGTCCATCGTTATCGCTTCATATACCCCAAGACGACTTTTATATCCCGTGGAATTGCACTTTGGACATCCCGCCGCTTCAAAAATTTTAAAATTTCCTTCCGGAATCTTTGTCCCAGTATCCGCCCCATCCCTTTTCATTCTAGCAAGGGTTTTTGAAATAATTTCCCCTTCTTCTTTTGTGGGGTCTTTTTCTTTTTTACAGTATTCGCACAATTTACGGACTAATCTTTGGGCGATGGCAATATTTAAAGCAGAACTTATTATTTTTGGATTAACGCCGAGATCAATGAGGCGCGGAATCGCCCCAGCAGCATTGTTGGTGTGAAGAGTTGAGAAAACTAAGTGCCCCGTGAGTGCGGCATTGATGGCGGTCTTGGCAGTTTCGGCGTCTCTTATTTCGCCGACCATTATTACATCAGGGTCTTGTCTAAGCGCGCTTCGCAAACCTTCTCCGAAAGTGTAGCCCTTTTTTTCGTCAGTTTGTGTTTGGGTAATTCCCGCTAAGTGATATTCAATCGGATCCTCAACAGTGATTATTTTTATTCCTGGCGTGTAAATTTTTTTTAAAAAAGAATATAGAGTGGTGGTTTTACCAGAACCAGTCGGTCCGGTGGTTAAAATAATGCCGTTTGGTTTAGAGATTTCCTGTTTAAGTATTTTCATTAAATGTGGAGAAATACTTAGCGTGTCAAAACCAATACCAATGGCCTTTGGGTTAAGTACGCGAAGCACTATGGATTCTCCGTAGGCGCCCGGGACAAGAGATACGCGGACTTCTATGTCGGCTCCAGCAATTTTTATGCTAAATCTTCCGTCTTGGGAGGTGTTTTTAATGTTTAACTTTAATTGGGCCAAAAGTTTTAAGCGGGAATTAAGAAGATTGTATGTGTCGTAATCAAAAAAGATTACATCTTCAAGCATGCCGTCAAGACGGAGCCTCAAGCGAATTCTTTTTTCTTCCGGTTCAACATGAATATCTGAAGCATCGTTGGCGACAGCGCCAGCCAGAATTATTTCAAGCATTTTGGAAACTTTATGGCTCTTGCTTTCTTTAAGCGTCTTCTCCACTATTTCTTTAATTTTTTCTACGCTCGTTAAGGAAGAGGCCATTTCCTCAAGTCCCTCTTGTGAAATATCCAAGATGCCGGACTTTGTTTCAGTGGCGAAGGAAACTTCCCTATAGCGCGACCAGGCGCGTTCTAGACTTCCATTTGAAACCATGTAAAGGAAAGGAACGAATCGCTTGCCTTTCAGTTCTTCGATTTTTCCGGCGACGCCGTCGCGATTCGGAGCCAGGAGGGCGATATAGAGATTATGGCCGACGACTTTAAACGCCGCCATGCCCAAAGCGCGCGCTTCCGCTTCGGGTATGAGCTTGAGCGCGTCGGCTTCTATTGAAACCGTGGACAGATCGGCGTAGGGGATGTTGTATCTTTGCGAAATTACTTTAACAAGATCCTCCTCTTCTTTTTTATAGAGAAGTTCAATTTGTTTGTCGTCTTTATCATCATGCAGTAGTGCCATTTGTTCAGTATACCAAAAACTATTGTTTTCAGACTTTCTTTTTTTCTTTGAATGTGCTATTCCGTAGGCAGAGCAATCAACTTGGAGATTCCCGTGACGACCAAAACCACTTTCATACTCGCCCTGGCCGTCGTTCTTTTGGTTCTGCCGGGGTGCATTTTTACCAATGTACGCGTAACCCCCAATAGTTCGTCGGCCGTAAGTTTCGGTAATTATGGCGGATATGGAGGATATGGCGGGTATTATTACCAGATGCCACCGACGTATTACCCACAGTACCCTGCGCGTATTTGCTGGCACCCGAACATCGGAAACTACTACTGCTAGCGGGCGATGGTGGTCAACGAGAGATTGAACAAGGGTCTGGGAAACCCTTGTTTTTCTTTGTATTTTGGCGTTTTTTAATACTTAATACTTTCTTCTTAGTACTACCCATTAATACTACTCCAATTTTGCTTGACATTTGTTTTTGAGTATGGTACGGATGTAGCTAGTTTGGAGTCTTTTTAACCCATTTTTTTACCGAAGGAGGACCCCATGAGGTTCTTTAACAAGCTGTTTGTGTTGGCCGTTTTCGGTCTCGTGGCCATTTCCGGTTGCGCGACGACGAACGGGCTGTTCGGCAGCAGGATAGACAATCTGCTCGCCGGCAAGAAGGAGCCGAGCGCGAGGGACGAAGGAACCGCACGGGCGCGCGAGGAGCGCGACGCGAAAAGGGCCGAGGCGGTGAAACCGATACCTCCACCCGCGGTACAGCAAAGCGCAAGTGCGCCGAAACCGCCGGCCAATACGGCTGTAGTGGTTGGACCAAAACCGTCGAACGGTACCGGCCCGGACATGTTCGCCGACAAGGGAACGTGTCTCTTGGCACTTGAGACGGGGAACTACAAGTATTACGAGCCCAAGTATGAGGGCTTGAAGAAAAAAGACCCTGTCGACGGGAAAACGCGGGTTCTGGTTCTTCTGGAAAGTGATGGGTGCGTCAGGATGCTGACCGTTTCGGGGCGTCGGTGGGTGGTGCAGAAGAAGGGAACTGGGTTTCGGTTTAAGGCCTCCGACGGAGTCCTTGCATTGATACCGTACGCGAGAGATTCTTGCGGTAACCCCGCAGACGACATCGCCTATTTCGTTCCCAAGCAGGTATCGTTGCCGCCCCCGCCACAGGGTAATGTTCCGCTACCGCTTTCGCTGGCGAGAACGGTGGTGTGGGAAAAGACATTTGATTTCTCTCCGCGCCAGTCGTTTGCTCCGGCGCAATCGCAACCGATGATGGTTCAGTACGGCGGTGGTTGCGATTGGCTGTGTTCACTCGGGCGTTTCGTGCCGAGCTACCTGTCAATCTACTCTTCCAGAGTCAGGGTGGACGGCGGGCAGGGGGCTACAACGGTAACTCCGCCCGCTGGCGGCGGCACCGTGATCAATACCCGCTGACGCGCCGGAGCCAATACGGGGGGAGAGTGTAGAATCATACACTCCCCACCCCGTGTTTTTTTAAGCTATTAAATTCTAGAACTTAAGGTAATTTGATGGTTTAGAAGAGCAAAAAATTGAACCTATTGACTTCTTAATACCTATGTGGTATAAAGGAAAAAATGATTGCAATATTATGATTATGAAAAATATCACGAACATTCTCATAGTTTTCGGGCTGACGCTTGGTATTTTATCGGCTAGTTTTGGTATTGGCTCTACTTCGGCTTTTGCCGCAACGACATTTACCTGTAATAGCGCGGTTCTTGAAGGCGATATAACAGTTACTCCATCAGGCGTGCAAACAAGCGTTTGGTTTGAGTATGGTACAAGTAATTCTTTTGGAAATACTACTTTACCGCAAAATATAACTTCAACCGGAGCTATGCAGGTATTTTCACAGTCCATCTCCGGGCTTTCACCAAATACGACCTACAACTATCGAGCCGTGGCGCAGAACAGCCAGGGCACATTTCCTGGGCAATCGCGCTCTTTCGTTACGCCAGCCTGTTCTGTTGCACCATCAATAAACACGGATGCGCCTACCAATATCACCCAGGCGAGTGCGACCATCAATGGTCTGGTCAACGGCAATGGCCAAAGTATAAATGCTTGGTTTGAGTGGGGAACATCATCTTCGTACGGCAACACGACTAATCAAATGGCTTATGGAACCGGCTCAACAAACTACAATTTTAATCTTACAAATCTTTTACCCAACACCGCATATTACTATCGTGCAGTGGCTCAAAGCGGTTCCGCAACTGCGATTTACGGTTCGGCCCAGAGTTTTACCACAAGCGGAAGCTCTGCTACCCAGCTCACAGTAAATACCAACCTGGCTACGAATGTTTTTCAGGCGAGCGCCACCCTAAACGGTTTCGTTACTAAGTCTTCAGCCAGCATCACTAATGTGAATGCCTGGTTTGAATATGGGACATCGCCGACATTCGGCAATGTTACCAGCCAGAGTTTTATAAGCGGCAATTCAAGCATTTATTCGCAGACGGTCAGTGGTTTGAATTCAAATACTCTCTATTATTATCGAGCAGTGGCCCAGAGCGGCACAGATCCTTTCGTTTACGGCGCTACCCAGACCTTCACTACCGGTAATTTCAACATCAATACTAACAACCCCAACACCAGTGGACAGTGTTATATAAACGGCGTTTATCAGAACTGTAACACCTCTACCGGCCAGCCTTACATCACGACTTACAGCGCCACCGGCGTTGGCGATACATTTGCCGTTTTAAACGGATATGTTGACCCGAACGGGATTTTTACTACCCGCTGGTTTGAGTGGGGCACTTCAAACGGATATCTCGGCAGTCAGACGATAAAAATAGGGCAAGGTCTCACGGCTGGCGCCTTCAACCAGACCCTCACTGGCCTTCAACCGAACACGACTTACTATTTCCGCGCCGTGGCTCAAGGTTCGAGCGGCCAAGTTTACGGCAATATCCTTTCGTTCACCTCAACCGGGGGTGGCAATACCATTTACAACACCGGTGGCGGCACTAATCTTCAGGCAATTACATTGCTTGCGACTAATATTGGCCAGACAAGCGGACGGGTAAATGGTCTTGCCACAATTAACAATCCTGGTGTGCAAAGCCCGTCAACAAACGGTTACTTCGAATGGGGTACCGACAATACTTTAAACATCAGCAATACCACCCCGACGCAGGCAATCGGCAACGCCCCATCAATTTCATTTTTTGCCAGCTTGTTTAATCTTTTGCCCAACACCCGCTATTACTACCGCGCGGTTGTGACAAGTTCATACGGCACTTCCAAGGGTGACATCATGAATTTTCTGACTGGGAATATCGGCACTGTGACGACAACCAGCTCAACAGTGGTGGTAAAAAAGACAACCAGTAATGTTGTCAGAAACTCCACTTCACAACCTTCTCTTATGGCGCTTGATATAAATCAAGACGGCTTGTGCATAGCGCGCGGCAACATTATTTCCTACACGGTAAATTATAAAAATACTTCCAGTCGTGCCCTCAAAGATGTCGTGCTTCGCGTACTTTTACCGCAGGAGCTTGCTTATAACGATAGCGACCGAGGGACCTATTCTGATAAAGACACAAGCGTCGTGCTTCCGCTCGGAAATGTCGCCTCGGGAGACGGTGGCACAATGACCGTACGCACCGAGGTGGTGCGCGGGGCTGAAATCGGTAAGACGATTGTTGTGACGGCCTATCTGGTGGATACCGACACAGTGTCGGGGGCGCAAGAGGAAGTCGTGGCCTACTCGCTTAATCAAATTTGTCAGAGCCGTAACGGACAGGCAGCCTTGTCGTTTTTCGGTGGAGATGGATTTCTTCCCGATACCCTTCTTGAATGGCTTCTTCTTATTCTGGTAATTTTAGGCCTCATTATTTTGGCGCGTAATTTTTACGGAGAAAAGGAAAAGGAAAAAACTAATTAATTTCTAAACCCCCACACCCATGCATGGGTGTGGGGGTCAGGCCCTAAAACGGGAGCAAGGACGAAACATTGTACCAGGTTATATTTTATATTTTTAATCTATTGTCTAATTCGAGCGAATTAGACAATAGAGGGGAATCAAGTAGTCCTTATATTAAGGAGGACGGGGATTCTCTACAAACAGTGAGATGAACGAAAAACCTCTTTGGTCGTTTAGACCAAAGAGGTTTTTCTATTATGCTAGAATTCACTCATGATTACTCGGCGCTCCAAAAGCATCCTGGAAACCAAGCGGGTGGCTAAGAAGGTTCTTTTAATGCTTTCTGCCGCGCGAAAAGAATCAGCCTCGGCTAGTCGAAAGCTAGACGGGAAAGAAGCCACCGTACTCGTTTGTTCCGGTAATTTAAGCGCCGGGAAAACGACTTTTGCCCAGTCGCTGGCCAAGCATTTGGGTATCAGGGAGAGGATTACAAGCCCAACATTTGTAATTCAAAAAACATATAAATTACCGCTAAGCGCCAAGAAAAAATTCGGTTTTTCGCATTTTGTGCATATTGATGCTTATCGTTTGGACAATGAAAAGGAATTGAAGGTACTTCATTTTAAAGAAATCGCCGAAGACCCGGGAAATTTAGTGTTGATAGAATGGGGCGAACGAGTCAAGAAAATATTGCCCGCTTCATATCGAGCACTTCATTTTATTTTTATTAACGAGACGACTCGGCAAATTTCACTTACAAAATGAACGAAAAAAATAAAAGAACATTGGTTCTTCTGGACGCTCACGCGATAATACACCGCGCCTACCACGCCCTGCCGGAATTTATTTCAAGCAAGGGTGAGCCAACCGGGGCTCTTTACGGCATTGTTTCCATGCTTTTAAAAATTATTAAAGATTTATCTCCCGATTATATTGTTGCAGCTTATGATTTACCCGGTCCTACATTTCGTCATGTTGCCTACGAGGGGTATAAAGCCTCGCGCCCTAAGGCCGATCCTGCGCTTGTGGCGCAGATTATTCGTTCTAAAGATATTTTTAAGGCCATGAATATTCCCATCTATGAGGCGCCGGGCTTTGAGGCGGACGATGTTATCGGCACAGTTGTGGAGCAATTGAAAAAAGAAAAAGAGATATCTGTAATCATCGCTTCCGGCGACATGGATACGCTTCAGCTTGTTGATAATGAAAAAGTACGGGTCTATACATTAAAGAAGGGAATTAATGACACGATTATTTATGATGAAAAGGCAGTCGTGGCGCGTTTTGGTTTTTCACCAAAACAAATACCCGATTATAAGGGACTTCGCGGCGATCCGTCGGACAATATCGTTGGGATTTCCGGAATAGGAGAGAAAACAGCCACCATTCTTATAAAAGAATTCGGCACAATTGAGGCGCTTTATAAAACATTAAAGAAAGACGAGAAAAAAATAAAAGATGCCGGCGTTTCTCCGCGAATTGTGGAACTTTTGAAAGAAGGAGAAGAGGAAGCGCTTTTTTCAAAGACGCTTGCCGAAATACGCCTTGATGCGCCGATAAAATTTTTAATTCCTAAAAATTTTTGGAAAGAAAGCGTTGATATTGAACGCGGAGAAGCACTTCTTCGCGAATTTGAGTTCAAAAGTCTTAATGAAAGAATGCGCGCTATTTTCGGTCTAGTTCCAAAAGAAAAAATGAGTGTAGATAAAGAAGAAGGAAAAGTTTATCAACATTCTCACATTCTGCAGAATGTGAGAATGTTAGATGAGGCAGGGGAAGAAGCTCTTACGAGAGCACAAATTTCACTTTGGCTTATTGATTCGGAAAAAACTAATCCAACGCTTGAAGATATCTTTTCTCATACGCAGGGGAAAGATATAAACAAAGCTATAAGAACACTTGAAGAAGAAATTAAAAATAAAAAACTAGATAGGGTTTTGAATAATATTGAATTACCGCTCGTTGCTATAATTAAAAAAGCCGAGTTGCGCGGGGTTCTCGTTGATGCTTCCCATTTCAAAAAATTATCCGTTGAATATCATAAAAAACTCTCCGCGCTTGAGAAAAAAATTTGGGCGGCGGCCGGCGAGGAATTTAATATTAATTCTCCCAAACAGATGGGAGTTATTCTTTTTGACAAGATGCGCTTATCCGCGGGCTCGGGCACCAGAATGAAAAAAACGGAAGGCGGAGCGCGCTCTACAAGGATTTCCGAACTTGAAAAAATAAAAGGCGCGCACCCTATAATTGAAGAGATACTCCGCCATCGCGAACTGCAAAAACTTCTTTCAAACTATATAGACGCCATACCCCCTCTTCTTGACGAGAAAAACCGCCTCCATTCGCATTTTATTCAAACAGGGACCACTACCGGCCGTTTCGCTTCCGCTAACCCTAATCTCCAAAATATTCCTATTAAAAGCGAGCTCGGGCGGGCGGTGAGGGATGGGTTTTTAGCAGAAAAAGGTTATAAGCTTTTGTCGTTTGATTATTCACAAATTGAGCTTCGCGTGGCGGCTATGCTTTCGGGCGACCCATATTTAACTAAAGTGTTTAAGGAGGGGAAAGATGTGCACGCGTCCGTGGCCTCGCGCGTGTTCCATGTGGAAGAGGACGAGGTAACGCCCGAAATGAGGCGCAAGGCCAAAGTGATTAACTTCGGTATCGTTTACGGCATGGGAGTTTCCGCCCTCAAAGAAACTCTTGGTGGTACGCGCGCCGAAGCGCAGGATTTTTACGACAGTTATATGAGAGAATTCAAACGCATCGCGGAATATATGGAAGAAGTTAAAATGTTTGCCAGAAAAAACGGCTACACCGAAACGCTTTTCGGCCGACGGCGCCAATTTCCCGGAATAAAATCAAGTATTCCTTACATTAGAGCTATGGCCGAGCGCATGGCAACGAATGCCCCGCTTCAAGGAACGGCCGCCGACATTATTAAAATTGCCATTAAGCTTGCGGATGATGATTTAAAAAAAGAGGGACTTCATAGTAAAGTGCATTTACTTCTTCAAATACACGATGAGCTGGTTTATGAAGTGGAGGATGGAGTCGTAGAAAGGGCAGAAAAACTGATAAAAAGCGCCATGGAAGGCGTTTTAGGGCGCAGTTTTCTGAAGAATAAGTCGCCCGTGCCGCTTGTCGTTAATGCTTCATCAGGAGGCAATTGGGGGGAGGTTTAGTTTTTATGTTAGACTTTTGCCATGGAAAACCCGTCCGAAAAAAATAAATCAGCGTACCCCGAAGATAGCCTTTTAGGACTTACGGTTTATTCCCCGGTGGTGCACCTTTTTGTTTTTTTAATATCTTTTTTATTGAATATAAAATTTCCAATTCAAATTGCAAAAAATGAAATGCTTTTGCCAGTCGGACTCTTTCTCCTTTTTCTTTCCCCGGTCCTCATTATTTGGGCGCAAAAATCCATAGCCAAATTCAGGATTAATGAAAAAGACCCCAGTACTGCCCGGACTTTTCGTTTTGGTCCATATCGCTTCAGCAGGAATCCAACATACTTGGGATTGGCACTCCTGACCCTTGGTTTCAGTTTGGTTATGAATTCTTTACTGATGCTTCTTGGAACAATTATCGCTTTCCATATAGTCAGTATTTTTATTGTCAGGCGCGAAGAAGCATTACTGCATAAAAAATATGGTGACGACTATGTTAAATACAAGGAGAATGTTCATACTTGGCTTTAGCCCTTTTGTATTTCCTATAGACTATAGACTATCAACTAAAGACTCCCCGATATGTTTTATTTTTTTTATGGAGATGACACCGACAAGCGAAGAGAAAAAATTGGGAAATTAATCAAGACAAAAAACGCCGCTTTGTGCGAGCTGAAAGAGGAAGAACTCTCTATTGATTTTTTGGAAGAAATGGCAACATCCCAGGTATTATTCGATGAAGCCCAGATTTTCTTGCTTCGCGACCTGCTTCTATCAAAAGAACTGAAAGAAATTCTTAAAAAATGCGCCTCTCTGATGGCGCAGTCCGCTAATGCGTTTATCGTGAGCCAGGCGTCCGCGACAAAAGACCTTTTGAGCGCTATAGAAAAAAAAGGAGCCGAGCTTGTTGAATGTAGCCTTAAAGAAAAGCCAATCAAAAAGGATGGGGGTAATTTCGCCCTAGGAGACGCTATAGGAAGGCGTGATAGAAAGGCGGCCTGGGTTCTCTATCAAGAGGCCATGTCAAAAGGCGCTGTTTCGGAAGAGCTTCACGGCATAATTTTCTGGGTTATGAAAAATATTTTTTTGGCAAAAGTCGGCGGGGCAACGGGGCTCTCACCCTATCCTCTTATGAAAGCAAAATCATTTGAGTCTAAGTGGAGTAATGGGGAAGTTAGAGGCGCGCTTTCTCGGTTAGTTGGAATGTATCATGACAGCCATCGAGGGATAGTTGAATTTCCTGTGGCGCTTGAAATGTTTCTTTTGGAAACTGTTTAAACCATACACATAAAATACACGGTCGTGTATTTTATGTGTAAAACCGACACATAGAACACATAAGAAAAAGGCGCCAACTTCGGTAGCGCCTTCGTCTGTAATTCGGGTGCCCGTTGTTGAAAACTTCGGGCGAATGTTCTTATGTGAAGCAAGTGTTTGCGAGTTTAGTTTCCGTCATCAGAGCGACGGTAGGCTCGCGCAAACGTCTGTACCACAGTCTGGATATAGTATAGCAACACGGGGATTTCATTCAAGCGCTCTGGGGATAAGTTAAATAAGTGAATTATTGACCTTTGTTTGCTATGATGTTTTCATTCTATACCGTTAGAATCCCTAAACCAAAACATTCGTTTTGGTCGGGCGAACTTCGCAAGGCGAAGTTTTAGCCGCCCATAGCTCAGTTGGTAGAGCACCTGCCTTTTAAGCAGAGGGTCGTAGGTTCGATTCCTACTGGGCGGA
>JBBTVL010000031.1:0-5122 GCA_038063255.1 Patescibacteria group bacterium | reverse complement strand
AAATGAGTCAAGACAAACTTATAAATATATTTAATAAAATGGTTGGTTATCTAGATGTACATAGTGGAGCAATTCAGGCGCTTGCAACAGTTATTCTCGTTGCAATTACTTTTTATTATAGTTTCCTAACTAAACAGGCCGTCAAAGAAGCAACGAACACGAGAAAAGATGCTCGGCTTCCTATAATTAGAGTGGGGATAAACGGACCCAACTCGGCAATAAGCAGTGGAAATATAATAGAGAAATATGTTTCTTTTCAACTTAAGAATGTTGGGTACGGAATTGCTCGAAGTATCACAATATCAATATCTGATAAACACCCAGTTGTAATTAGGAGTCTAGATACAGATAAAGAATGGGTTGGCTCAAAAATCATTCTTAAGGACGAAGAGATAGATAAAATCGACAGCTTACCTAGTGACCAAAAAATAATCACAGTTAGTTATAAAGATATTTTCTCTAGGGAGATTAAGACCATCGCTCATTTCGAAAATACCCACCAAGAGGAGTGGCCAACTTTTACTGTTACAGACTGGGAACTTATCTTACCTGCATAAATCTTCCCTACCGAGAGACCTGAATCTGATACAATTGAAAATACTCAAAAACCTTTAGGGGTAAAGACCACCTAAAGGTTCTAAATCGAGCAGGGGATTTGAATACAATTTATTTAGTGCTCAATAATATCAGGAGCGTTCACAATGTCGGGGCGATTTTTCGTACGGCTGACGCAATCGGGGTTTCAAAAGTTTATTTGTGCGGATATACCCCCGGACCGATGGACCGTTTTGGCAGAGTGCGCTCGGATTTTAAAAAATCCGCGCTTGGTGCCGAAAAGACGGTTCCCTATGAGCATTTCCCTACAATAGAAGAAGCAGTCAAAAAATTAAAAAAAGATAAATTCTTCATCGTGGCTCTAGAACAAGATAAACGTTCCATTGACTACAAAAAAGTCTTGCCAAAAAAGAAAACTGCGCTTGTATTTGGCAATGAGGTGGACGGGCTTTCTAGTGATGTTTTAGACTTGTGTAACGAGGTCGCCGAAATTCCCATGAGAGGGAAGCTTGCCCGAAATCGTCAGCCAGACGACGTCGGGAAAGAGTCGCTTAATGTATCGGTGACTCTAGCAGTTGCTCTGTTTAGACTTTTTGATCGTTAGGATTTTCGACCACTAGCGGTAGGTATTTTTATTTAAGAGGTCTGACGGCTTGCCGTAGCTCTCGCCGGTATCCAGTGGAGCGACCTTCTTTAAGAAAACGCCGCTATTCCATGTGCGAGCCCGTTCTGGTCCGCCAGTAAAAAACCACGCAAACCAGAGTAGAGTCATTATGGCTAGAAACCAAAAAATCGGATTTGAGGGAGCAGATGATTTATCCATAAAATTATTTTTTCTTATTAATAGAGGGAAACTGATGAATGCTACAGAAATGTGCGCTTCTTCCACCAACCTTCTTCTTTATTATAATACCGCGACAACCACGCATCCCACAATTCTCACCGGTTTTTCGATAAGCGTTGTGGCGTTCTTGAAATTTACCTCGCTTGCCGTAGATGTTTCTATAATCTGACATAGAATCCCCGCCAAAATTTATGCCACTTTTAAGAACTAGCCTCATTGAGCGAAAAAGGAGTTCTAATTTTTTGTTATTTATTTTTTCTACTCTTGTTTCTGGATGTATTCCGGATAGAAAAAGCATTTCATCCGAATATATGTTTCCGATTCCCGCGATGATTGTTTGGTCCATCAACACTGTTTTTATTTTCCAATTTGGTTTTTTGCTCAGCCTTTCTTCAAATTTTTGAAAGGTGAAGGATTTTTCCAATGGTTCAGGTCCCAAGTGAGAAAGATGTAATGAGTGGGGAAGACGGACTGTTTCAATTAATGCAACTTTCCCGAATTTTCTGGTGTCGCAAAAAGCCAAGTGTTTACCGTTTGAAAGAATAAAAACAAGGTGTATGAATCGGTTGAATGGGTCGTTAAGTGGACCTTTTTCAACTGGGACCCACCCCCACTTCTCCTTGTTTCGTGTTACATGTTTATTGTTACGTTTTTTCTCATATTTTCCGTACAAGAGGTGGCCCGTCATTTTCATGTGAATGAGAATGGTTTTGCCACCCGAGATATTTATTAAAATATTTTTAGCACGCCGCCTTGCTCCTAAAAACTTTTCTCCCACAACTTCTGATTTGAATTTAGAAAACGAATGGTCTTTAACCATTTTCTCCCAATCACTCCACAGACCTTTTATTTTTAGACCGGGCAACACTTTGTCTAGACCGCTAACAGTTGTTTGTACTTCAGGCAGCTCTGGCATATCCTAATTTTTTTAATTCTTTTCGCGCGATTTCTCTATCATCCCAAGCTATTTTGCTTCCATTTAGCCCCATTATGTAAGGGTCAGTGCCTTTGCCGGTGATAAGAACAACATCTCCTTTTTTTGCAAGCGTAATTGCCTCTCTTATCGCTTCGCGTCTATCCATTATTATTTTTGGTTTTTTGTTTTTTATCCCAGAGGCGACTTCTTTCACTATTTGCGCCGGGTCTTCGTCATAGGGGTCTTCGTTGGTGAGAATTATTTTATGGCAGTATTTGTCGGCAATTTTTCCTATTTCCGGGCGCTTCCATTTATCCCTGCCCCCGCCGGTCGCGCCGAAAACGCAAATTTTTCTTTTATTTTCAAAAATTTTATAAACCTTCTCCATTGAGTCGGCCGTGTGGGCATAATCAACAATCACTTCAAAATTTTGCCCGACAAAAATTTTTTCTAGCCGTCCCTCTATTCCGCTCACGCCCGCAATACCATCTTTTATTTTATTTTCTGAAATTCCTATAACTTCGGCAAGCGTGGCGGCGGCTAAAATATTTTCCACATTAATAACTCCCCGAAGCGGGCTTTTTATCTCTACCCCATTAAACAAAATAGAAAGACCGGATTCGTTTTCAGAATATGATGTTTTTTTACGCGAGAAAGAAAGTTTTTTTTCGGCTTCAACCCTCAGGAAGTCCTGTCCATGCTGGTCATCGGCGTTTATCACTACAATACGCGGGCGTTTCGAAGAAATAGCAAGTTCTCGCGCGATAGATAGCTTGGCTTCTTTGTAATTTAGAAATGTGCCGTGCGACTCAATATGCTCCGGCGTTAGGTTGGTGACGACAAGCGCGTTCATCTCTGTATAGCGATGCCGATGCTGGCGCGACCCCTCGGAAGTCATTTCAATGACTGCGTGCGTACAGCCCGCTTTTACCGCATCGTGTAGGAATTTCTGTACAAAAAATCTTCCCGGCATAGTCATTTTGTAGAGATTGCGCTCGCTTTTACCGTCGATTTTAAATCGTATTGTGGACAGGAGTGCCGTTTTGTACAGAGCCGTTTCAAGTATTGAAGTGATAAGCTCGGCGGTGCTTGATTTTCCTTTTGTGCCGGTGACTCCTATTACAAAAAGTTTTTGCGCCGGGAATCCATAAAAAAGAGCACCCAATATCGCCAAAATATAATGATAGCCCGGTTGCAGGGCCTTAAAAATTTTTCTGGGAATTATTTTTTTTAGGGCAAGAAAAATTTTCTCCAACATAAACATATCCATCTTTATTTCTATTCTAATGTTCTTAAGAACATTAGAATAGAAAATCCTGTGGGTGTTATTTTGTGGCACACGGACGGACCCTCACTCCGCTTCATCACAAGTCCAGCGATGGCTAAACGTCGTATATGTTCCGACACGGTTTTGAAATTTATATTGAGTTCGTCCGAAATATTAATGACAGAGAGTTCGGGTTTACGTTTTATAAGCTCAAGTATCTGTATTCTTCGGTGGTTAGAAAAGCCTTTTACTATGCGTTCCAACTTTCTGTAATTTTTCATTTTTTTATTATATCACCCCCAATCCTTATTCCAATGTTCTCAAGAACATTGGAATAAGGATTGGTTAGTGATTGTTACCCAATATTTTTAGTGCTTCTTTGACGCGCATACTGGTAGTCGCTTCTTTATTACCAACTTTTTTAAGCGCTTCGCGCGCTTCCGCCTGCGAGTAGCCGAGCGACTTGAGCGCTTCCACCGCGTCACTTTCTTCGCGCAAAGCGCCGCTCTCTACTTTCCCTTCGCCACCTAGCTTATCTTTTAATTCCAACACTATTTTTTCGGCGGTTTTTCTGCCGATGCCGGAAACTTTAACTAAGTAAGAGGTGTCTTCGGAGGAGATGGCCTTTTTTAGGGTTTCTACCCCGGCCAGCCCCATTATTTGAATTGCCGATTTAGGCCCGATGCCTGAAATAGAAATAAGCATTTCAAAAAGCTCAAGTTCTGCTTGTAGCATAAAGCCATAGAGATCAAGCGCGTTTTCGCGCACGGCAAGATGGGTAAGAAGCGATATTGTGCCTTTTTCTTTACGCAGGGTGTGCAGGGTGTCTCCGGTCACGGTTATCTTATAACCCACCCCGCCGACACTTAAAATTATGTATCGGTCGCCCGCAAAAGAGAGTGTTCCTTCTAGTCGTGCAATCATAAAGCTATGATAACAAAACAAACAGATTCTAATTCTATTGACATAATTGTTATTTTGTGATAGAATCCCAGTAGAAATAAAGCTCTTAAAAATAGGCACAAATTCGCCACAGCCAAAATTGTTTAAGAAAAATGAGCAATTTTGGCTGTGGCGAAACGAAGCCTCGTTCTCGTTGTACAGCATCAGGAGATAAACATGGCTAACGCCGTGATTCTGCCGGGCGAACGCTTGGCGGGACTGTGGGAAGACCTCGCCCACAAAGTTCGCAAAGGGGTCATTACGCTTGATGAGTTCGCGTTGTTCAACCAGCGCAAGAATCCGTTCATCTTCGAACGCAACGAACACGGGCATATCGTCATTACGCTGATGGGCCTCGACTTGATCGGCGCGCAGGAGATCGAACGGCTCGAGGCAGAGAAGTATCGCCTAGGCAACTACGCCAAGCTCTGCCTCTTGAGCCAAGCGGCCGATAGCTACGACAAGAACCATCGGCTGGTTGCTGGGCAGACCTACAAAGTCGCGCTCATGCCGGGAAAAGAAATCTCCAAAGACTCCGACCGCACAACCGAGAATCTTCGCAAGCGCGCCACGGAGCACTATGGATACGGCAAGCCAC
>JBBTVL010000030.1:7444-9160 GCA_038063255.1 Patescibacteria group bacterium | reverse complement strand
ATTGGGTACCGCCGTCGGCGGAGTGGGCGGATTTTTGGGCAGGCAAACGGCTGGACGGTTGTTCGCGCGGCTAGCTGGAAGCGAAAAACTTAAGTCCGCAGCAGAGGAATTGGGCCCGGACGGGAAACCCACGGCTGGGGCGCGCCGGGCTATGCTTCGCCTTAAAACTTACGAGGGTGTGGCCAAATCAAGTTTTGATGTGAGAAGCGTCAGGGCTCCAGGCGCGCTTGGAGATTTAACCGGCGGCATAATCAAAGGAGCCGGGATTGATACGGGAATGATGGGCCGTGGCGCCGGCGTAGGCGGATTTAGAAAGGCCGAGCAAGAGGCAATTAAGGCGCGCGCAAAAATGCAAGAAAGCGATGCAAAACTGCTTGAAACCAAGGCTCCGCCGGGGAGCACACCGGAAGAAGTCATGGCGGCAAAACAAGTTACTGCTAGGCGCCAGCAGGCCTTCGCTCAACAATTGAGAACTCCGCCTAAATTTGCCGGTGTTGTTTTGACCAGACCGTTCACCACAAGTGTGAAAGGTGATATTGAGGCGGCGGCAAAAATAGAAAAAGGGGCAAGAGATACGAAAAAATTAGAAGAAGATATAGAAACACTCCAGGCAGACCTGAAAAAAGTACTGGGAGAAACGCTTGAAAGAGAAATCAGAACCGAAGAGATAACGGTAGAAAACATTGAGAGAGCTATAGAAAAACTTGAAGCCGCAAGCGCAGATGCTAAGGTACGAGGCGAGGACGCAAGCACATCGGTGGAAATAAGAGCTCGAAACATGGCATTACAAAAAACCCTAGACCGAAAAGTGAAGCGACTTGAATCTATCCCTGATCAACTAGACAAGAAGAGAGAGAAACTGGATAAAACGCGCGGCGGTGACAAAAAAGAAGACAAGAAAGAAGACAGGAAAGCCGAAGAAAAACCCGAGCCTAAAAAAGAAGGATAAATGGAATACACCAATGAACAATTAGAGCAGGCGATAGCGGGATTGCCTGAAGAATTTCAGGAGGCGATTGCCAGTTCCCATGTGTCAAACAAAGTGCAAGAAATCGGCAAGCGCTACCGGCTAAGTGTTGTTCAGGCGGGCAAGCTAACGGACAGCGCCATGCTGGCGGCGCTCGGCCTTATTGATTCGGCTAATTTTTCAGAAATTCTTTCAAAAGATTTGGTTATTGAACTTCCACAAGCGCAAAAAATCGTAGAAGACATTAACAGGGAAGTTTTTGATGAAATTAGAAAATCTATTCGAGAAAAAACAGTTGAAACAGAAGAAGAGGAAGAAGTGGAATACCAACAATCAACAACAGACAACCTACAACCGACAACAAACGACAAAACAAAGAATGGTTTACTGGAAGAAGAAACATTAAGACGAGAAGATGTGCTTCATGGCATAGAGAATCCGGAACCAGTTATTGGCAAGGGAACAGGAGTTAGCTTTTTAGGAAATAGCTTAGAGGAAAAGAAAGAAGAAAAAGATGTTTGGGAAATAACGAAACCAGTAGGGAACAAGGGGACAGGAACTAGCTTATTAGGAAATAGCTTGGGGGAAAAGAAAAAAGAAACGCCACCAGTACAAAAAATGGCTAGCCCAACACCAGCCCGCCAAAATTTTGTAGAACAAAACTTAGGCGGGCAAGCACCTACAGCGCCAATGGGAAATATTGCCGAGCAAAAACTCGCCCAGCCATTCAAAATAGAAAGCAAGGAAAC
>JBBTVL010000030.1:2039-7344 GCA_038063255.1 Patescibacteria group bacterium | reverse complement strand
ATGCAATTCCGCGTTCCTCAATTCATCGAGGTTGAAGACAAAATTTTCGGGCCCTTTACCTTTAAGCAATTCCTTTATTTAGTTGGGGGATTTGGCATTTCTTTCGTTATATACAGGATTCTGCCGTTTTTTCTGGCCATCATCTTAATCGCGCCCATATTGGCGCTGTCGGCGGGGCTTGCTTTCTACAAAGTAAACAGCAGGCCATTTATTCTGGTGCTTGAGTCGTTTATAAAATACTATTTCTCGCAAAAGCTCTATCTGTGGAAAAAAGAAGAAAAAAAGCGCGGCCCCAAAAAAGAAGGAGACGGCTCGCTTGAGGAGAGTTTTGTCCCGCGCATGTCGGACAGTAAATTAAAAGAGCTCTCCTGGAGCTTAGATGTGCTCGATCTTAATAAAAGTGAAGAAAAATAAAAATTCAAAATGAAAAAAGTAAAAAAGAATTAAAAATGATTATTAAAATAAAAAACTGTTTTAAATTTTACTTTTTAAACTTTTAATTTAACTACTGTGGCAATAAAAAATAAAGCCTCTGGCAAAGCAACCCAAGAATTCGTACCCATAAAGGAAGTACGCGACGGGGTGGTGATTCTTAAGGACGGCGGACTCCGCGTAATACTTATCGTGTCGTCACTCAACTTGGCCCTTAAAAGCGAAGACGAGCAGAGGGCGGTTATTTCCCAATTTCAAAATTTTCTGAACTCACTGGACTTTTCCATCCAAATTTTCGTACAGTCGCGCAAATTGGATATCAGACCGTATGTTGCGCTCCTTGAAGAGCGGATGAAACTGCAGATGGAAGAACTCTTAAAAATACAGATTCACGAATACATTGAGTTCATAAAAAACTTCACCGACAGGACAAGCATTATGACCAAAAACTTTTTCATCTCCGTGCCGTATACCGAGGCAATTTTAAGCGCCAAGCGCCCCCTCTCTTTCCTCCCAATGAAAAAAGACGCTTCGGAAAAAAAGAGAGACGATATAGAAATATTTGAGGAAGCGCGCTCCCAGCTGGAACAAAGAGTAAGCATTGTCGAGCAGGGATTAACCGGCATGGGGATTAGGGTCATTCAGCTCGGCACCGAGGAGGTCGTAGAACTTTTCTATAAAATTTTCAATCCCGGAGATTTGTCCCGTTCCATCAAAGTAAATTAAAAAGTAAAAAAGAAAAATTAAAAAATGGGAGAAATAGAAAGTGAGAAAATTAAGAATAAAAACGATTTGAAAAATAGAGTATATCGTTATGCTCTTGATATTATTCAATTTATTGATGGTCTTGATAGAAGGGACATGGGAACACAAATAATGGGGAAACAACTATTAAGAAGTGGTACCAGCGTTGGCGCAAATATTGTGGAAGCACAGGCGGGTAGTAGTAGAAAAGATTTTACAAATTTTTTATCTTACTCACTTAAATCAGCAAATGAATCGAGATTCTGGCTCGAGTTATTTAGAGACTCAAAAAAGGCGAAAGTAGAAGAGGTAACCCCGCTACTTAAAGAAACAAATGAACTAGCTAATATTTTAGGCTCTAGTATCATAACTCTTAAGCGTGGAAAATGAGTTGTTTTAATATTTTACTTTTTAATTTTTAATTTAAATGGATTTATTGAGTTTTTTTAAAAAAGAAAAAAAGAGCGAAGTAGTGCCGATACTGCCTCAGCAAATTTACGAGGCGGCGACGCTCGAGCTCCGCGATGTAATCGCCCCGTCGGCGCTTGAAGTAGAGCCGAGGGCGCTTAATCTCGGCGACAAGATAGCCCGCACTTTTTTTGTCATTTCTTATCCGCGCTTTCTTTCCGACAATTGGTTTTCGCCGATAATAAACTTGGATAAAGTTTTTGATGTTTCAATCTTCATTCACCCGATAGATACGGCCTCGATTTTAAAACAATTTCAGAAAAAAGTAGCTGAAGTTCAAAGCCAGATAAATATGCGCGAACAGAAAGGGCTGGTGCGCGACCCTATGCTTGATACCGCCTATCAGGACCTGGAGAGTCTGCGCGACCAGCTTCAGCAGGCGCAGGAGCGCATTTTTGATGTCGGACTCTATATCACCATATACGCCGACAATGAAGACGAAATGAGTAAAACAGAGTCGGAAATAAAATCAATACTTGAGTCAAAGCTCATTTACTTGAAGCCGGCGCTCTTCCAGCAAGAAGAAGGGTTCAAAAGCGTTATCCCCATAAGCACCGACCTTTTAAATGTGCACTCAAAACTGAATTCCTCTCCGCTTTCGTCCATTTTCCCGTTCGTTTCGTTTGACCTCACTTCTGACCGAGGAATTCTCTACGGCATCAACCGCCACAATGCCTCCCTGGTGCTCTTTGACCGCTTCTCGCTTGAAAATTATAATTCTATTATTTTCGCCAAGTCGGGCGCCGGAAAATCTTTCGCCACCAAGTTGGAAATTTTGCGTACGCTCATGTTCGACGCCGAAGTCATCGTTATTGACCCCGAGCGCGAGTACGAATATATGGCCGAGGCCACCGGCGGACGCTATTTTAATATCTCGCTCACTTCCGAGCACCACATCAATCCTTTTGACCTGCCGATTCCTCGGGAAGATGAATCTCCCGGCGATGTTTTGCGGTCAAACATCGTAAATTTGGTCGGACTCTTCAGAATAATGCTGGGGGGCTTTACGCCGGAAGAAGACGCGACTGTCGACCGCGCCATTACTGAAACCTATGCGCTCAAAGACATCACCGCTGATGCGGACTTCGCTAACATTGAGCCGCCGTTAATGTCCGACTTCGAGCTGGTCTTGGCCGGCATTGAGGGCGGGGAGTCGCTGGTTCAGCGCCTCTCCAAATACACCAGAGGAACATGGGCCGGCTTCATCAATAAACCGACCAATGTTGATATTAATAAAAAATTCGTGGTCTTCTCGGTGCGCGACATGGAAGACGAGCTGAAGCCGGTGGCAATGTACATCGTTACTCACTTCATCTGGAACGCCGTACGCAAAGAATTGAAGAAACGCCTTTTGGTGGTGGACGAGGCCTGGTGGATGATGAAGTCGGAAGACACGGCCTCTTTTCTTTTTTCCATTGCCAAGCGCGGCAGAAAATATTATCTCGGCCTGGCCACCGTTACCCAGGATGTGGGCGACTTTTTGCGCAGCCCTTACGGTCTGCCGATTATCACCAACTCGTCCATTCAGATTCTGCTTAAACAGTCGCCGGCTTCTATAGATTTAGTGCAAAAAACTTTTAATTTAACGGAAGAAGAAAAATATCTTTTGCTTGAATCAAACTTGGGAGAAGGAATTTTCTTCGCCGGACTAAAACATGTGGCCATAAAAATAATCGCTTCCTATACCGAAGAGCAGATAATAACTTCAGACCCGTCCCAGGTTTTAGCTATTAAAAAAGCCAAAGCCGAGCTCAAGGCGGAGGGAACATAAAAAATGGGAGAAAAAGTAAGTTAAAAGATGAAAATGAAAAAAGTAAAAAAAGAAATCGATACTGGTCGACTGATTAAAAACAGTTTTTAATTTTACTTTTTAAACTTTCAATTTTTAAATTTTACTTTTTGAATTTTAAATTTTAGATACATGGAAGAAGAAAATAAACCAAAAAAGAAAAGTAAGTTTGGGGTCGGTTTTTATATAGTGCTTGTGTTCGCAATAATTAAAGATATTTCTGACATCGTGTTTACTGCGCTTGTGTTTACTGCACCGCTTACTACTATCACTGGTGCGATTATGAGTATGGTATTGTGGGCTTATTTTTTCTTCATTGGTGTTTCTTTAAACGGGCGCAAATTGGCGACATTCGCTATAACGGCTATAATTGAGGTGATACCTTTATTTGGCGCTCTGCCAATGGCCACCATAAACCTGACTGCCGTCCGAATAATGGAAGGTGCTTCCGAAAAAATACCGCTTGCGCCAATCGCAAAAAAATAAATGCCAACTGCAAAAAAAATTTTTATCCCAATCCTACTTTTTTCTTTTTTATTTTTTATTTTTGGCCTAGTGTCCGCCCAAACGACGGACAGTAACCAGGTTTCCATATCCTTAAGTCCGGAACAGCCCGGCCCCCGCCAAAAAACCACCGTCCGCCTGGTAAGTTTCGCCATTGACCTTGACCGCGCCTCTATCGTCTGGTCGCTCAACGGGAAAAAGGCCCTCTCCGGAATCGGAGAAAAAGAACTCTCGTTCGTTACGGGGGCGGTGGGCAATACAAGCAGCGTCAGCGTCTCCATCGTCTCTGCCCTCTTAGGGACGATTACCAAATCTCTTTCAGTAACGCCCGGGGAGATTGTTCTAATATGGGAAGCGTCCGATTCATACACCCCGCCGTTCTATAAAGGCAAGGCCCTGCCGCCCCCGCAAGGAAGCATAAAAATAGTGGCCATCCCCAACATAAAATCGGGCGGGCTCTTGATTAAGCCGGAAAATCTGGTCTATCAATGGAGGCGCAACGACAAAGCGATTCAGGCAAGTTCCGGTTTCGGCAAAAACATTCTCTCCATAAAAAACGGCTACACTGACTTGGTTGAAAATATAGAAGTTACTGCCTCTCCTTCCGATGGAAGCATCACCGCGCAGGGGAGAGTATTTGTCACGCTTATAGACCCAGAAATCATCCTTTATGAAAATCGCCCGCTGGAGGGGGTGTATTATGAGAGCATGCTCCCGGGGAGATTCACGCTTGACAACGAGGAAATAAAAATAAACGCCGAGCCGTATTATTTTTCCTCGCTTAATAAAGAAAAATCGTCGCTCCTTTTTTCCTGGATTATAAACGGAAAAGAAACTGTGAGCGACAAGTCCGACCCAAGCACCATTTCTTTGCGGAGAGAGTCGGGGGCTTCCGGCTTATCGGATGTATCGCTTGGCGTAAAAAACAAAACGCGGATTCTGCAGGAAGCGGACACGAACCTTATTGTTAAATTCGGCACAACACAGTGATGAAAGACTTGCTTGAAAAAATAAAAAATAAAAAATTAAAAAAAATATCTATATTTATTCTCATGTTTTTTATGTTTTTGGGCGCAACCATAGCTAACGCACAAGATAAATACACTCTTCTCCAAGGGTTGCCTAATTTAACAGAGGTGGCGGGGGACAAGGGGCTTGCTGACTATCTCCAATATGTTTTTAATTTAGGAATCGGTATTGCTATCGCCCTGGCGATTGTAATGATAGTCATCGGCGGAGCGCAATATCTTTCAACTGACGCGGTCTTCGGTAAGGAAGAAGGGAAGGGAAAGCTCACTAATGCGCTCTGGGGGCTTCTGCTTGCTTTGGCGGCGGTTCTTATTCTAAACACAATCAATCCAGATATAC
>JBBTVL010000030.1:0-1939 GCA_038063255.1 Patescibacteria group bacterium | reverse complement strand
CTTCTGCTTGCTTTGGCGGCGGTTCTTATTCTAAACACAATCAATCCAGATATACGTAAATTAAATCTTAAGCTTGGGACATTAACGCAGTCGACTACGGTGACCAGCGACCAAACTTCACCTAATACACCTCCTATTGGAACCTCAAATACTTTGTTAGATAGTATTTTTTCAGATGAAACTAGGGTAAGGGGGGAACTTTCGCGTGGCGGGGTTCCGGTTAACAAATCCGCTTGCACAAGTGTTGGACAAAGTAATTGTACTAATGTCGGCGGACTCCCACAGCAAACTATTGACGGGCTGTTAGCCTTAAAAATTGACTGTGAGTGCGATCTCGTTGTTACTGGGGGAACAGAATATTGGCTTCATACTGCTGGTACATCGCACGGCCCCGGCCAACGGACGGTTGACCTGCGTCCGACAGCATCACTTAATCAATTCACTGGACTCCGTTTTGTAGGAAAACCAAATCCAGCAAGCGGGACTATTGCGAATTGGGGCAGTGCCAGATTTAAATTTGAAGTAACGGGGGATAATGCTATTTCTACTGGTGCACATTGGCACGTAACAAATCTATAAAATGTCCCGCACAACTTTTATAATTCTCGTCATAGTTTTAACTCTTATCGTCATAGCTGTCGGGGTTTGGTTTTTCTTTATTTATCAGGGGCCAAAAGAGGGCATTAGAAATATAGGCACTGAAATTATAGACCGCCTGCCGTTCGGGGGCGGGTTTGGGGGCGGGTCTTCCGGAACAGACACGGGAGGAATAGGGGACGGTGGCATAAAAACCGATGGAACCGACGGCATAAAAAGGGGCACCACTTCCGCCTCGGCAAAAATAAGAATGCTCTCCCAAATACCGGTAGCCGGATTTGGCGTGGTGGAGGCAACCAGTACTACGGCGACGGTGCGCTATCTTGAGCGGGCTAGCGGGAATGTCTACGAAATCGGCCCCGAGGAGGCAAACGCTAGAAGAATCACCAACACTACTATCCCGCGCATCCATGAGGCCATTTTCACCCAAAACGGGGCTGGGGTAATAATCAGGTATTTGCGCGATGATAATAAAACAATTGAAACCTATTCCGCCGGTATTCCCCCCCTAGGTTTAACCTCGGGGTTGGGGCAGGCGGGTGAGCAAAATAATGAACTAAAAGGAGTATTTCTTCCTCAAAACATATCCACTCTCTCCGTGTCTCCCGACGGGAAAAGAATATTTTATATAATAGGTTTCGGCGGGGGAACGCTCGGTTTCGTCTCAAACACATTAAACGAAAACAAACAGCAGATATTTAATTCGCCGCTTACCGAATGGCTGGTTTCGTGGCCGCAAGAGAAAACAATTTCTCTTACCACAAAGCCCTCCGGAGGGATTGCCGGATATTTGTTTAGTTTAAATCCCGCCACTAAAGTGTTTGAAAAAATTTTAGGCGGAACAGGGCTTACAACACTTATAAGCCCGAATGGAAAATTAATACTTTTGAGCAATGCGGGCGTTACGGGAATCGCGCTTGGCGTATATGATATAAAAAATAAAACAACGCTTGCTTTAGGCCCGCGAACTCTTTCGGAAAAATGCGTTTGGACAGCCGATAGCGCGAAAATTTACTGCGCCGTGCCGGCGGACGCCACTCCCCTAAAACTGCCGGATACATGGTACCAAGGGCGATTCTTCTTCTCTGACCGTATCTGGCTCATAGACCCGAATGAAGGAAACAGTAGCGTTGTTGCCGACCTTAGACGGGAAACAGGAAAAAATATTGATGTAACAAATCTTTCAATAGAAAAGAGGGGAAATAACTTATTTTTTATAAACAAAATAGACCAGTCGCTGTGGTCAATAAGGTTAGGTGAATAGGGGATAGCTTGTTAGTAAACCCCGTTAGAGAACTCGCGCGGGGCATTAAACCCCGCGCTCGTGTAGAAGAGATGCACC
>JBBTVL010000029.1:0-11971 GCA_038063255.1 Patescibacteria group bacterium | reverse complement strand
TTTTATAGATTGCAATATGTCGTTTTTAAAATTTGGCATGGTGATTAAATTTAAAGATTAAAATTAAAAGTTAAAAAATTTTGTTTAATTGTGTTTATTGATTTCATTTTTTTATTTTTTAATTTTTCTTTTTTAATTACTCTACCTAAGCGATTCCAAAAGTTTTATCTTATCGCTCTCGGACAGCGCTCCCGGGACTTTTTGTTTTTCAAGAGTCCCCAGTGTTTTTAATTTGCTCTCTTCTGTTGTTGTTCTCATGGCGGTTTCTTTAGCCAGATTGTCTAAGATCTTGTATTTATCCTCTTCGGAAAGCTTTGTCGGTGGAGCAATACGAAGCGCCCGATCAATAAAGCGGGTACGGGGGTTAAAATACCAAACGACTAAGGAAACAATCACAACAGCGACAATTACAAACAAAATATGTCTGACTGTGGCGCTTTTGTGGTCACTATTTTGTTCTGGGGGCATATATAATAATCAGTATACAGCATAGAGTACTAAGTATTTAGTATTAATGGGGATATCCCCATAGACCCCATAGGAGAGTCCTATGGGGTCTATGGGGTAATTTACACTACAATGTTATTATATCGGCGCCTTTTTCGGTCACGATAATAGTGTGTTCAAAGTGGGCGCTCTTTTTGCCGTCAGCGGTCTTGAATGTATAGCCATCTTTGTCTAAATAGACATCGCTCCCTCCGGCATTTAGCATGGGCTCAATGGCAATAACCATGCCGACTTTCAGTTTTGGGCCATTTCCTTTGGTTTTAAAATTTGGAATATAGGGCTCTTCGTGTACCTCGTAACCCACGCCGTGCCCGCCCAGCATTTTTACGATGCCGAATTTGTGCGGTGCAACATATTTCTCAATCGCCTTGCCGATATCGCCCACGAATCCTCCGGGGCGCACGGCTTTTATGCCAATGTTAAGTGCTTCCTTGGTTGTATCAATAAGTTTTTGCGAGTTAGCATCAATCTTTCCTACGGGCACGGTAATGGCGGCGTCAGTTATAAGCCCCTGATGGCGCAGGCCAAGATCAAGCGAGACGATATCTCCTTCTTTAAGGGTCGTGGTATCGGGAATTCCGTGCACCACTTCATTGTTCACCGAAACGCAAAGCGACGCCGGATACGGGTACTGCGCGCCCCAGGGTTGATAGTGTAAAAAAGCCGGCTCGTCGCCCGCTTCACGAATTAGTTTTTCAGCAAGTCTGTCTAATTCAAGTGTTGTTACGCCGGGACGCACAAAAGAAGCGACCTGCCGCAAAATTTGCGACAAGCGCTTCCCGCCCTCGCGGAGTATTATCAATTCCTCTCTTGATTTAATGGTTATCATTGGAATAAATTAAAAAATCAAAAATAAAAGTTAGAAAAAATTTTGTTTAATTGTATTTATTGAATTCATTTTTTATTTTTTCTTTTTTAGTTTTGAACTCTTTGTTTATCTATCATCAAATGCCTTATTCAAAATTTCCTTGTGTACTGCTTCTATTGACTGCTCCCCGTTTATTTCCAAAAAACGGAAAGTTTTTTCGTTTTTTAAATATTTAATGGCAGGAATTACGCTCGTTTCAAACCACTTTAATCTTTTCTGTATATCTTCCTCTTTAAGGTCGTCTATTCGCCCGCGATTGCGCAGATGCGTCTCGGAAAAATTTTTCGACACATTAAGATAAAGCACCGTGGGAGTGCGCCCGTAAAACTTCATGGCCGTGGTGAGTGCTTCCGCTTCTTCCAAATACCTCGGCGTACCGTCAATGATAAGATTCTCTCCTCCTTTCATATTTTCTATCAAAAACTTCGCCCAAAAATAGATAGCCAGAAACGAAGGCTGAAGAGAAGCATTCTCGTATATTTTGCGAGATAATTTGCTTGAAAAACTTTCTCCTTTTATAAAATCTCTGAATTTCGTCCCTGTTTCAAGATAGAGGACATTTTCCTTAAAATAATTTTCCAGAAGTCTGGCTTGCGTACCCTTGCCGCAGCCGGAACGGCCGATAAAAATAAAAGTAAGGGGTGAGTTGATAGTCGATAGTCTATAGTCTATAGTGGTCATTTTTTAATTTTATACTATTTTCCCCGTCTTGCTAAAGACTACAGACTCAAAACTATAGACTGTATTTTAATATTCCCTCATTGAAATCTGGGCGTCGATTTTTTTAATGAGATCAAGCACTACGGAAACGACGATGAGAAGGGCGGTTCCGCCGATAGCAAGCGTAGCGATACCGGTAATTCCCTGCATCGCCAGAGGAAGCACCGCGATGAGACCCAAGAAAAGCGCGCCGAAAAGAGTAATACGATTCAATACTCGTGCTATGTATTCTGAAGTAGAATTGCCGGGACGCACGCCTGGAATAAAAGCGCCGTTTTTCTGCAGATTCTCGGCAATTGAATTCGGGTCAAATGTCACCGCTGTATAAAAATATGTGAAAAGTACCACCAGCACGAAATAAGAAATTGAATAAACCCAACTATTGCTTGCTATACTAACCAAAAATGCGCCAATTTTGGCAAGTATGGCGTTACTGGCAGTAGAAAGAAATGTGCCAACCATTTGCGGGAAAAGAAGTATTGAGAGGGCGAAAATTATTGGAATAACGCCCGCCTGATTCAAACGGAGCGGTAAATATGTAGCAACTCCGCCGTATACTTTCATACCGCGCACGCGCTTAGCGTATGTCACTGGAAGCGGCCGCTCGGCCTCGGTGATGAATACTACACCCGCGACAATAAGAAGCGCCGCTATTAGAAACGCCAGATAAAGCGGCAGCTGGGAAATATCGAATGTGAAAAGCAGTTGTCCCACCTGTGAAGGAATCGCCGCCACGATGCCGGCAAAAATAATAATGGAAACGCCGTTCCCAACGCCGAACTCGGAAACGAGCTCTCCTATCCACATAAGAAGAATTGAGCCACCGGTAATAATGGCAAGGTTAAGCAGGCGGCTGAAAAGATCTAAATGCTCAATCACTCCCTGTCGCTCGAGAAGAATCAAAAGCCCCAGTCCTTGAAGCATGGCCAGTGGAATCGTGAGAAGCCGCGAATACTGCGTGAATTTTCTTCGGCCGAGTTCCCCTTCTTCGTGATAAAGCTTCTTAAGCGTCGGTACCATGATGGTGAGAAGCTGCATTATGATTGAAGAGGTAATGTAAGGGCCGACACCGAGCATTACTATTGAGAGATTGGAGAGCCCACCGCCGGAAAAAATATTCAGAAGGCCGAAAAATTGGTTGTTGGAAAGAAACTGCTCAAGGCGAAGCGCGTCAATTCCGGGAATTGGAATCGTGGCCAGCACTCGGAATACGACAAGCGCGCCTAGCACGAATATAATTCTTCGGCGCAAAATCTCGTCGGTGAATACGAATTTTATTTTATTTAATAGCTCTCCCATAAAAATTTAAAACGAAAAAATAAAAAATGAAATAAAAGATAATACCGACCAATTTTCTTGTGCGTTATCCATCTTTTTAATTTTTATTTTTTCATTTTTCATTTTAATTAATACTACCACCTACTTTCTCTACCGCCTTCTTGGCCCTAGCAGTGGCACTCACTCCCTTAATTTCCAGTTTCTTGGTAATAACGCCTACATTTAAAATTTTTACTTTGGGAGTTCGTCCGTAGCGCTTTTTAACGAGCCCTTTTTCAAGGAGAATCTCGCGGGTCACTTTGTCCCCCGCCGAAAAAACGCTTTCAAGCGCAGAAAGCGTAACCGTGACCGGCGCCAGGCGCACAGTAGTAAACATAGAGCCGCGTTTGTTGATGGTCACACCGCGCAGACGCGGTAATTTCTTTATGATGTCGCGAATCGCTGGGCGAATCTTGTTCCCGGCGCGCGCCTTCTGCCCCTTCATGCCACGACCGGAGGTCTTACCGCGTTTTCCGCCGCGGCCGATGTATTTTTTCTCTTTATTTGGATGTGTGCGTTTGATTTGCATAATATAAATTAAAAACTAAAAAGTAAAAGTTTAAAAGAGTTTCATTTAATTGTATATACTGATTTCATTTTTTATTTTTTACTTTTAAATTTATTAAGTTTTACCTGACCGGTCTCTTATCTCCCACATCAAGAAGCGCCTCTATGGCCGCGCGGGCGTTATTCAATTTATTTTTACTGCCGGAAAATACTTTGGCCGAGACATCGCGCACGCCGGCAAGGTCCAAAACATTTCTGACCGAGCTCCCCGCCACGAGTCCCTTGCCATGATTTGGAAAAATGAAAACTTTAGCCGAAGAATATTTGGCGTAGACATCGTGCGGAATGGAGAACTTTTTGTTGAGGCGGATTTTTATCAAATTTTTCTTGCTGTTTTTCATGGCTTTATCAATGGCAAGCGAAGTGTCGCCAGCTTTGCCTATGCCCACGCCGACGGACCCTTTCCTGTCGCCGATAACCATAGCCACGCTGAAAGAAAAACGGCGGCCGCCGGCGACCACGCGCGCCACGCGCCTGATGTCAATTAATTTTTGGTCAAACTCCGGCTTCACGCGGTCATACTGCGGGCGTCGTCCTCCGCGAGGCGAGCGCTTGCCTCCTTTTTTGAATCTGTCATCGCGAGGCGGGCGCTCCCCTTTTTCAATAGGGGTTGGAATAACCGCTTCTACCACTGCCTCTACCGCCGAAACTACATCTTTCGTTGCTTCAGACACGACATCAGCTACCACTGCTTGTGCCTCGGCAATAATTCCTCCTGCCTGCGCCGCAGGAATATCCGTCGCGGCAGGCAGGTCTTTTTTAATTTCTTTTTCGTCGTCCATGATAAAAATTTAAAATGTAAAACTAAAAAATGAAAGGAAAAACATCGGCCAGATATCTTGAGTGTTGTCTTTCTTTTTAATTTTTATTTTTTCGCTTTTCATTTGTTATTAAAACTTAAGTCCTTCCTCGCGGGCACCTTCGGCAAGCGACTTAACGCGCCCAGCATACTGGAATCCTCCGCGGTCAAACACGACATGCGTGATTTTCTTTTTATGCGCAAGCTTCCCGAGGAGTTTCCCCGCTTCTTTGGCGCGGAGCGTTTTCGTTTTTCCCTTAAGCCCCATGTCGGAAGCGGAGGCAAGTGTTTTACCCAAGTCATCATTTATAAGCTGTGCATAAATGTACTTGTTTGATTTGAAAACGGCAAGACGCGGAGCTTTAGCGCTCCCACTTACGCGAGCTCTCACGCGGGCGTGGCGTCTTATCCTTATATTCGTTTTTTTATTTGTACTTTTCATTTTAACTATGCTGACTTCTTGCCTTGTTTTCTGCGAATCACTTCGCCTTCGTATCTGAAACCCTTGCCTTTGTACGGCTCCGGTTTTCTAAGCGCTCGGAGCGCGCTTGCGAACTGCCCAACCATATCTTTATCAATACCAGTTATCGTAATATTATTTTTTTCCGCCTTTACGGTAAGCCCTTCCGGAATCTGAACATTCACCGGATGAGAAAAGCCGAGTGCCAGATTCATTTTATTCCCCGCTACTTCAGATTTAAAGCCAACACCTTCAAGTATAAGTTTTTTCTGGTACGGAGTGTGAGTCCCGGCAATCATATTTTTCAAATGAGATGCGTATGTACCCCACATGGCGCGAGAGAAAAGGTCGTTTCGGCGCGGAGTTAGCGTGATTTCTTTAACGCCTAAAGTAATTTCAATCTCGTCGCGGAAATGGCGTTTAATTTCGCCCTTAGGCCCTTTGACAGAGATAAAGTTACCGTCTTTTTTGACTTCAGTCTTTTCCGGTATTAAAATTTTTTGTTTTCCAATTCGCGACATATTTTTATTATTTATAGTGAGCGTAGTCGAATCTACCAGATTTTAAATAACGCCTCCCCGCCGACAAGCTCTTTACGCGCCTCTTTGTCGGTCAAAATTCCCTTGGGGGTGGAAAGTATGAGCGCGCCGTAACCGCTTTTAACAGAACGAAGTTCTTTAACACCCATATATACTCGCTTGGATGGCTTTGAAACTCGGAGAACATCTTTTATGCGTGACTTGCCGTCATCATAGCGAAGGGTAATTTCAAGCGCGGAGCCGACTTTGCGCGGGCGCTTCACAACCGCCGTCACATATCCGACCTTGAGGAGGGCTAGGGCGATGGCGTTCTTCACGCTTGAATAGGGCATCGAGACGGACTCGCGCTTTACGGCGCTTCCATTCTTGAGTCGTATGAGCATGTCGGAAATTGGATCCATGGGTTAGTTAATTAAGTTACGCTTCGCTTTAGTTAGATAAGTTTTATAAGTTCGAGATTCATAAAACTTTTTAAACTTATTCAACTTATCAACTTTTTAAACTTTTTAAACTTTTTCTACCAAGATGATTTCTTAATGCCCGGAATCATGCCTTCGTTGGCAAGTTCCCTGAAACAAATTCGGCAAAGGTCAAAGTCGCGCATATATCCGCGCTTGCGCCCGCACTTAAAACAACGCCTGACTACCCGGCTTTTAAATTTGGGCTTCTTCAAAGCCCTTGCTTTTGTTGAGGTCTTGGCCATGAATAAAAAGATTTGCCCGATAGCTTCCCTGTAATATCGCGCTTTTATTCTTTTAGATTCATTAAAACCCAAAAGGAGATAAGCGGATTAAACAAAAAAGCTCTTTACGAGCTAGGAAGAGTATATATGAGGGGAACAGGGGTGTCAAATTAAGACTTCAGGTACTTACAAAGACTGAACCCGAGGTCAGTAAGCCTAAAATGTCCCGAGTTAGTAAAATATTGCTCCTGACTCTCTCCTGTTGGTCGAGGTGAAAATATTAACTTAAGTTCTGATAAGTGATTTTCGCTAGATTCTACTAGAGAAGATATTTTATGGCCGATTTTAAAAGCAACAGCGCTAAACCATCGGCTTCTGAATTGATTAGTAGATAGAATTGTTCCATCAATGGAGTCAAAAGATTTCTTAAGAGAAATAATTTCATCAATTTCATAAGCAGCCTTCAGTACCGACAAATCGTTAGTAGTAAGTTTCTTTGTAATTTGAATAAGCTCAAAGACCATTAGCTTTTCTGATTCATCAGTATTCGGCGCAATTGCTTTAAAGAAAAGTTTTTTCACAGCGTTCAAGCGCTTTTCATCAGGATTCTCATTAATAAATTTAAGCAGGTCATAAAAAGAGTCCTTTTCAGTTTCTATATTTTCTTTTATTTCTCCTTTAGATTTTTTCTCTTTCCACTCATTGTAAAATTGTTTGAGTTTACTTGATGTAATTGCAGTACCAACCTTAATTAAAGTGGCTTCTGGATTTGTCACAATCTCTGGTGTTAGTGCTCCTGCTAATTCTGGGAGCATAGAAAAACCTAGGTCTCTTATGTTTCCTAATAAAGTCTTCTTTGTCTTTTTTACATTCATAATTCTCCCAATCCTACTTCCCTGTATCTACGGGTGCAAGTTCCCCCTTATTTAATAAAACCCTTGTAAAGTTTTTCATGATGCAAAGTTATTCTAGTTCTATTCGTCTTTTTTTGTAAGAACGGAATATGATATTTGTAACATATATACCGCCCCAAGTATTTCTAACCCGAATCTCACCCCTTCCCAAGTTCCCCCAAAAAACAAAAACAGGACTCCTATGGACAAGGTAACAGCACCTAGAAGTAAAATTATTTTTTGAGGCATGGGTTAGCTTTTCTTAAACGGAACGCCGAGATATTCCAAAAATGCCGTGGCTTCTTCTTATAATTGACATTCTACTTGGATGGCGGTTTTGTTATTTCAAAAGTGTCGTGATCTTTCTCAAATTTAATACGATAGTTATCAAAAAATCCTTCCTGCCCTAATAAAATCGGTATTCTAAAGTTAATAAATAAAACTGGCATAGTTAGTGTCTCCCCTATGTGAGATACGCTCAAGTTTATCTCCCCCACATATCCGTCCTGTTGCTGCATAGAAATACCAGTAATTTTTCGTGTTCGAGATTTTCGCCAATTAATGCCAAAAAGTTCAGCAATTTCGGTACTCATTAAAATATGATCAGCTCCTGAATCTATTATGGCAATAAACTTTCTGCTTTTATGGCCTTTTTTGCTTAATTCAATCTCTATAACTGGCCGTTTCACATAGTGGCCACCAATAGTTTCGGTTTGTGCATCGGCAAGATACTTATATTTCATTTTTCGCCAACTGAATCGGGGCAAAGATAACACCATTAGGAAGTACCCTTATATAAACCGCATCTTTGTCGCCAACTTTTTTATCAAGCTCAACTAAACCTTCCTTATAATCGATAATTTTTTTGTAATCAGAAGAAAACGCCACCCACTTGTTTTCGTGCAACTTGTTTATCAATTTAGAAATTTGTTTACTTTCTTTGATGTTTTGTTCTGTCATACTAGATCATTTTAATGTAACCAATTCATAATATCAATACTACCTAAATCAAGGCGGAAAACGGCCATATTTTAAGCCTTCTTAAACGGAACTCCGAGATATTCCAAAAATGCCGTGGCTTCTTCTTTATTTTTGGCAGTCGTAACGATAGTGATAGCTAAGCCGAATACATCTTTTAGGTCTTCATCGGCGGTTTCGGGAAAAATACTGTGTTCTTTTATACCAATAGTGACATTGCCCATTTCATCAACGGTGGTTCTAGCGACACCCTTGAAGTCCTTTGTGCGCGGCAATGCGACATTTAAAAACTTATCCAAAAATAAATTCATTCGTGTCCCGCGAAGCGTCACCATGGCGCCCAAAATATCGCCTAATCTTGTCTTGAAAGTTGCCACTGCTTTCTTGGCGGGGCGCGGAGACGCTTTTTGTCCGGTAATTTTAGATAAGCGCTCCATTATGAAATCATTTCTCTTCTTGTCTTTCTTTATCTGTGAGCCGGTGCCAACGGAAACAATCACCTTTGAAAGTTTCGGCGCTTGCATCGTGTTTTTGTAATGAAACTTACCTTTCATATGGATAAATGCACCGGAAATTTTTTCTTGTGTTGTTTTTACTTTCATCCCGTTAGAGGCAGGTCGCGTTCGCGATTCTACTTCGGAAGTTGTTTTATTTGTTTTTGTTTTATCTTTTTCCATATAATTTATTTAGCGACCGCGCCTGCCTGCCGGCAGGCAGAGCCTCTAACGGGATTCATATATTTTTTATATTTCTAATCCGCTTTTCTTTGATACACGGATTACTTTTTTCCCTTTGCGAACGAGAGAAACGCGCGTACCTTTTCCTGTCTTAGAATCAATAAGCGCCACATTTGATATATGAATAGGAAGCGCGACAGAAACAGTAGTTCCCTTCTGCCCACTTTTTTTCGCACGCTGATGGCGCTTTACCACATGTACGCCTAGAACCACCAGGCGATTTTCCTCGCGAAGCACGCGGGTCACAGACCCTTTTTTGCCCTTGTCTTTTCCGGTAAGCACTATTACATTGTCTCCTTTCCTTATATGCATATTTTTACAAGACCTCTGGCGCTAATGAAATAATTTTCTGGTAACCGCGCTCGCCTATTTCGCGCGGGATGGGGCCGAATACGCGCCCCGCTCTCGGCTCGCCCTTTTCGTCAACAAGCACCACAGCTATATCATCAAAAGTAATGTATGAGCCGTCTTTTCTGCGGAAAGGTTTTCTCTGGCGCACAACAACTCCTCGTACAATATCTTTTTTCTTAACAAGTTTTCTCGGCTCGGCTAATTTTATAGAAAGAATAACCAAATCACCAATCTCGGCGTAACGGCGCTTTGATCCGCCCAATACTTTAAACACTCGGCCTTCTTTTCCGCCCGAGTTGTCCGTTACTATTACATTGGTGCCTGCCTGAATCATTATAGAAAATTAAAAATGTAAAGTTAAAAATTAAAAATCTTTAAGCTCCTATTTTTGCGCTTTGAGATTTTCATTTTACATTATTACGCTCCTTGAATTAACCTGAAATGCTTGTCGCGAGAAATCGGCCTGGTTTCTTCTATGGTGACCATAACCCCAACTTCCGGTTTTGTCCCCTCCACATGCGCCTTGAAGCACTTGCTGTGTTCCATATATTTTCCGTATTTCTTGTGCTTCACATAGCGAGACACGGAAACAACTATGGTTTTATCCATTTTGTTGGAAACAACTACTCCCTTAAATTGTTTCCCGTGTGAATTTTCTTTTTTAGTAGGCATAATAGAAATTTAAAATTAAAAATTAAAAAATGACCACTATAGACTATAGACTATAGACTATCAACTATTAACTATCAACTCACCCCTTACTTTTATTTTTACATTTTTCATTTTGTTTATCGTGAAGCAATCTCGGTCATAATCTGCGCGATTTCTCTGCGGAGGCCTTTTCCCTCTTTCACATTCTTTACCTTGCTTCCGGAAATACCAAAGCGAAACATGCGAAACGACTCTTTTTTTTCGCCAAGAAGTTTTATCAAATCATCCGTCTTTTTTTCTTTAAATTCTGACATATGATTAAGTAAATTACAGTCGCCGCTTGTTGCGGCTCCTTAATTTTCTAAACGTGTTCGCGCGAGACCACTCGCGTCTTTATAGGAAGCTTAGTCCCGGCTTTACGCAACGATTCACGGGCAACCACATCAGTTACACCATCGACTTCAAAAATAACACGGCCCGGCTTTACTTGCACTTCGTAGCCGGCCGGCTCGCCTTTTCCTTTACCCATAGGCGTTTCGGCGGCTTTTTGAGTAAAAGGCCTGTCCGGAAAAATACGCAACCACATTCTTCCTGTCTTTCCCAAATGGCGCACCATAGCGCGGCGAGCCGACTCAATTTGGTTTGACTTGATGCGCGCCGAAGAAAGGGCTTTTAATCCAAACGAGCCGAATGAAATCTCGACTCCGCGCGTTTCTTTAGAGCCCTCAATATTTCTGCGGCTTTTGTGCCATTTTCTGAATTTTACTTTTTTGGGAAATAACATGTTTGATTTTTTCCGCCAAAGGCGGATCCGCCTTTGGCGGAAATTTTTAATTATTTTTTCGGTGACTGCTTTTCCGAAAAAATTTCCCCCTTATAAATCCAGACCTTGATGCCAACATCGCCGTACGGAAGATGCGCTTTCTCGCGCGCAAAATCAATGTCAGCGCGAAAGGTCTGAAGAGGAACGGCTCCTTTTTTTATTTCTTCGCGCCTCGCCATGTCCGCCCCACCCAAACGGCCGGAGAGCGCGATCTTGGCGCCTTTTACTTCACGGCTGGCCATAACTTTTTCAACCATTTGCTTCAGCACTCTTCGGAAAGGCAAACGCTTTTCAAGCGCCTCGGCTGCCATATAGGCGACAATGGCGGCATTCGTTTCCGGCGAGTGCACTTCTTGAATATCAATTTTAAATTCCTCCGAAACACGAATTTTCTGGTGCTTCATTTCTTTCAAAAGGTCTTGGCGGAGCTTTACCTGACCCTCGCCGGAACGGCCTATAATCATTCCTGGGCGCGATGACTTCAAAATAATGCGAAGTTTTTTCTCGCTTCTCTCGATATCCACGCCCGCTACATAAAAACCGCGCATTCTTTTATTCAAATATTCGCGGATGAGCACATCTCCGCGCAAAAATTCTTGGTATTTTCCGCGCGCCCCGAACCAGCGCGACTTCCAATCGCGGAGAATTCCTAATCTGTGTGCAAATGGGTGGACAATCTTTGACATGTGGTTGATTTTTAATGAGCGAAG
This sequence comes from Patescibacteria group bacterium, assembly GCA_038063255.1. Taxonomy (GTDB): domain Bacteria; phylum Patescibacteriota; class Minisyncoccia; order Phycocordibacterales; family VMEP01; genus JAUYLU01. The sequence goes on along the minus strand of JBBTVL010000029.1, from coordinate 369 downwards.
CGATTATAAAAATCACCACCCCGCTATATTTTTATTGCTCTTAATACCACAAACGCGCGTGGCCGAATAGGCCTTCCTGTTATGGGCGAAGCGCGTTTCTTTGATATTTGGATTTACATCAATCTTATTCATAAATTTATTAAACAAATTAAAAATATGGCTGGGGATTTACTTATCTACTTCTTTTTTCTCTTTCACTATTTTTTCGGCCAATGTTACTACTACATTGCTCGAGCGTTTCTTTATCGGGAACGCCGAACCGCGCGCCCGAGGCATTGAGCGTTTAAGAGTTACGCCCTGGTCTACGCGAATATTTTTCACTATCAAATTTTTTAAATCCAACCCGAAGTTTTTTTCGGCATTGGCGGC
>JBBTVL010000028.1:8899-39384 GCA_038063255.1 Patescibacteria group bacterium | reverse complement strand
CGATTTTTATCAGTAACTTCAAAGAATTTCTTTGAGTCGGATAATTTGCGCAATTTCAATGATAAATCTCTATCAATTTTTATTTCAAATTTCATGGTAATCTTATTTAATCAGTTTTTTGACATGAGACATTATTTTCTTGGCGGCGGATTGGCACTCCTCAACCGACGGCTCTTCCACGCCCGCAAAAAGCGAGCTCGGATTTATCGGCGCGCCGATTGTGATTATTATTTTTCGTTTTCGCGAAAAGAAATCTTTTTGCGTGAGGTGAAAATTTCCCTGAATAGCTACCGGTACCACTTTGCTTTTAGTCGCGTAGGCAAGATATCCGATTCCTCCATGGGCGCTTCCGATATTGCCGTCTTTGGTAATTTTCCCTTCCGGAAATATCAAGAGGCACTTTTTCTCTTTCAGCATTTCAAGATGGATATTGAGCGATAGCTTATAATTTTTAAGCCCTTCCCGCACGGGATACGCCCCCCATAGCTTAAAAAACACCCCGCCGTAAATAAGTCCGAGCGGTCCGTCTTTTTTATAAAATTCCCCTTTTTTGGCGACATAAAAAATAGGCAGAAGCGGAGAGAAAAACGGCATAGCCGCCGTAACCAAAATCGGGTCAAGCTCGCTCGCGTGATTGCTGGCAAAAATGAGCGGTCCCGAAAGATTTTTAATGTGCTCAAATCCGCGTATTTCAAATCGTGTAAAAAATTTGAGAAAAATTCTGGTAGGTAGCCAAATAGAATTCTGAAGAAACACCGGCAAAAAAGTTTTTATCATCCCGTTTAAAAGTAGTTAGATTCCTTCTTTTTTAAGTTCTTCTATAATAGCGCGCACCTTTTTTGAAGGGTTATTGGGAAGAGTAATGTTTACTTTTATCAACAGATCGCCGCGGGTGCTCCTTCCGGCAGGCACGCCCTTGCCTTTAATTCTCAAAACTTCGTTCGGTGAAATCCCTTCCGGTATTTTTACCTTAAGGTCTCCGTCCAGCGCATGTATTGTATATTCTCCTCCCAGCAGGGCGTCTGTAAGTTTTACATTTAGATTCATTAAAAGGTTATTTCTTTCCCTACTGAATACTGAATCCGGCATCACCCCTATTTTTACATATAAATCTCCGCTCTCACCATGAAGAACAGCTTCCCCCATTTGGGAAAGTCGGACAATTTCTCCGTTTTTAATCCCGGCGGGTATTCGAATGGTAATTTCTTCCTGCCCGCGCGTTACGCCTTTACCTTTACAGGAAGCGCATGGTTCGGAAGGAACAGCCCCGCTACCATAGCATATAGGACAGATTCGCAGGCTGGTAAATGTTCCCAGGAAAGAGCGCTTGTTCTCGTGAATTTTACCTTGCCCGTTGCAAGTAGTGCATTTTTTTGTATCCGTACCGGGCTTTGCCCCGGAACCGCTGCAATTTTTACAAACACCGATTTTGGTAATAAGCACCCGGCGTTCAGTGCCGAAAATTGATTCTTTGAAGGGAATAGTGAGCTCTATTGAAATGTCGCGCCCGCGCCGTTCGCTCTCGCCCATTCCTCCGCCTGTGAAAAATTCGCTAAAAATGTCGCCGATATTTCCCATATTGCCCACATTGCCCATATTACCAAAGTCAAAATCGCGAAAGGCGCCCGGGTCGAAACCGGAAAATCCTTGATACTCTTGTCCTTGGCCTCCGCCCGCGCCGCTGAAGACGCGCCCGTACGAATCGTATTCGGCGCGCTTCTTCTCGTCGGAGAGCACTTGATAGGCCTCGTTTATCTCTTTGAATTTTTTTTCATCCCCTCCTTTTTTGTCGGGATGATATTTGTGGGCCAGTTTATGAAACGCCCTCTTAACATCATCTTTTGAGGCGCCTCGTTCAATACCTAAAGTTTTATAGTAATCTGAAACCATTAGGAAGTATTATATACAATTATATAACGAATACAATATAATTGGTTCGCTCGCTCGGTCGGTACAAAACATTTTTTGCCCCTCCTTCATTGCCAATTATACAAAAAACAAGTCTTTGTTATATGTTATAAGTTACTTGTTATCAGTTTCTTGGTCATCTTTCTTTTCTTCGTAGGATGCGTCGCGCGGTTCCTTTTCTCCTTCTTTCTTCTCCTTGTTGTCAGTTGCTTGCCCCGAGCTTGTCGAGGGGTCAGTCTGTTTCGCCATTGCTTCCCCTATTTTTGACATTTCTCGGGAAAGCTCGTCAGATGCATTCTTAAGCGCGCCTTGGTCCGCGCCGTCTTTTACTTTCTTGAGAGCGTCTATTTTTTCGGCAACTCCTTTTTTTACGTCTTCCGGAATTTTCGCCTCATTGTCTTTGATTGATTTCTCGGCGGTGTGAATCATCATCTCGGCGCTGTTTTTAAGGTCAATCAATTCTTTCTTCTTTTTGTCTTCTTCGGCGTGGATTTCCGCGTCTTTTTGCATTTTTTTGATATCTTCATCGGTAAGGCCGGAACTTGCCTCAATCCTGATTGATTGCGTTTTGCCGGAGGATTTGTCTTTGGCTGTTACGCCCAATATGCCGTTAACGTCAACATCAAAAGCCACTTCAATTTGAGGCATACCTCGCGGAGACGGCGGTATCCCGTCTAAAATAAATCGTCCGAGAGATTTATTGTCGGTTGCGATAGGGCGTTCTCCCTGCACAATATGAATTTCTACCGAAGTCTGATTGTCGGCGGCGGTTGAAAAAACTTGAGAGCGCGAAGTCGGAATGGTAGTATTGCGCTCAATAAGCTTGGTCGCCACTCCGCCCAATGTTTCAATGCCAAGAGAGAGCGGAATCACATCAAGCAAAAGAACATCTTTTACATCACCCTGCAAAACTCCGGCTTGCACAGCGGCGCCGGCGGCTACCACTTCGTCAGGATTTATTGAGCGGTTTGGCTCTTTTCCGAAATATGATTTGACCGCTAGAATTATGGCCGGCATTCTGGTTTGTCCGCCGACAAGAATAATCTCATTTATATCTTCTTTTTTGAAGGGCGAGCTTTCCATCGCGCGCTTGGTAATCTCCATCGAGCGGTCAATATATTCCTTAGTGAGAGACTCAAGGGTCGCCCTTGTCAGCTTCAAAAGAAGGTGCACCGGACCGCTGGCGTCCGAAGTAATAAAGGGAATATTGATTTCCGATTCAACTGTGGTTGAAAGCTCGTGCTTTGCTTTTTCCGCCGATTCTTTTAAGCGCTGAAGCGCCAGCGGGTCTTTGGTTACATCAAGCCCGGATTGTTTTTTGAACTCGTCGGCAATCCACCTTATAATTTTTTGGTCAATATCTTCTCCGCCCATGTGCGAATCGCCATCCGTAGACTTAACCTCGATAACATCGTTGGAGACCTCAAGCACGGAAATATCGAATGTTCCGCCGCCGAAATCGTAAACTACGATTTTTTCGTTTTTCTTTTTATTGAATCCGTAAGCAAGCGCCGCCGCGGTCGGTTCATTTATGATGCGCTTGACATCAAGGCCGGCGATTTGGCCGGCATCTTTAGTCGCTTTTCTCTGAGCGTCGTTGAAATAAGCCGGGACGGTGATAATCGCCTCCGTTATTTTCTGGCCAAGCTTGGCCTCTACATCGTTCTTTATTTTCTGGAGTATCATGGCTGAAACTTCCTCAGGCCTATATAACTTGTCCCCCATTTTCACTTTAACCCCACCATCGTCGCTTCGCTCTATTTTGTAGGAAACCGCGGCGCGGTCGCGTTTCACTTCTTCATCTTCGTAGCGGTGTCCCATCAAGCGTTTTATTCCATAAATAGTATTCCCCGGATTGGTAACCGCCTGGCGCTTAGCCAAAAGCCCCACCAATCGTTCGCCGTTTCTGGCCAATGCCACAACCGACGGCGTTGTGCGCGCTCCTTCGATGTTTTCTATAATTTTAGGTGCCCCGCCTTCAATAATTGCAACCGCCGAGTTGGTGGTTCCCAAATCAATTCCTATTATTTTTGACATAATTTTATAATTTACAATTTTGAATTTTTAATTTTCTTCGTATGCAAATACTTTGACTTTAGCCGGACGAATTACTTTATCCTTCAGCATGAATCCCCTTTGAAGCACCTCTTTTATCAATCCGTCTTCTTCTTTATTTTTTGTCGGTACCTTTTCAACCGCGGCGTGCTTCTCCGGACTGAATGGCTCATTTTCATCTCCCATCATAACCAATCCGTGAGTTTTTAATACAGTTTCCAGTTGGCTGTAAATATATTCAACTCCGGTGCGCCAATTACTGTCTACTTTTTCCCAGGATTCTTTATTGCCGAAGGCGAGATTAAAACTGTCCAGTACCGGCAAGAGCTCGTCTATCAGGTTTTTATTGGCGAATAGTATGAAATCCTCTTTCCATTTTTCCAGATCGTTGCGCTGGTTGATGAAATCCGCTTTTGCCCGTTGCCAACCTGCTAGATATTCCCCACGCTCTTCGGTGCACTTCTTTAATTCTTCCCGCAGTTTTTTTATTTTTTGGGAAAGAACTTTTTCTTCGTCCGTATCCTCGTCATTATGGTAAGTATTAACCTCTTCGTCAAGATTATCCGACTTATCGTGTTGTTTGTGTTCTTTCATTTCTTTTTATATAAAGCGTTTAGCGTTTGGACCAGGTTGGAGCCTTGCGAGCTTTCTTCAATCCGAATTTCTTGCGCTCTTTTTTGCGAGGGTCGCGCTTCAAAAAGCCCAATTTTTTCAGGCGAGTCCTCAATCCTTTATCATAGGAAATAAGTGCGCGAGAAAGGCCGTGGCGTAATGCTATCGCTTGGGCGTGAGAGCCGCCGCCAACAATAAGAGCCGATACATAGAATTTTTGCTCAAGCGCCATTTTTTCAAGCGGGTCTTTAGCGGCTGCAACAAGTTCTCTAGTTTTAAAATAAGTGTTGAGTGGTTTTCCATTAACCGTAATATCGGTTTGGGGTGCTCTAGTAATGCGCACGCGGGCAATAGCCGACTTGCGTCTTCCTACTGCTTCTATATATTTATCTATTGTTTTAGTTTTTTCCATATTGATTATTCCGTTATGTGAAGTTTTTTCATGCGCAGTTTATGAAGTTTGTTTTTAGGAAGCATTCCTTCCACGGCGTGTATGATTAACTCTCGGGCTCCTTTCTTGGCTATTACTTCTTCCAATGTTCGCTCTTTAAGTCCGCCCGGATAGCCGGAATATGTTTTGTGTTTTTCAGTACGGAGTTTTTTCTGCGAAATTTTAATTTTCCCGGCATTTACCACGCGCACTGAAACGGGCGCTACGACATTTTTTCTAACATCGGGAGTTCTTTTACCCAAAAGAGCCACTGCTACTTCAGTAGCCAAACGGCCCAAACCCCTTCCTTCTGCGTCAATTGTGTAAATTTGTTTCATAAAAATTAAAGATAAAAGCTAAAAAATTAAATCACTTTCCATTTTTATCTCGCTTTTTTTATTTATCTTTTTCATAGTTATTTTGATTTTTCCATTTTCAATTTTTAATTTATATGAATTCAATTACAGCCATAGTACTGCCGTCGCTTTTGCGTCGCGGCAATTTTATAATTCTGGTGTATCCGCCGCTTCTTTCTTTGTACTTTAGCGCAATTTCGTCGCAAAGTTTTTTTGATATTTTTTCTTGATTGCCGAGCTTGGCGGTAACAAAACGACGAGACGCTAGTGTACCAATTCTTGCTTTAGTTACCAATCCTTCTATCATCGGACGAATTTCTTTGGCTTTTGCTTCGGTAGTAGAAATCTTGCCGTGAATAATAAGGGAGCGCAAGAGCGATTTAAAGAGAGCGTTTCGCACTTTGGCGACTCTGCCGAATTTTCTGTTTTTATTGTGATGCCGCATGTTGTAAATGTAAAGATTAAAACTAAAAAGTTACAAAGTCTGGTTTTTAATGGAAGTGATTCTTTAAAATTTTTACTTTTAATTTTTTATTTTAACGTGATGCCGTAATTCCCAAGTACGCGCTTGATTTCCTGAACACCTTTTTCACCGAGGCCTTCTATTTCAGTCAAATCGTCTTTTTTCTTGCGCGCCATGCCTCCTAATGTACGAATTCCTTCGCCTGAAAGAGCGTTTAATGTCCTAGTGGAAAGGCCTAGCGAATCCAGTTTGATCTTGAGCATGTCCTCTTCGGCATCGGCCTTTCCGCCGTTTTCCTTTTGAGCGTCGCCTTCTGAAGTTTCCATTGTAACTTCCGGTTCCTTGAATCCGATGATTGCCTTCAATTGATGAATCATGGTTTCTATGGATTTTTCCAGGGATTCGCGCGGAGTAATGGTACCGTCGGTCTCGATTGAAATACGAAGCCGGTTGTGGTCGGTACGGTCGCCTACGCGCATGTTCTCTACTTCATAGTTAACGCGGCGAATAGGCGTGTATATGGCATCAAGAGCGATAGTGCCGATATCAACCTTTTCTTTTTGATGAACTTCTTTGGCAACGTAGCCAAGTCCCTTTTCTACCATCATTTCAATTTCAAGCACCGCTCCCTTCCCGGTAGTTTCGCAAAGATATTGGTCTTTACTCAACACTTCGACTTGTCCGGGGGTTTTTATATCTCCGGCTGTCACTTTTTTGGGGCCTTTTACTTTAAGCGTAACTAAATAAGAATCATCTCCTGAAATTTTAAAGCGCACTTTCTTTAAATTAAGAAGAAGCGCGATTACATCTTCTTTCAGCCCGTCAATTACGGAAAACTCGTGGCTTACTCCGTCGATTTTTACCGATGTAATCGCGGCGCCGGGAAGCGAAGAAAGAATAATTCTGCGCAGAGAATTACCGAGAGTGTGGCCGTACCCGGGATAGAGTCCATCAATCTCATAAACGCCGCCCGTATCGCTTTCTTTGATAATTTTCGGCTTAGAAGGCAACATAATATTGTATTCGCTCATAATAATTAAATTAAAAAATTAAAGATAAAAACTTTAATCATTGGCTCTATTGTATAATAATTTTCTTTTTCATTTTTCATTTTTATTTTTAAATTAATATTAACGACTATAAAATTCAATTACTGAATTTAAATTAAATGCCAAATCGGCATTTTTCGGCTTGCTTTTTATTTCGGCTTCCCCTTTCGACGGGTCGAACTTAATCCACTCTGGACGCGGGTGATTTTCGAGCTTCATGGAAAGCTCTTTGAACGGCCCGATACCTCGGCTTCCTTCTCGGATGGAGACTTTATCGCCAACTTTAACCTGATACGAAGGAATGGTCACTTTTCTCTGGTTTACGACGATGTGTCCGTGTGATACGAGCTGGCGCGCCAAGGCGCGCGAGTTTGCAAGCCCAAGGCGGAAAACTACATTATCAAGCCGCCGCTCCAGAGACTCAAAAAGGGTTTCCGTCGGGGTACTTCCCACCTTTGCCTTTGCGAACTTTACATAGTTAGAAAATTGCTTCTCGCCTATGCCATAGGTATTACGAACTTTTTGTTTTTCAATGAGATATGTCCCAAATTCTGAACGAACTGATTTGTGTTTTCGATCAAAATCTAATTTTCCGGGCGGATACGGTCGCCTTTTGTAGGCGCACTTGACGCGTCCACAAACGGACTCTCCTAGACGACGGCAAATTTTACAAATTATTCTACCCATAAAAAAATTAAAATGTAAAGCTAAAAAATTAAAGTAAATACCCCGATGGTATTTTGTGAGCCTCCTTTCTTTTTATTTTTTACTTTTACATTTTTCATTTTATATTCTCCTTGGTTTTTTCGGCTTCGGGCCGTTGTGCGGAACAGGCGTCATGTCTTTAATTGAAGTCAAGTCTATCCCTCGGCTAGAGAACGCCCTAATAGCTGATTCGCGTCCCGAACCGACGCCTATAACAATCACATCCGTATCTTTTATCCCGATTATGGTTGCTTTTTCGCCTATGAGGTCGCCTACTTTCGATGCCGCAAAGGGAGTTCCTTTCTTGGCGCCCTTAAATCCTAAAGCTCCGCTCGAAGACCATGCCAATATGTTCCCTGCCTTATCCGCAAGCGACACGCGGGTATTATTATAGGTTGATTCTACAAACAAAGTGCCGCTTACTATTTTTCTTTTAGGGACTTTAGAAAGCGACCTTGATTTAAGGCCTTGGTCCACGGCTCCTCCTTCTTTTTTTACAATTCTTTTTTTACCCATGTATTAAATTAAAAGTTTAAAAATCAAAATTTAAAACATTTTATTTTTAATTTTTAGCTTTAAATTTTAAATTTTTTATGTCTTCTCAGTCTTGCGACGGCCACTACCCATGGTCTTTCTGACATTACCGCGAACCGTTCGTGAGTTTGTTTTAGTTCGCTGTCCGCGAACAGGCAGGCGCCGAAGGTGGCGGACGCCACGATAACATTTGATATCTTTTAAACGCTTGATGTTGGCGGCGACTTCACGTTTGAGATCTCCTTCCAACTTGATCGCTTCGACCAGCTTGCGTATTTTGTTTTCCTCTTCCGTATCAAGCTCTTTCGGCTTTTTTCCGCGGGGAACCACGGCTTGATCGAGAATTTTTTTAGCGCGTTCCCGGCCAATGCCGTAAAAAACGGTAAGTCCGATTTCTAAGCGCTTCTTCTCTGGAACTGTAATACCTAAAATTCGCATAAAAAAAATTAAAATGTAAAGCTAAAAAATTAAAGTAGATACCCCGACTCTGGTATTTTGTGCGTAAGCTTTCTTTTTAATTTTTACCTTTAAGTTTTTCATTTTAACTATCCCTGTTTTTGCTTATGGCGCGGGTTAGCGCAAATAACCCTTACCCGGCCTCCCCGCCGGACCATTTTGCACTTTGCGCATATTTTCTTTATAGAGCTTCTTACCCGCATATATAAAAAACATTTAAAAAGTAGGGCTTATTGCCCTTCATTAAAGTAAAACTATCCTAGCAGACTTACAGCCGTTTTACAATACGACTGCTTGTTTTCCCGCCATATGGGTCGAGCTTGACGGAAACCTTATCGCCTACAAGCACCCTTATCCTATGGAGGCGCATTTTGCCAGAAAGATAAGCCAATATATCTTCATCGCCGTTTAGTTTGATTTTAAACAGCGCGCTCGGCAGGGCCTCGATTACGATACCTTCTGCTAACGCCTTTTTCTCTCCTTGTGTATCCATTACGAGAACTTGCCCATAGTATCAAGGGTATAAATATTAGTCAATATATTCATTTAACGACTGTCTTAAATGTAATTCGTTCCGGCTTATCCGGGAATGAGTGTGCCCAAAACGGCGTAATAACCAGTTCTGCTTTATCTATTCCAAGATACTTAGCCAATATCGGCTGGAAACTTTTTTTCGTTTTTCCCAAAAGGTCGCCTAAAAGGGCTTTTTGGTCGAATGACCATACTATGGTGGTCGTGCCGGAAAAGGTTACTGAAATGTTGGATATATTCTGGTAGTCTATCAATTCTTTGTCTTTAATGCCGAAGGTGAGCCCATCGAGTGTCGGGCTCGTCACGGCACTGCCGTCAAAATTTTGAATTGAAGTTTGAGCGATGTATTTGGCCAGAGCCTCGCGATTAAAAATGAGCGCGTATATTTTTCCTGTTTCTTCTATTGTAACTTTTTTCTCGCCCTCCTTGCCTACTGTTTTAATATCATCAAAATCAAAAAATGTGCCATTGTTGTAAAGAATGAATTCAGGAGGAGTATTTTTTCGCGCATCTTTGAGAAGGGTTTCGTTCAAGCGTTTTTTAAGAAGCGCCTTGGCGCTCTCCGCGTCCTCGTCGGATACGCTATATATTGACCCAATCATGCCGCCCTGCATGTCAGTTTTTGAGCGGGCGTAGAATTTTTGATATTTCGGGTCGCCCTTAAATCCTGGAATGGTAAAATCAGTACGCCCGATATTATATTCTTCGCCGGGCTCGTCGGCATAAACAATAGTTTCAACGCTGCCGGGTATAGTTTTTCCGTTTGATACGGTTATGCCGGGAACCACAATTGAGCCGTCAATTCGATAAATTTTCCCATCGTTAGTTTCAAAGCGGGTGTTCTTGATAAGCTTTTGCGCCTTGCTGTTATAAGAATTATAAACAATTATGGTGCCTTGGGCTTTTTTCTTTATTTCCTTTAATCCAGTCGCTTGCGACTCCACTCTCTCCGTAGACGACATCTCTATAGTTTCAAAGCGAAGCGGTGTAGAGCCCGACTTGCTGGCTAAAAGCGTTTTGTTTAAAGAAACCGTTTTTTGCTTGGGATAAATAGTTACGGTTGCGCCGACAAAAAAAATCGATAAGGAGAAAAGCAAAAATATAAAGGCTAGCCCTGCTATTAGAAATATTTTGTAAGGGCGTTTGCCTGAAGATGGTATTTTAATGTTTTCTCTAAAGCGCGGCTCTCTTTCATGCCGACTCCCCCCTCTTTCGTTTCTTAGGGGAGGCGCGGGAAAACGCCGTGGTCTTTTAGGCGCTAAAATATCGTCAATAATTAGTTTTGGCATTTATATTTTTTTTGCGCGTTTGGCTAGATATAGAGCTTCAAGCGCCATAAATTGGTCTTTTTCTATTGTACCATCAAATAGAATGTGTTTAGAGAGAACAGAAAGGCCTACAGGGATAACTGTGAATTTTTCCGCTGAAAGAGCGTATTGTCCGTACTCTTCGCTCATAATACTTTCCATAAACCACCGTAAGACATCGGCATCGGAGGCCAGAAATACCGCGTTAGGAAGAAGAGTTTTTGAAGAGATGCTTAAAAGCGCCTCATGGAACATTTTAAGCCATTCTTGCCGGACCAAAAAAAATATTTTTGCGGTTTTTTCTTTTACCGAAGCTTCAAGCTTCCCTTCGGCCATAAGGAAAAAAAGCGACCGCATCTCCTCAATACTTTTTTTAAAAAGCTCCGCGCTCCGCCTTAAAACAAAGTTTCGTCCTAATGGGAAAGAAATTGATTCTTTAATGTTTTGGTCTTTGATTAAAGCGATGTCGGTAACTTCGCCCCCCACATCAATAAGAAGGAAATCGCGGTGTTCATTGAAAATATCTCTGATTGTAGTAAAAAATGGCAACAAAAATGTGTGAAATACAATGGGCCGATGCGGCAGAATTTTTTCTATTCGTTCCCGTATCTTTATGACAATATGCTCCGGGGCAATGCTAAAAAAGACAGAGAGCTCGGCATTTTGAGCCGTAACGCCGAAAGGATTTTCCATATGATATCCGTTTAATGACACATCAACGACTTGTTTTTCAATAAAATAAGTATGTTCTTTTAGGCGGGCGTAGTTGGCGACCTCTTCCTCTTGGAAGCGCTTTGCTTCCTCATTTACCAGGGAATTAAAAAGCTCATCGGTGAAAACAAATTTTTTGTTTTTTTTAAGAGAAGTCTTCCGCACTTGCGATGCGTACCACGGCGAAGCCATGAAGCAATGTATGCTTTCAGGTTTTTCTTTTGAAATTTTAACAAGAGAGAGGATGGAGGCCTCTACCGCGCCAAGCATCAAGTTGACGAAACGGTCAAAGCGGAGATGCTCTTGGAACTCTAGCGGGATGCGCGCACTTCCCGTGATTACCGGCTGTGTTTTAGGCTCGGAAGAAATAAGCGCAAATGATGCGCCAACACTGGCACTGCCTACATCGACGATTAGCGCGACCTCCTTTTGATGTGAAGAAAACGAAAAAAGACCCATATATATTATCAAAAGTATATCATAGGCTTATTCAAGTACTGCTTTAATTCTCCTTATTCCTTGAGCAACTGCTTCCTCTTTTGAGATTTTAAAAGTTCCTAGTTCACTTGTGTTTTTGACATGCGGTCCGCCGCAAAATTCAAGCGAGAACGCTTGCCCTGAGGAATTCGAAGGGCCGATTTTATATACCCGTACCTTGTCGCCGTATTTTTCTTCAAACAAACCGACGGCCCCTCTCTTTTGTGCTTCTTTAAGAGGAATATCTTCGTAAGTTACCGGCAAAGCTTCTTTTATTTTTTTATTGACCAAATCCTCAACCTTTTTCTTTTCCTCGTCGGTCATTTTTCGTTCAAAAGAAAAATCAAAGCGTAAACGCTCTGGTGTTATATTAGAACCTTTCTGAAACACATGATTCCCCAATACTTCACGAAGCGCTTTATGAAGTAAGTGAGTGGCGGTGTGATATTTAATTGATTGCGGAGAATGGTCCATCAATCCGCCTTTGAATTTTTGCTCGGCTCCAGCGCGAGAAAGTTGTTGGTGCTTTTTCTTCCCTTTTTTTATTTCCTCGTCAAAAGATTCGTTGTCAAGAACATAATGCAATTTTTTAGCAAGATATTTTATATCCTCAATAGAAATACCAAAAGTAGCATACATTTCGTAAGCCTCCATGCCAGAAATAAAAGGATTGGAAACATTATATCTTTGCCCAGGAATACCAATTTGTGCTTCTAATGGACTTCTTCCTTGCCCTTTAAGGTATTTTTCAAATTTTTCAAGAATTTTATCTTGCTCTGCCCTTGAACTCTCAAAAAGATTAATTTCACCTAATAAGGCTACAATAATTTCGTGTTCTTTGTTTTCAAATGAATAAAATCCTTTATAGATATTTGTAATAATTGGAACAATACTTATCAAACCATACGGATCTCTGGCTCCCAATATATAAAAATTTTTTATCGCCTTTCTTATTAAACCCCTCAGTATTGAACCTCTATCCTGCTTTGCGGGAAGAACACCGTCAACAAGCATGAAAACAGCAGTTCTAATATGATCTGCTACTACTCTTTTTAATCTCATTTCGCCTCCGGGAAAAGATGAGTCGAGGTGAGTCATTATTGGAACAAACAAATCCGTATCAAAAATATTATCTTTTCCTTGCATCACCATAGCCAGACGCTCAAGTCCCGCACCGGTGTCTACATTCTGCTGTTTCAATTTACCGACAACCCGTCCATCTTTCTTTTGATATTCCATAAAGACATCATTCCATATTTCAACAATCTTCTGTTCGCTATCAGCCTTTATGAATTCTTCCTTATCGAGGCCGGTTAGAAGCGTTCCGGTTAAATCATAGAACATTTCAGAATCTGGTCCGCAAGGGCCATTATCTCCCGGGCTCCACCAGTTTTTTTCTGCCGGCATAAAATAAATACGCTCACCAGTTATATTATTCTTTTCAAAAATTTCTTTCCAAATCTTTGCGGAATCTTCATCTCGTGGAGCGTTTTCATCCCCCTCAAAGCAAGTAACGTAAAGTCTCTGCGGATTTAGTTCAAACCCTTTTTCTTTTGATGTAAGTAGTTCGTAGCTCCACTCTATAGCGTCTTTTTTGAAATAATCTCCTAAAGACCAGTTCCCCATCATTTCAAAAAAAGTGAGGTGGGTATTGTCTCCTACTTCATCAATATCTACCGTGCGAACGCATTTTTGTATATTTACGAGTCTTTTCCCAGTCGGATGTTTTTCACCCAAAAGATAGGGTATTAAGGGTTGCATGCCGGCGGTAGTGAAAAGCACAGAAGGGTCATTTTCAGGCACGAGAGAGGACGAAGGAATAATCGCGTGTCCCCGCTTTTTAAAAAATTCTAAAAATCGTCTTCGTATTTCGTTTGAATCCATGTACCCTCCTAAATTTTTTTAATAATTAAGTATTACGTAATACTACACGTCCTTATCAAATTTGACCATTTATCTTGATAAGTAAAATATAGTGAAAAATTTTGGCGGGTAAATTAATGAAGCGTAATTAAAATCGCGCCGGCTACCATCAATACTCCGCCAAGTATCATTTTCCACCCAACCGCCTCGCTCAAAAATATACCAGCAAGAATTACAACAAATAGAATGCTTAGTTTATCTATAGCAGTGACTGACGTGGCATTTCCGTTTTTTAGCGCGAAAAAATAAAAAAGCCAAGAGATAGCGCCGGCAATGCCGGACAAAGCAATCAAAATCCACTCTCGTCCGCTAAAACTGGAAATTGAAAAATCGCGGAATTTGCCGAGCGGTATGGCGACTGCCAGCAAAAAAAGGGCCATTATCACGGCTCGTACGGCTGTGGCCAGTGTTGAATCAATTCCCTTAAGCCCGAGTTTGGCAAAAATTGCCACAAGTGAGGCGAAGAAAGCAGAAAGAAATGCGTAAGCGAGCCACATGAAATTACTTGTCAGAAATTCTTTTAATGCGAGATTCTACATACCAAAGCACGGTAAAAACAAAAAGTGTGAGCGCGGTGGCAACAACAGCCAGGCTGTAAAGCCCGAAACCAACCGCCGTGCCGATGCCCGCCGCCACCCAAAGGCCGGTGGCCGTAGTCAGACCGACAAGCTGGGAGTCTTTAAAAATTATAAGGCCCGCGCCGAGGAACCCGACGCCCACTATTATATTTGAAGCCAGTCTAAGCGGATCAAGGTTAATGCCCGAGGCATTAATATAGTTCATAGAAACCATTTCGCTTATTATCACGAACAAGGCAGACCCCATTGAAACAAGGGCGTATGTGCGCATGCCGGCGGTCTTGTGGGCGACCACGCGCTCAAGGCCAAGCGCCATACCAAGCACGACTGCTACGAAAAGTTTAACCAAAAAATCGGTTGTCTCCGGAGAAAGATTAAATAATTCCATATTATTTTATTAATAATTAGTATTAGAATAAGTATATCAAATAAGTCTTTAGGAGATAATGCCACCTCCTACACACTCCTCTTTTCTATAAAGCACGGCGGATTGACCAGATGTCACTGCCCCGGCGTCTTTATCTAGTAAAAGTTCTATTTCCTTTCCTTTTACTAAATGAATTTGGCACGGTAAAAGAGTTTCTCGGTAGCGAAATCTCACACTCAGTCGTTCTTTATTTTTAGGTGGTTGCCCCACAAAACTAAAATTTTCTAAAAATATCTTATTTTTTATGTTCTCGGGAGTTTTTGGCGGAACATTAGAAACGACAAGCAAATTTTTATTTATATTTTTAGCAATTACATAATACGGCCTATCGCTGGATGTCTTTTGAGTTACAGAAAATCCGTGTCGCTCGCCTATTGTGTAAAAAAAAGCCCCGTTGTGTCTTCCAATAATAATCCCTTTTTCATTTACTACATTTCCTATTTTTTCTTTTATATAGTGTTTTAAAAATTCCTTCATATTAATCTTACCCACAAAACAAAGACCTTGGCTATCTTTTTTTGTCGCCGTGATAAGCCCTGATTTTTGGGCAAGCTCGCGCACATGACCTTTCTGAAAGGCACCCACCGGAAACAAAATGTGTTTTAATTGTTCCTGTTTTAATGTCCAAAGAAAATACGACTGATCTTTTTCTTTGTCTACCCCTGTTAATAATTTATATCGGTTTGTGGATTTTTTCTGCGTAAGTCTGCGGTCGCCTACGGCGACACGGGCATAATGTCCTGTAGCTACAAAATCAGCCCCTTCTTTCATGGCATATTTTAGAAATGCGCCGAATTTCACTTTCTTATTGCACATCACGTCGGGATTGGGAGTGTTCCCTTTTCTATATTCGTTAAGCATATAATCAACTACTCCTTTTTTGTATTCTTTTTCTAAATTGAGCGTACGAAAAGGAATGCCAAGATGTGCCGCTACACGCATGGCATCAAGACGGTCTTCTTTTGAATTACATGAAATAAAATCTGGCCCGCCTAGACTCAGCGAGGCTGGTTGCCAAACTTTAATGAAAACGCCGGTTACATCGTACCCCCTAAACCCCTTTGGGGTCGGGCGACCAAATGATTTTTGAAAATTATTTGGTGTAGCCGCCTTAAGTAGCGCCGCCGAGACAGACGAGTCCACTCCGCCAGAAAGCCCAACGAAAACCTTGCCCTTATTTTGTTTACCCCTTTTCATTTTTTCTTACAGGTTTAGAAGTTTTTTGTACAACTCAAATGTTGCTCGGGCATCAGAAAGAGCCGTGTGCGCATTTTTATTTTCAATGCCAAAATGTTCGCATAGTGACCTCAAAGAAAATTTTTCCACGCTAGGATTATCAAACAGACGTCCATAGGCGATGGAAATAGTGTCAAGCTTGTGATAGTGCATAGTATTTTTTATCCCAGCATCTTCAAAGGCCTTTTCCAAAAAAGCATGGTCAAAAGCGACATTATGGCCTACCATTATTGCTCCATCAACTTTTTTTGCGAGATCTTCTAAAGCTTTTGTTCTGTCAACTGCAAAAACCCAATTGGCCGGATTATAACCGTTTATTCTTAGGGCCTCCGGGTCGGCCGTTTCAATGTGCTCGGGCTTTATTTTATATTCAAACTCTTCAATAACTTCAACTTGTGCCCCCTTCCCTTCCCTTTCTATTTGGCGAGCAAGAACACAGCCTATTTCTATGATTTCATGTTGCGCCAAATCAAGCCCAGTCGTTTCCGTATCAATAAATGCTAAATTTTCCGTTCTCATCCCATTAGAAGTTCAGTTAGATTTTTTCTAATAATTATTTTCGTAAGCGAATCGCCTCTCAGCTCTGTAGGGGGTATTATACGCTAAATTAAAACTTCTAACGGGACAAGTCCCTGAACTATAGACTAGAGACTATCAACTATTCCTAATTAATATATAGAACTTTATTCTTTTTATGCTTTTCAAAATTGGCTGAATAGTAAATGTTGCCGTCGCGGTCAGAAAGATAATAAAGATAAGGCGATGGCTTGGGATAAATAGCCGCCAAAATGGAATCAAGCCCGGGATTGCCGATCGGCCCCGACGGGAGTCCTTTTCTGGTATAGGTGTTGTAGGGAGAATCAGTTTTCAAATCTTTAGTAGTAAGATTATATGTTCCCTTGCCGATGTAATAGACGAACGGGGCGTCTACTTGGAGGGGCATGCCAATTTGAATTCGCTTCCAAAGAACACCGGCAATTATTTCTCTGTCTTCTCTCGTGTGCGCCTCTTTTTCCAAAATTGACGCCATAATAATAACTTCTTTAATCGTTTTTCCTGATTTCTTAATATCATCCCCTAGTGGTCGGATTTTTTTATCGAAATTTAATTTCATAGTTGAGATTATCTCTTCCGTCGCCACATTGGGAAAAAAAAGATATGTGTCCGGGAAAAGATATCCTTCATCGTTTTCGGTCTCGGTAATAAATTTTTCTTTATCGAATGTTGGAATGATTTTTTCAAAGATTATTGCCATTCCCTTGCGAGAAAGACCTTCTGGAATCGTTACTCTAATCGGGGTTAAATCAAAAACGCCTAAAACCATGCGAAATGCCACTCTCGGCAGCCATGTCGGTTCGCTAAAAAAATAATCCCCTGCCATTATGCTTTCATCTTTCCCTAAAAGAGTTATAAATAACTGGAAAGAGCGCGGGGATTTAATTACACTATTTTCTTGTAGGTTCTTACTTACCTCTTTAAGGTTCAGCCCTTTTTCAATGTGCACTAGCGCGTCTACCGGAAACTGCGCCGGCGCTCTTAAAAGAAACTGGTAAAAAAGAAAAAGCAATAAAAGCGCGGCAAATACGACAAGCCGAATTCTCTGGCGATGCGCAAGTTTGTACTCTTTGAAACGGAATAAATACTGCCGCAGTTTTTCTACTATTCGTTCTATAAACATTTTTAATATTTGCTAAATAGGAAGATTAACCGGCGGTTCTGATTTCTTTGACTCAATTCTCTCGAACGACGGTGTCCCAGAAACCCCGCCCGGGAAATGGTAAATCGTGGCCAGCTCCTCGGAAGAAAGTACGAATGGCTTATGCGGGTGCGGCGAATAAAAATAACCCCTGCCCCGGTAGAGTTTAAAAAGTCTTAACCTTAAACGCTCCGTTTCCGTGATGCCAATATTTATATAAAACAACCCTCCCCTCCGAAACCCAATGTAGTCGCTCCATGGAAAATTATCAAAGCTTGAAAGGTACGAAATTTTAAAACTGTTTAAGTTGGCGGAATTATACTGCTTCATTATGTTTACCATCGCGGGAATGTTGACACTGTAAGCGCCGCGGGAAGGGTCCTTCTCGGCTATAAAAATCGCCCGGATACCGGCATCAAACCCAAGTTTGTCGGTATTGCGTTCGAGCGCTTTAATCACGTCAGTCTGTCCAGGTGATAGGAGAAATAGATTAAACTTACCCTCGGCATCGGTGGCTGTTTTTTTTATTTTATTTATTTCTTCCATAGCTTCATCTTTATAATTGCCTCTCTTAAACCATTTGCCGGGCAACCTAAATCTATTTTTAGCCGCGCGCACAATAATCTGAAGCCAAAGCTGTTCGCCCTTTTTTACAGAGCCCATAAGTTCAATAAGAGGAGTGATGGGGTCAATTTTTTCTTCTTCCTTTAAGCTTTTATCCATGCCGTAGTCCACATAGGTTTTTATGGGATAGGGGTCCGGTTTAGATAAAACAAATTCTATGCCATTCATGGACCAGCGGCCGCCGATAGCGTACGAAACCCGCTCCGCGTAGTCGGGGAC
This sequence comes from Patescibacteria group bacterium, assembly GCA_038063255.1. Taxonomy (GTDB): domain Bacteria; phylum Patescibacteriota; class Minisyncoccia; order Phycocordibacterales; family VMEP01; genus JAUYLU01. The sequence continues at coordinate 21,087 of JBBTVL010000028.1, read as the reverse complement.
TGTTGCTATTTCCGCTTCCGGATATTGGGCATAAATATAAGATTCCAAGGTATTCCGAAACTCTTCCATGGTACGAATAAAAAAATGAACCCTCCCTTCAATTGAGACAATTTCCAAAGAAAAAGTGGGCAGTAATTGACCAAGCCAGTATTTTTTATAGAAACTGCCAACTTTACCGGTCTGATGAAGCGAGTTAAGCACAAGCTCCATGGCCAAGGGCGACCGCCTAATCTCTTTAGGAAGACGAATTTCAATAAGTGTCCATTTAAGGTTATGCAGGTACTCCGCATTAATGTAATATACCCAGGCCTTCCAGGCAAAAATACAAAACGCCAGCGTCAGCACCCAGGCAGTTCCCCCATGGGTGAGTTCGAAATATGTGAGCTCGAAAGCTCCGATGAACGAATTAAAAAAGAAATCAATAATTGTCATTTCGTGTATTGTAACGCAAAAGCCAAGGATTTAGTAGCGAATATAATAAGACCGCCTGTTTTTTGCTCTATTTTGATAATTAGTTGGCATGCGTATAACTGTAATCTGTAGACATTAGGTGTCTACAGATTTATACTCCAAGGTTTAGCATTGGAGATTTTATGAAATTAATCTTTTGTCTGGGGAAGGTGGATTTAATCTTTATATGGGGGGCCGCAATTCTAGCATGGAATCTATTAATGACGATCGTCATTAATAGATTCCATGCTATATTTTATATTTTCCACTACATTGAAAATTGAAAACAAAATAACGCCCGATTAGGGGCGTTATTTTGCGATGCTATACAATCCTTCCTTATTTTTTTTGAAATATTTTCCGTTTTGAAGATTAACAAGGATGGTATTTTCTTTTACATATCGTTTTCCCAGTACTTTTTTCAATATATCTTCTCTTAAAAGCGGGCCTTCTTCTTTAAGCACTTCTTTGATGACATCGCGCACCACCCCTTGGCTGTATCCCCAGTCTTTGAGGGCATAGAGTCCCCTTCCCACTAGTACAAAGCGCGGGTCTTTAATAAGCTCGTTGTGGGTGGTTGCTACATGGGCGTCTTTGCCGAATGTTTTTTTAATTTCCGTCGCAACTTCCTTGAAATGCATCGGCTTTTTGTGCCGGCGAAGAATCAAGAATGCGTAATCCTTAATACCGCGCGTTCTAATCGAAGGAGACTGCGCTTTGCCCCACTCGCCCAGCGGGTTCTTGCCGATTACTTTTGAAATCGAAAGCCAGCGCTTCAATATTTCCTCGTTCTTATATTGACCGGCGACATCCTTAAGGTGCGACAAAAATTTAATTATAATGTCCTCTTCGGCCACCAGGTCGCTGTCAGAGAGCGACTCGTACAATTTTCTAAGTGATTCGTGTACGCACCCCGAGGTTTCTTTATCGACAGTCCAGCGGTGTTTGAACTCTTCGTCTTCTTTGTGCTTCACGAAATCATCATGAAGCACCAAAAAAAAGTTAATATGATTCTGGTTTAACTTGTCTTTGGCGAAGTGGCTCAAAAGTTCGTCTTCGGAAATTATTCCGCCCAAGCGCACAATTGCCTCCTTGAGCTCAACAAATGTTTTTTGTTCCTCTCCGTAGGCGGACGATTTCTTGATTGACTCTAGGGCAAAATTTTCTATCTGGCGCACTCGCTCCCGCGTGATGCCGTAGATTTCGCCGATTGCCTCAAGTGTTTTTTGTTCGGTATTTTCGTGAAGTCCAAAGCGGTTAAAGAGCACTTCTCGTGCCCGCTCCGGAAGGGGCGAGGTCAATCGCTTCGTCACCTGCCGCGGTTTGAATGAAAGTATAATCGATACCATATATAATGCTTAAAAAGGTAACATATTTGTACCATCCTTGTCAAATTATTTCGGCTAGCGAGGAGCGCGTGGGAGTGTACTCACTCACACAGCGTTCGAGCGAAGACGAAACATTGTACCCAGTTATATAGCAAGAATTGCTTTTTCGGCTGGGACAAAAGAATTTTTAAGGCCTCAAACAACAATGCTTACTAATTTATCCTTAACATAAATAATTCGTTTCGCCGGCGTTTCCTTAAGCCAAAGTTTTACCGAAGGAAGTTTAAGAGCCATACTTTTTATCTCATTTTCATCAGTGCCTCGCGCCGCTTCAAATTCTCCGCGTATTTTCCCGTTTATTTGAACTACTATAGTAACAACTAAATCCTCAAGTTTGGAAGAATCGTATGCCGGCCATGCTTCGTTATGAATCGAGCTTCCATTGCCAATCAAATGCCAAATTTCTTCGGCAATATGGGGAGCAATAGGCGCGAGCAGTTTCAAAAATGTCTCGTATATCGGACGCGCAATTGTACTTGCCTTTTCCATTTGGTTGGAAAGAATCATAAGTTCCGACACTAAAGTATTGAACCCCATCGCTTCTATATCTTCCGTTATGTTTTTAATGGCGCGATTAAGAACTTTTTCTAGTGTGGAATCAATTTCGCCGCCAACTTTATTTTTAAGACGCCAAACCCGTTCAAGAAATCGGCGCGGGCCGATAATACTTTCATCACTCCAGACAACAGATTGGTCAAACGGCCCTATAAACATTTCATAAATTCGGAGAGTGTCGGCGCCGAATGTTTTTACAATGTCGTCCGGATTAACAGTATTCCCTTTTGACTTAGACATTTTTTCTCCGCCTTCTGCCAAAATGACTCCATGCGCCGTGCGTTTTTGGTATGGCTCGGCGCCGGGAACTACCCCTATGTCAAAAAGAAATTTGTGCCAAAAGCGCGAATAAAGAAGGTGAAGAGTGGTGTGCTCCATTCCGCCGTTATACCAATCTATAGGCATGAAATAATTAAGTTTTTTTCTGTCAGCCAACACCTTGTCATTTTGCGGATCAATATATCTCAAGAAATACCAAGATGACCCAGCCCAATTTGGCATTGTATCGGTCTCGCGGCGCGCTACACCACTGCATTTTGGGCATTTCACTTTTACCCAGGAATCCATGCTTGCAAGCGGAGATTCACCCGTGTCAGTTGGTTCATATTTTTCTATTTCCGGCAATTCAACAGGTAAATCTTTTTCCGACACTGCCACCCACCCCGGGTTTAACCTTTCCCCTTCCGCGTTAGTCTGCGTTAAGTCTGCGTCATTCTGCGCCTTTGATTTTTTGCTACAAGTTTCACAAAAAATCAAAGGAATCGGTTCTCCCCAGTATCTTTGTCGCGAAAATACCCAATCGCGGAGCTTGTAAGTCGTCGTTATTTTCCCGCCGACAAATTTCGTAATTTTCTTTTTTGCTTCCTCGCTCTCAAGATTGTCGAATTTCCCTGAATTAACAAGTATCCCATTCCCAGTATACGCACTCTCAAAAATAAATTTTTCTAAAACATATGAATGAAGAGGGTCTTTAATTTTATTGCGGGCTTCTTCTTTGGACAACCATTCTACGACAAACTTACCATGTTCGTTTTTTTCAAGTTTTTGGGATACTTTATAGTCGCTTCCCAGAATAAAATGGAGTCCAGTCGCCTCAATTTCGCGATGCACATTCTTTGAAACAGCAAAATAATGGTGATGTATTTTCTCTGATGTGGCAATAAGTGTTATATCGGCATACCCGGTCTCTTCTTGTATTTCCCGAGTGGCTGTTGCAACAATGTCCTCAGAGTTTTCAAGGCCCCCTCCCACAAGTAGATTGCCGCCGAGTTTTTCACCCCAATTTACAGAAAGTATTTTACCCGTTTTTTTATTTTCAACGAGGGCCACAATACTTTTTCTAAATTCCTCGTTTTCGTGCTTTGATCCAGTAACAGGTTCTATAACGGTTTGTATCGGCAACTTAAATTTCTTGGCAAATTCATAATCTCTCTCGTCATGAGCTGGTACGGCCATAATGGCGCCTGTGCCATATTCTTTAAGAACATAGTCCGCGATAAAAATAGGAATTTTTTCTTTGTTGGCTGGATTAATCGCTTTTATCCCTTTCAATTCCACCCCCGTTTTTTCTTTCCCCTTATCGGTTCTCTCAATTTCCGTTTTCTTTTTACTTTGTACGATATATCGTACAACTTCATCCCAATTTTTAATTTTTAATTTTAAATTTTCAATTAATTCGTGCTCCGGCGCCAGCACCATATATGTCGCCCCAAAAAGCGTGTCAGGTCTTGTTGTAAAAACTTTTATACTGTTTGGTCTCCTTTCTGCGTCAGTCTGCGTTAATTCTGCGTTAGTCTGCGAGAAGCCAGTTAGCTGAAATGATATTTCAGCGCCCTGGCTTCTACCAATCCAATTTCTTTGTCCTACTTTTATTTTCTCAACATAGTCAACCGTATCAAGGTCGCTATCTAGGCGATCGGCGTATTTGGTAATGGCAAGCATCCACTGCTCTTTCTCTCGTTTTTCGGTCGCTCCGCCACACCGTTCACAGGCACCGTCAACGACTTCTTCGTTAGCTAATCCGATTTTACAAGAAAGACACCAGTTAATCGGCATCTTTTTTTTGTAGGCCAGCCCGTGCTTGAAAAGCTGTAAAAATATCCACTGCGTCCACTTGTAATATTTTGGGTCTGTTGTATTAATTTCTCGCGACCAATCAAAGGACAAGCCCAGCGACTTAAGTTGGTGCCGGAATGTATCAGTATTTTGTTTTGTAACAACCTGTGGCGGAGTTTTGGTTTTTACGGCGTAGTTTTCAGTCGGCAGACCAAAAGCATCCCAGCCGATGGGATAGAGCACATTGTATCCCTCGGCACGGCGTTTGCGCGCCACGATATCCATTGCCACATAACTTCTGATGTGTCCTGTATGGAGCCCGTCGCCGGAAGGGTACGGGAATTCAACTAGGCAGTAATATTTTGGTTTTTTGCTATTATCCTGCGCGCGGTTTGCGTTTTCTTTCTCCCACTCTTTCTGCCATTTTTTTTCTATTTCTTTATGGTTGTATTCTTTCATCCCGTTAGAGACAAGTCGCTTATTTTCTTGGAAGTGGGGGGTATAAATCCGGGTCAATCGTCCTGTCAAAACAAACGTATCCTGTAGCATGTTGCCAATTGTCGTCTATTCCTGGAACTCCCTTTTGTGGCGCCATCGGCTGGGCAGGCCGGGCAAACTCGGAAGAATAGCCGCTAGCAACGCTTTCTTTATTGAAGCTGGCGCAAAGCTTGAAAGAAAGCGCTCCATTGATTAAATATTCATATGATTTTCCCGACTGTGCGTCAATAGGAATAATTTGCCCGCTAATCGGATCTTTAAGTTCTATCAAATTTTGCGGTAATTTTTGTTTAGCCTGCCAGAAATTTACTATTTGCCACTGAATACTTTGCAAATCATTTACTTTTTGCTGGTCAAAACGCACCAATCGCTGTGACGCGGGCGAACCAATAACAAAAAATCCGCCAATAACGGACGCCACAACAAAAACTGCCGCGACAAGGCCGAGTGTTCGGCCGAGCATTGGTTTTTCAATATATTTTCCCTTGAGATCCAGCCAGTAATAGGTAAGTACAAAACCGGCCAAAAGTAAAACGGAAAATACTTTAAGCACGAAGCGGGTGGTTATTTCGCCATTGAGAAAAGTATTCACCAAAACCACTAAGTCGCCGATGACAATGCCGAGGGACACAAAAAGAGTCAGATAAAGAAGCCATTTGCGAATACCCATATCCTGCTTTTCCGGATTAATCCGCAAGTTTTTATTGAGATACCATGTCGCTGCGTAAAAAACCGGAAAAAGGATAATCAGCATGGCTAAGGAAAATCGTATGGCCGAACTATACGGGTCGTAGTAATTTTGGGGAGAGAGCGCGTCAGGAAAATAATAATCAATGTAGTTTAAAAGAAGTGTCAGTAAACTGCCAAAAGAAACATAGAGCAGGGCTACTGCCCCCAGATAAAAGAAAAAATCTTTGGCGGTTGTTTTCGGTTTTTGTAAATTGTTTTCCATTTCATTAGAGGCAGGTCGCGGTCGTAGTGTCCTGCACAAAATTATTATTAAAAAATTAGCTTGTCTTTATTATACTACATCTATTATATAACTGAATACAATATAATTGGTTCACTCGTTCGTCCGCCTAAGGTGGATTCACTCACTGCTAATTATAAAAATTTATTTGACCACGGTCTTTAACGGGACATGTATTTTTACTTTTTGTTAATTATTATGTTAAGTTATAGTTAACATAATACCCCGGACGTTCATGCAAATGCAAAATGGAAAACCAAATGATGTCCAAAAGAAAACAAGCGCCTTGGGGCGCTTTTCAATTGGCGCCACGCGCTGGATTGGCTCTACCGCTTCGCTTATAACCCACACGATTCTTTTTATCGGTGCCTTCGTTCTGGTTTATCTTGGTATTGATTTTGACCGAGTGCTCTTGGCTCTCACCACCGTGGTATCGCTTGAAGCTATTTATCTCGCCATATTCATTCAGATGACAATTAATCGCACTACAGCTCAACTTAAAGAAGTGGAAGAAGATATTGAGGAAATTTCCGAGGATATTGAAGAAATTCACGAAAACGTTGAGGATATCCAGGAGGATGTGGAAGAAATCACTGTGGGAGAAGAAGACGAGGAAATCACCGAGAGTGCTAAGTTAGAAAAAATAGAGCAGTCGCTTTTGACTATCGTACGCGAAATTGAAGATTTAAAAAAGGGAACGACTGTTACTAAATTTTAAACTATATAACCGCGACATCACAGTGCTACGCGCTCTCCATGGGACAGGCATACCCTTCAAATTTTGAATTCAATCACATCTCTCTTTCTCATTCTAATGTTCTTGAGAACATTAGAATGAGAATACTTAAATCTTAAATTCTATAACATCCCCATCTTTTACGATATATTCTTTGCCTTCGATGCGGACCAATCCTTTTTCGCGGGCTTTTGAGTAAGAACCGGAATCAAGTAAATCTTTCCAAAAAATAACTTCGGCGCGAATGAATTTTTCTTTAAAGTCATTATGAATGGCCGTCCCAGCAACTGGAGCCGTACTTCCTTTTTTGATTGTCCACCCACGCGTTTCGTCTTCTCCCGTAGTAAAAAATGTAATGAGACCCAAACATCCGTAGCTTGCCGTAATAAGCGAATTAATACCATCATCTTTCCCGCCGAGCTCTTTTCTGAAATTTTCCTTTTCAGCGCCTTCGAATTCTTTTAATTCATCTTCAATCTTCGCGTCAATAACCACATACGAGGCATTATTTTCTTTCAGAAACGCTAATAGTTCTTGAAAGCGAGTGTCATCAGTTTCATCTAAGTTTTTTCCACCGGCTTTTTTATTGAGCCCATACAAAACTAGCTTCATTGTCAAAAGACTTAACTGTTTTATTATTTTAGACTCCTCTTCATCTAATGGTACCATTCGTGCGAATGTGCCACCCTCAAGTACACCTATAATCTTCTTAAGCGCAATTTCTTCTCTAAGCGCGTTTTTGTCGCCACGTTTTATTTCTTTGCCAATATTTGAAAGGCGCTTATGCGTGGTTTCAAAATCCGCAAGTATCAACTCTAGATTAATAACCGAAATATCATGTATTGGGTCAATCTTTCCATGCACATGAATAATTTTGTCGTCCTCAAAAATCCGGACGACTTGAAGAATCGCGTCAGTTTCCCGAATATGCGCCAAAAACTGATTTCCCAATCCTTCTCCTTTGGAAGCGCCAGCCACCAGTCCGGCAATGTCCACAAATTCAACTATCGCCGGAATTGTTTTTTGGGAGTTTGAAAATTGAGAAAGGAGTGCCAGTCGTTCATCCGGCACCGGCACAATTCCTATAGATGGATCGATAGTACAAAAAGGATAGTTCTCCGCCGGAACTGATTTTTTAGTCAAGGCGTTAAAGAGTGTTGATTTACCGACATTCGGTAATCCTACAATAGCGATAGAAAGTGAAGTCATTTGATATTTGTTACCAGTATATAACCGAGGGAGAAAATGACTGATTTAATATGAGCTGATCGTTTCGTATACAGTATTGCTCCGCCTGCCGGTTGATTCATCAATCCAATAAATAGTATATGTACCGAAAATTGAAGCAGTGCTACTGTCATAGAATTTGTCACGGTTGCCATCGGCATTTGCCGTAAGATAGTTCGGAGCATATTGAGTACCATCCGGTTTTGTGATGATTTCTTGAATAACTCCGTTCGGCGTAAATCTAATTCCGGCAAAAGTAAATTTTGTTCCCTTTGTCCCTGATGTGGGCGATAGATAAAGCATCGGATTGACTACGGGGGCTGTCACTTGGAGTGCTTGACTTGTGGTGAAAGTTTGAGTTGTTCCAAATACTGTTCCTCCGGAGCTATTTGTTGTCACTATTCTAAAATAATATGTGGTGGCTGGCGTAAGCCCTGTTAAATTAGCAGATACATTAATATTAATAATACCATTCCCTATAATTTGAGACTGTGTGGTGTTACCAAAAGAAGAAGATGTCCCCCACTGAAAGAACGCCCCTGTCGCCGTGCCATTGGGATTAACTGTTGCATTTAAGGTAGCGGAATTTGACGTAATGGCGGTAGCTGAACCGGTAGCGGCGGTTGGTTGAACGATGGGAGCCGCTTGGGTACTGGCGCATGCCTCGTTAGAATACGTCGAGTCACCGGTTGAATTGTAGGCGCGGACTCGGTAGCAATAATTCGTACCTGCCGATAATCCGCTATCTTCATAATACCCTCCTGAACCAGTGCCAGAGAGAGCGCCGCTCATATTTATTTGAGTATATGTCCCGCCCGAGGACTTTCCTTCAATCTTGAAACCAGACTCATTGCTAGCATTATCCTGCCATGCAAGCGCTATGCGGCTTGAAGATAAAGCGGTAGCCGAACTATTACTTGGCGCAGTCGGTGTGGAAGATACGGGAGCAACCGTAGGGGGAGCAGTGATTGTTTCGTTCACGGAATTACTCTGTATGCCTGTGGATTCATCAACCCAATAAATAGTGTAGGTTCCGAAAATTGAGGCAGTGTTGCTATCGTAGCTTTTAGTAAAACCACCATCGCTGTTAGCTGTGTGATAGAGTGGAGAATATTGAGTCTCATCAGGTTTCGTAATAATCTCCTTAACGTTCCCATTTGGCGTAAATCCGCTACCAGTAAAGATGAAACTTGTTCCTTTCTGCCCGGATGTTGGTGTGAGAAAAAGTTGAGGATTGATTACTGGAGCCGATACTAATGGTGGCACAACATTGATAGGAGAAACACGCGCTTCCTGCTCGGCCACAATCTGTGGTTGAGGCGTAGGAGTTGGTATGACGACTGGTGGTGGAGTTTGTTCTTGAGCATTGTGTGTACTCGTATCGTTTTCGAGGACGCTTGGGGGCGACACCTGCGACTTTTGCATTTGCGACACACCTTGATTTATTGATCCGGTGTTGTCCGTATTGTCGGGAGAAGAATTCAGTAGGTCTTCGCGACGAACGAAATCGCGCATCATTTCTGCGGAAGTTTTTGTTTCTGGAATCGTCGGAGCAATGACTTTGCTTACTAACGGCAATTCTTTAAGTATTTTCACCGTTGAGGCGATGGGTTTGCTGAATATGCCAAGCACTTTCGTGAGAATTCCGCCACCAATGGCACTCGCTGTATCTTTCAGATTTTGATCACTTTTCCCAAATGCATCATTGCAGATGATTTTTATTCCTGCCTCCATCGGCGCACCGACCGCAAGGTTCCCGCTGAGCGCCATGGCACCGATTTGCACTGTTCCTCCAGATACCACCGTTGCAATGCCGCCGAAAGATGCGCCCGCGACCGTGGCACTCACTCCGCAAATGCCATATAAAGTATTCTGTGCGGAGGACAGGTCGTTGTACCATATACTGTGCGCCGCACTATAAAAATTGTCGGCGTAGAGTAGCCGGAGCAGACTCTTTTTATAGTGTTCTTTGGCGCCAGCATTATCGGCGCGCCGAAACGACGCCTCAGCCGCTTCCAGCGATGCTCGTGATAAATCGTAAAATGCCGTTGCGGTTTGGTATGTTTCGGAATAAAGTTTCTTGTCCTTTTCGCTGAAACCAAGAACCCGAAGCCGGATCCGATTCAAAAAATTCCAGGACGCTTCTACAAGATTGGGGTGAAGGGACGACCATTGATTAACTGCCTGGCGCTGAAACGCGATGTCGCGGGCAAGTTCATCCGCAACCGCCTTCGGCGAAGAAGCAAACACGGCCAACGGACTAAAAATAAGCCAGCTAAAAATTAAGGTGACAACTATAATAATTTTTTTGACTTTTGGACTCATAAGTTTTGCTATATTTTTGACGTATATCTCCAACCATAAAGACCCGCGCCAGCTAGGTCTTGCGACCACTATGCAAGTTTCCCTCCATGTTGCAGTGTTATTTTATAACATTTTGGCAAAAAAGAAAAACAGAACCACTAAACAGACGGCGTGGGTTGTTTTGGTCTAAACCCATAATCAACTCCTCTTTTGAGTGGTGAGGGAAGTTTGACCGTAAACGAGAATGGGATTAGTTTTGCGTTTTCTTCGGCAATATAATGTCGTGTAGTGTTCAAACTATGCCGATTGATAAAGACATGAAAGAAACTTACCACAAACAACTAACTACTCACAACCAAAAACTAGTATGCAGAATTACCGAAAGAGGTGACTTTATGCATCCACCGTTCTTTCTTAGCTTCACTCATTGTTTTTATCGGACCGATTCTGGTTAAACGCACAGGGCTAATACCACAAAAACCAAGAATGCATCTTTTTATTTCGTTTGAAGTATCACCAAAAAAAAGCCATGCCAGAAGGGGCGGGGTATCCATTGTTATAATCACATGAGCACTTCGCCCGCCTAAAAGTTTTTTCCATCCGAATCCTTCTTTTTTAAACTTAAAGCCAAATCCCGGCAAAAGCATGCGGTCAAACATTCCCTTTAAAAGCGCAGGCATAGCACCCCACCAATTGGGATATAGAATTACAAAATGCTCCGCCCATATTATTTTATTCTGTACATCAATAAGGTCTGGTTCAAGGGCTTGAATTTCGCGGTAACCCTTATGAAGAATCGGGTCAAATTCAAGGTCGCAGATATTCATCCGCTTCACTTCGTGCCCCCCTTCACGGGCGCCTTTTTCATAGGCATTGGCTAAATATCCGGCAGTACTTTCATTATTGGGATGTCCGAGCAACACCAATACTTTCCTTTTTATCATAATTTTTTAAATTGTAGCAAATTAAAAAATTTTGTCATCATTGATTATTCCTCTATCGTATAAATAGGAATTTGTTTGGCACGGCCTTTTACACTAACCAATCCGAGTGGAATAAATTTATTTTCTAAAGTGATTTCTTTCCTGGTCGTCTCACCAATAATAAGATGAGTTTTGTATTCTTTATTTAGTCCTTCAAGCCGAGAGGAAACATTAACCGTGTCACCCATGGCTGTGTAATCAAACCGCTGGGTTGAGCCAATATTCCCCACAACCGCGGGCCCGGTATAAAGACCGATTCCTATATCAATCGTTACGCCTTCTTCTTTTTCTAGTTCTTTATTAAACTCCTTGAGGCGCTCAAGCATTCCGAGAGAGGCCTTAAATGCATTGTCGGCCTGATTAGAATCATCAAGCGGCGCGCCCCAAAAAGCCATCACGGCGTCGCCGATATATTTATCAAGCACTCCGCCGTGTTTCAACACCTCGCCAGTCATTAGGGTGAAGTATTTATTTAAAATTCGCACAAGTTCCTGGGCGGAGACTTTTTCAGAAAGAGTGGTAAATCCGCGAATGTCAGAAAAAAGAACGGTGATAATTTTTTCTTCCCCGCCAAGCTTCACTCCCTTGGGGTCGGCCAAAATTTTTTCAAGCACCGCCCCGGAAACATATTTTGAAAATACACTTTTGAGTTGGCGCTTTTCCCTCTCACCAACCAAATAGCGATAAGAAAACACCGAAAGCGTGGAAAGTATCCAAGATAGATTTATATGGATAAGATTAACGGCTACTCCCCGCTCGTACCAAATAATTATGGCGATGTTGTATAAAATTCCGAGCCCGATGCTTATCATAAGCGGTCGCCAGGGACTTTTTATAGCCGAAAAAAGAATAGCCGGAATAAGCGCGGTCAAAAATATCAGAAACATAGAAGGTGTCATTCCAAGGGGCAGAATTTTATAGTCCAAAATAAACATGTTCAATATATTCGCTTGAATCTCCACTCCAGGCATAAGCGTACCGCGCGAAAAGGGCGTCAATTTTTCGTCGTGAAGATCAGGCGA
>JBBTVL010000028.1:0-8799 GCA_038063255.1 Patescibacteria group bacterium | reverse complement strand
ATTATTGTTCGTCGCAGAAAGGGCTGGGTCAACTACCGCATACCGTACTCTGTGCGGTGCGGTAGTTGATTGATTATCCTACCGGGGTAGTTTCATCCACATTGGGAACTACGATAATATCTATTATCCCGGAAGTAAGGAGTATATCGCCTTCCTGATATACCGTCTGTATGCTTCCTTTTATTTCTCCCAGTTCTGAATCTTCAGCGCGAATTTGGGCCGTAAAAATACCTTTTTCAACATAGCCAATATTGCCGATAATTTTCCATGTTACAAGCCCAGTCGCATCTTTGCGGCTTCCGTCGGAAAACAGCAAGACCGCCTTAATTGTTATTTTTTGTGCATCTCTAACTGTCTGCCCGGCCACAATCCCCGTGATTTCAATTTTTGTCGGCTTGCCGAGTGGGGCGAGTGGTGTAGTGGTGTCTATTGGTTTAACAACCGTGCCCACCCTTTCATCAGTCGGAATAACCGTTTCTTTTTTAATATCGACATTCCCCGTCTGATTTAAGCCTTCTTCTTCCCTTAATTCCTGAATATTAATCCTTAACCGTTCCTTAAATTCCCTGACGCCTTCTTTTCTGATTTCCTTGTTTATCTCTTCGTCAGTGTCTTTTTCCAGTTGAAGATTTTTAATCCTTCCTTTCAGACTTTCCGTTTCTTTCCGCAATATATTCCTAATCCCCTTATCGCTTAACCCTTCTTTTTTAATTATCTCGATTTTCTGATTGATTTCCCTGTCCGCTATTTCGTTTCTCAAATCCCAGTCAAGCACATCTCGCGGAGCGTCTTTTAATTGGAGCGGTTGAGAAAGTGTTTCCGGTTGAGCGAGAATTGCACTAATGTCGTCATTTTTAATTTCTATAAATTTCCCGCTATCGACTTCTCTTTCCGCGCCCTCAATGATTTTTTGCGTTTTAGGGTCAATAACAGCAATTTTTATTTTGTCCTCTTTCCCTACAATCCTTGATTTGCCATCTTTATATCCGACTCCGAAAGAAGTTCCTCTTACGGTTGCCACTGCATTTGAAGTTTTAACTTCCCAGCTAGACTCGGGCGTTACAAGCGCCACAACTTTTGACCAAACGCGACCGGTGATTAAAGTCGCTTCAACGATCAGCCCTTCGTTTTTAGAATTGAACTGCGCTTTGTCAAGTGTCAGCTTTGAATCCTCGTCAAGGCGCAGGACTGAACCGTCTGGAAGATGTATTACGACTCTACCTTTGGCATCAGAAATAATAGTCGCACCGGGAGCGATTTCGTCGCCACTATGAAGCTCGTGGGAAACGCCGTCTTTATCAAAAAACGACGCATTAGAAGAAATCACTTCAACCCAAAGCGACGCCGCGGAAGCCTCGGGAACCAGTTGACTACCGGCTGGCGAATTTTTCAAAACATAATATCCCACGCCTAAAATAAGTACTAATCCACCTACAATAAGTCCTATTCGTTGCAACATAATTTATTTTGGTTATGTTTTTTTAATAGCGTTTTCAATTGGATTATATCACGCGCTAAAAATATGTAAAAACAAAGCCCGGTATCACTACCGAGCCATTGCAACTATTGAAGTCCTTTGTCTTCTTTGTTCCGACGTCTGTATTCTTATGATTTTTAAAAGTCCATCCTCGGCAAGTCTGTAAGCCTCTGAACCCGTAAAGTTAAGGGTCGCGGGAGTAACTATCTTCCAAAGACCGAGCGCTTGACCGAGTGCCGCGAATCGAAGTACGCGCACCAATTTGTCTTCCTTCTCGTGGATTTTCCAGTTATCTACGTTTATGAGGTCGATCAGGTCAAAACACGGAAACTCCCCGACGAAGTTATTGAGCTCAGTAGAGGCCAGAATGATTTTTTCAATTTCGGCTCGATATGTCTCGGCTCGAGAGTTCACGAAAATTCGGACAAAAATAAAATCAACGCATTCCCCTCTCAACCCAAACTTTGGCGGTCCGCTCTCAAACTCCTTAAACGAAACGCTCTCAACTTTTGTAGTCGCCTCCAAAATAGCATGGAGGTTTTTTAGACTGATAGTCCTGTCGTTTTTCAAGAGGAGCCTCCTTATAATGGGACAATCTTAGATTGTTATGCCATAAAACCTTAGTTTTGTAAACAAAAAACCGCCCCGTGAGATAGCTTGTTTCATTTCACGGGGCGGTTTTTTTGATCTAGTGCAAAAGAGGTTTCCGTTTCTTAAAAATCAGTTTCTGTCTTTCCACAATCAATTCTTTCAAATTAGAATAATCCCTATCCTCGCGCGGATTAACAAATATGCCGGAAAGTCCGGAATCAATCAGCTCTAGTTCTTCTTCTATTTTATTAAGCGCTTTATGTTTATCTTCTACTGACAAATCTTCATAACCCGAAGATTCCAATTCTACTTGGTAATCCCTTAACTTTTCCTCAACCCCCAAAGCGCTTTGGGGCATTTCAAAAGGCCTCTCTTCATTTTGTCCAAATTTTTCAAGTCCGCCCATATAATTTAAAAAATATGATAATACCTATAGTATAAAATTTTTGCTTGAAAAGTCAAGGAGAAATAAAAAAGGCCACGCCGAAGCGTGGTTTAGGGAAAATCATAAGCGAACTGAGACTCGATTATTGGCAGGCCATTGAAGTCTTTTGCCATAATGCTGTTTTCCGTGACGGTGAAAGAGAAAGAACCTTTGGCGCTTTCTTTACCCCAGAGCCCCTCGATGAATTCCGTATCTGGGTTGTCGAAATCAAGTTCCACTTCTTCGCCTTTCGCTGGAACTTTTTTACTGCTTGTTTTAGCGAGTAGAAGAAGATCGGCGTAATTCGTAAAGGCCACATAGAAGAAGCTTTTCATACACCCGTCCTTCAGGTAGTTTTTCCACAACAAGAGTATCAGAAAGATGGGCGTAATGGCAAGAAAAAAAGGGAATCGAGTCATAAATAATTTTTTGTAAACAAAAAAAGTCTCGCATGTGACGGTGCAACCCTGTTGAATGTAAGCAAATTTAACAGAGTCAATAACCGCACACCCCTGGTGCCCATAATCCCATTCCTTCACTTCTGGCTAATGCTTCCGCCTCTTTAAATTCTTTTTGATATTTATATGGTAAACGGTAAGTGTATTCGTAGGCGTACCCATCTTCAATTATTTTTTTATTAAAGAGAGTTCCATTATCTAAAAATATATAAGCTAAAAGCCGTCCGTATTTATCAATTTTGTCTTGGCTAGCGTCTGTCTCAAGGCGAACAGATTTCCCCAAAAGTACCTCTTTTGTGTAGGCGCTTGCTTCTTTACCGAAACACTGTACCGGCCGGCGCGGGTCTACTGTCTCCGGAGTATTTATGCCGAGTAGGCGCACTTTTTGCTTTGTACCCAATGAACTTTCCACCTCAATAGTGTCTCCATCAATCACACGCCTAACTGTCCGCCAATCGCCTACAATTTTTTCTTTCTTTAATATCTTCTCTATGGTCTTTTCTACGACGGCAGAAACTTGAGAGACACTCTCCACTTGCGCCGGAGTTTTGTTTAAAAATTCTCGCCCCAAAAAGAAAACCGAGAGAACGACTAAAAATGCAACTATCTTTCGCAAAATAGTTATTTGTTTTATTCCCATATATAAAAGTAGTATATAGTAATACTTATGACCTTTCTATTGCGAAAATTATCGGCTTTCATTATTCTCTCGCTTGCCGTAGGACTTCTTTGGGGAGGTGCCCGCAATATGCTAAACGATAGCGATACTCTCGGAACTCTTTCCACAAATATCGATATTATCAATAAAAGCATAATAGATGATTCCATCACCACGGATAAAGAAAATATTGAAGGAACTTCAATAAATTCATTTTTAGAAAATATGTATGTAGAAACGTCTCTCCTAGCATCTGCTATACCCAATATCGCCAATCCCTCGGTTACATATTTGAGAATTGCTCAAGGCATGCGCAAGGAAGAAATTGCCGGCATTCTCGGAAATAAACTTTCCTGGGATAAAAATGAGAAAGAAAAATTCCTTGCCACTGAACGCCCGGAAAAATCAATATCCGGCGAGGGATATTTTTATCCCGGAACATACCTTTTTAAAAAAAGAAGCGATGCGGAACTTGCCGGCAAGTTAATGACAAATAGATTCAAACAAGAAGTGCTCTCCCGCTATGCTTCAAGTACGAGAAAAGTGATAAATATTGACACCGCGCTTAAAATCGCCTCAATTCTCGAGCGTGAGGCGGGAGGAAAATATGACATGCGCATTATTTCTGGAATTATTTGGAATCGCATTTTCAAAGACATGCCGCTTGATATGGATTCAACTCTTCAATACGCCAAAGGGAACGAAAAAATCGGTTGGTGGCCCAAAGTAGAATCGAAAGATAAATTTATTGAATCACCATACAATACATACGCCAATGAAGGGTTACCTCCGACGGCAATTTCAAACCCGAGCCTTGCCGCGATAGAAGCGGCGCTTAATCCCAAAAAAACAAATTGCCTTTTCTTTCTTCACGACAAGCAGGGTGGATTCCACTGTACGCGGACATATAAAGAGCATGTTAAAAATATAGACCGCTTTTACGCCAGAAAGTAAAAAGAAAAGCGCCAGGATTTCTTGTGGAAAATGACTCAATTTTTTCTGGCCAAGACAACGGCAACTACACTAAACACGCTCACCGCCAAGGGGAACCACACTTGAGAAATCCACGGGACTGGAATAAGAAAAAGAACATCAGGAGCTAGAAGTGAAGAAGGCCACCGAACGGCGCTCCACAGTCCTACATAATAAAAAATATCCCAAATAGCAAAAGTAAAGAGGAATATCGCACAGCGCTCTCTTAGCGTCTGGGCAGACAAGACAGCAACGGATATAAGTATAATCATCGCAGCCAACTCCCGAAAAAATTCTAAAATCAATAAACTTTTCGGCAATTCCGCCAAGAATTGGGCTTGTTGGTATACGCTGGATGACATATTGGCGACATCGGAAAGCGTCCCGCCATAACCGGGAAGAAGGCCTATTGCCGCCCGAAGATAAATGACTGCGGATGCTTCCACAAAACCAAATCCGATTGCAAAAAGAGCTGTGAAAAGGAGAGTTTGTTTTGAAATTGGGAGACCCCGCTTGCGCCACAGATAATATGCAACAAAAGGAACCAAGAAAAGAATATTAACCCACCAAGGCTTAGCAAAAATTATAAATTCATTCATATGTTGTGGACCGTGGGGAATTCGAATCCCCGGCCTCTACAATGCGAATGTAGCGCTCTACCAACTGAGCTAACGGCCCCTTTAAATCAGTATTAAGTGTTGAGAAGTAAATATTAAAAATAATTTTCTTAATCCCCTAATATTTAATACTTTCTACTTGATACTACCCTTTGCATATCATAACAAATATTCAATTTGATAAGTCAAAAAAAATTACACCGATTGCTTATTCTTTCTTTTTTTCTCGAGGATGGAAATCTCTCTATCGCTCAAACCGAAGTGGTGGCCGATTTCGTGCCACACCACTTCGCGCACCAGCGCCGTCAAGTTTTTTTCACTTTCTCCGCTTAAGGCCTCGATTGGTTTCTGAAAAATGGTAATTTTGTCCGGCAACACTCCGAAATATCCCGAATCTCGCCCTGTTAACGGAATGCCTTCATAAAGGCCTAGCAATACTTCCTGCCTTTTGATGCTCGTCTCTCTCGATTTTTTCCGGCCTGCCCCGTTAGAGATAAGACGCCCTTGGGTGTCTGTCGCTCCCCGCGGGAGCGAATCTCTAATGGGGCGTGGCTCTTGCTCAATCCTTCGACTCTGCTCAGGATTGATGGTGAGCGGCGTCGAACCATCAATCACAATTGCCACATTCTTCATCGCTTCCCGTACTCGTAAGGGCAAGACTGCCACGGCCTCAACAACAAGGCGCTCGAACTTATTTTTTAAGGGAGCGATTGTCATGGTTCGCGGAAGATAAGCGGGTTCAGACGAATAATTTTGTCGTCGTTTACTTTTGGATTTCCGCGGCCATCGGTATTAGAAGTGGTAATATAGAGGAATCCATCGGGACCGAGGACAACCGCGCGTATTCTCCCAAATTCCTTTCGAAAATGAACCTTGAGCGAAATCTGTTTTTCACCTATTATTTTCGCTTCATACAAAGACTCGCCACGAAGCCCTCCGAAGAAAAACGAGCCATTCCAAAAAGCAATACTGGACGGTGCCCAGGTTTCATCGGGGCCCGATTGCGCCAGAGGAGTTTCCATTCCTTCTTTTTTCTCATCCCCCTCTATAATCGGCCAGCCGTAATTTTTTCCTTTTTCAATGAGATTGAGTTCATCAAAGCCGGAAAGAATGCCAGACCGTCCGTGTTCTGTTGCCCAAAGCCGACCTCTGTCGTCCCAAACAAGACCTTGAGAATTTCTGTGACCGTATGAATACACCGCGGCCGCCTGCGCCGAGCCTGTCGAAGTGAACGGATTGTCGTCGGGAACTGAACCGTCGTCTTTTAGGCGCAGAATTTTGCCGGCGAGCGAATCGATATTTTGAGCAAATTCCGCGTTGCTGGCGTCTCCAGTGGTGATATAAAGATAGCCGTCTCCCCCGAAAGCAATTCTTCCGCCATCGTGATATGCCGCGCCGGGAATATTATCTATAATTACTTTTTTCTCCGAGAGGCGATTATCTTCCAAGCGATAGCGTTCAACTCTGTTTTTGAGACCATTGCCAGTTGCAGTAGTGAGATAAAGATAAACAAGGCGATTATCCCTAAAGCGAGGGTGGAGAGCCATCCCAAGAAGTCCGCCTTCGCCGACATGTTTGACGCCCTCAATCGTATAGACCCGCCCCTCCTTGCCGATTCTCTTGAGTGTTCCAGAGCGTTCGGTAACAAGCAGGTCTCCATCCGGCAGAAAAGCGATCTCCCACGGGATTTGGAGATTATCTGCGATAATTTCAGTGATACTTTCCTTGCTTCCGCCCTCCTGAACCCGGGTTATAGTCGGTTCATAGAATACCCTAAAAATTCGGTCACGAAAAAAGAAGGCCGTTACTATTGTCAAAAGAATAACAATGCCGAGCAGAAAAATAAAGGATATTAAACCCTTTGTTGCGACTTCGCTCCCTAAGGCCGACCGGCGGTCAGCCGGGCTAGGCGGACGCCGTGTACGAGTATTCTCGTCCACGCGCTCGTCGCTCGTCGGAAAAATTTTGCCGAACTTAGTCATTTTCTCTTCCAAAATTTAAATTTACTCGCCTCGCCCGCCTTGACTCGGCGAGGCAGGCTAAAGTGGCGGCGAAGCGGGTCAAAAAACAAAATCCGTATACCCAATAATTCAAGGCCAATAAGTGCCAGCCACGAACCGGGCGTGAGGGGGGTAATGAGGGCAGCAAGACCGACAAGAATTAAAATAATGCCGATTACTTTTTTAATTTTCGGCTTGTCATGAATATATTCTTTAACAATTTTAAGCAACTTTATAAACATTAATTTGAAACATTATATACTATAAATACACTATAATTGGCAGCGAGAGAGAAAGAAAGCTCGCTTACATTTCGACAGAGTGAACCATTTATATTTAAGTAATATATTGTACCCAGTTATATAATTAAAAGACAAAAATGAAAAAGTGGCTCATGTATATTTTAATTTTTATTTTTGGTTTTGTGGCTATTTCTTTGTGGAGTTTTTGGATTACCATCAGCCCGCCCAAGGTTGCCATAAATCAAACACCTAATCAGTTTAATCTGCCGGCTCGCGAGGTGGCCATCACAACCAAAGACGGCCTTAAACTTTCAGCTTGGTTTGTACCCTCACCGGAAACTAAACGTGCCTTAATTCTTCTCCATGGTTATCCGGCAGATAAGGGAGATATGCTTTTTACCGCTTCTTCGCTCTACCCCGATTTTTCGCTTCTTCTCCTCGACCTGCGCTACTTCGGGAAAAGCCAAGGCAGCTTCACCACCCTCGGCCTTAAGGAGCGATTTGACGTAGAGGCGGCCCTTGATTTCCTTGAATCAAAAAAATTTGACAGAGTGGGAGTCTTTGGTTTTTCCTTGGGCGGTGCGGCTGCCTTACTTTCGGCCGCAGACGACTCGCGAATAAAGGCGCTTGCTACTTACGCGGCCTTTTCCGACTTAAGAACACTCGGCCTCGAAAATTATTCCCGACTTCCTATCCTCAAATATCCTTTTGTTGAACTGATGCTTCTCTGGGGAAAAATACTTTTCAGAGAAGATATCGTTAAATTATCGCCCTTAAACGCGGCAACAAATATTTCTGTTCCCGTTTTACTCATCCACAGCAAGGAAGACGAACAGATTTCATTTGGGCACGCCCTACGGCTGAAAAAATCGCTTGACCGCAACCCGAAAGCCGAATTTTACTTTCTTGAAAAAGGCGGACACGGTGAACTGCCTATAGAATTTGAGCAGCGCTTAAAGGATTTTTTTGAGAAATCTTTGTAGACAACTTTACATTTCTCAAGTCGATTCCACTATTTATCATTCCGACATTCTTGAGAATGTTGGAATGATAAATAATCCCTATTCCACAAATTTCTTATAATTGGCAGTGAGCGAGAAATGGAAAAGTATTTTTCACTTTTACATTTCGAGCGAGCGAACCAATTATATTGTATTCGGTTATATGGAAATTCCCGCGGAGTACTCCCAGTACTCCGATGATAGCAGTGTCGGGGTGCCGAGAATTGAACTCGGGTCTCGCACTCCCGAAGCGCGTATACGACCACTGTAATACACCCCGACACTGTTATCATCCCGAAGTGCGGACTACTCGCCTCGCTTTCGCTCCGGCGAAGCGGGCCGGTATACTACAGCCCGAA
>JBBTVL010000027.1:21993-28109 GCA_038063255.1 Patescibacteria group bacterium | reverse complement strand
GGCCATCACAACATATTTTCACAAAATTTACTACGGGGCAAGGAAGCTGTGCCTGTCCCGTAGCAAGCTTCGCTTTGCTACTGGGATCCTAGCCGATAGACCTGCCTGCCTGCCGGCAGGCAGGCGATGAGGCCCTAAAACATTCGTTTACGAATGTTCGGGCTAGCCCGGTTTACCAGACGCCCTAGGGCGTCTGGTAAAGGCGGATTAGCCTAAAACAGAACTCTCCAAATATATCAAATTTACCCCGTTTATAAAAAAAACTAAAAACAAACTCAAAACCACACCTACTCCAAAACATATAGCCCTATTCACATGGTCTTATTCGTACGCCCGCCTTGCCGTCGAGGCAGGAATGGTGGAACAAGGAATTTTTTATTTGCAAATGATACAGGGTTTAATTTACAATAAAAAGTGGATACGGACAACCGACCCTCTCTAGGAGGAGACATGGTGTACTTAAAAATTGTGGGAATTTTCGTTTTTGTCATCCTTGTGGTCGGCGTGTTTGTTATGTATCTTGTTCACCGGCCAATGGAAAAACCTCTCAATCGCTGGTAAAGAAGGGGGACACGATGGACTTGCTCCATTGGATGATAGGCGCCACCTTCTTCCTGTTATTTATCGTAATAGGGACCGCAGGGATGGTTGGGATTCCAGCCGCTCTTTTGTATTACATCAGCATTTTCGTTTTTCGCTTGAACCTCAAAACGCCCACACAAAAAAAGTAGTGAGCGTTTTCTTTTTGTGTATAATACAAATTTATCCATTCTCTAATTGTAGCGAATAGGGGGATAAAGAATTTTTAGCATGTTAAAATATCCTTGTTATGCAAAAATCTATTTCGGTACTTAAGAAAGACAAGCGTTTCGCCAAACTCATAAAAAAGCACGGAATTCCGGATTTGAAATGGGGAAGAGTTGGTTTAAAAAATTCCTTCCGCGCGCTTGTGCGTTCAATAATCTATCAGCAAGTTTCTGGTTTCGCTGCCTCAAGCATTCTGAAAAAATTCATATTTCTGTTTGGCAGATTTCCAAAACCCGCGGATGTTAATAAAATTTCTGTATCAAAACTCCGTTCTGCTGGACTCTCGTCCCAAAAAGTTAAATATATAAAAGATTTAGCTAAAAAATTTACCGACGGGACAATAAAACACAAAAGTCTCAAGAAAATGAGCAATGTTGAAGTTATTGAGCATTTAATTCAAGTGAAAGGAATTGGCGTCTGGACGGCGCATATGTTTTTAATTTTCACTCTCAACCGTAGAGACATATTGCCGACGGGGGATTTGGGTATTCAAAAAGGTTTTAAAATTTTATACGGTCTCAAAGATTTGCCCGACCACGACAAAATGGAACAACTGGCAAAACCCTGGCGCGAACATGCCTCTTACGCCTCATGGTATTTATGGCGCCTCGCCGATTCTGATAAGAAAAATAAGAGGTAATCTATTCTCTAATTGTAGCGAATAGGGGGATATAGGAAAATAAAAAATAAAAAATTAATGTATAATAATTAAAAATGAAAACGAGAACAGAAAAAATGAAAGACGTTGTGCAGAAATACATTAAAGGAGAGAGGTCTGGATATTTTCATCACAGTCCCATAATCGCGGACACGGAAAGGGTCTATCAAGAAGAGGGGAAAGACATCGGTAAGCTTGATGTTGAAATACCTGGCTGGCGCGAAAAGTTAGCAGAAGCAACTGCTACCTTCGATGGGATCACTGCTCTCAAGCATTTTTGAGTATTTATAAACAGAAATTTTATCTGGTCTAATTCGCCCCAGTAGTAGAGATTGCTCACTACGGGGCAGGCGCGAATGGTGGAACAAGGTTAGTGAAATAATATCAGGTCAAGTGACGAACGGTACGAAAGCGAAACCCGAATATTCTGTTTTTTTGAATTCATCTTCGCCTTTCTTTTCGAGGAGAAAAATCGAATTGTCGACCGGAAGCACCATCCTGCCGCCGATTGCCAATTGCTCTTTCCAGGCCTTCGGAATTTCTTCACCCGAAGCGGCGGCAATAATTCTGTCGAACGGCGCTTCTTCTAAGAAGCCACTTTCGGCGTTGCCGTCCAAGAATTTCAGATTTTTAAAGTCGTATTTTCCGGCGTTTTTTTCGCCGAACTCTTTCAATTCCGGTATCAGTTCTACGGCGATGACTTTTCCTTTCTCACCTGCAATTTGCGCAAGCATGGCGCTCTGCCAGCCGGAGCCAGAACCGATATCGAGGATTTTATCGCCACCTTTTGGCTGTAAAAGTTCAAGCATAAAAGCCACAGTAAGCGGCTGGGAAATTGTTTGGCCGTGGCCAATGTGAAGTGGCTCGTTTACATAGGCCAGCTTTTTGTATTCCGGCAAAACAAAATCGGCCCGGTCTATTTTTCTGAAAGCTTCTATAATGCACGGAGTTTTCAAATAGCCGAGATTGATAAGTTCTTTAATGAGTTCTTCCATATAAGAGAGTATAAAACAAAAAGCGAGAACAGGTCATGTTCTCGCTCAATCGTTCACCGGGCAGATGTGCTCGTTGGCTTGTTCCAGGTGAAGCTGCATTTCTTTTTCGAATTGCAACCGCCTGTACTCGGCGATGATGGCATCTTGCGTTTCTTTTTTGATTCTTTTGTTCCCGTGCGCCGATTTGCCACCGCGCCTGCCGCATTCGCGAAGAATATCGGTTGCAAGATCTTCGGGAAGACCGTACTCCCGGCAGACCATCCGAACGACTACGTTCGGTTTCACTCCTCGTGCGCGTGCGAGCTCGGCGGTTTGCGTGGCAAGACGCTGAATCGTTTGCTGATTTTGGTCCAAGCGAAACTCCTAGAAAAAATTGGTTGAAGAGCTTATGTGTTCCATTATACCAGAAAAATGGATTTAGTCAAGCACTTGTGGATAACAGGACAACAAAGAAAAAGACCCGTTTGCGCCTAACGCAGAACGGGTCTTCCTGTTCGTGGAATTCTTTCAGGTTGCCAGCGCGCGGCTGACTTGCCGGTGGTTTGCAACCTGGCGAAGGATGCACCTCGCGCCGGTTATTTTCTCAACGGCATGAGCGAGGGACAATGTCACCCTGCGGACCACTTTTACACTTCTCCCTCGGGCCAGAGCAAGGGTGTACAGGATTGCGGTACTGCCAGACCTGTTTTGGCGAACACCGATGTGGCCCATGGTTTGCTCGTTGAACTCCAGGATTTCTTGTCGTTGTCTTTTTGAAACCCCTCTTCGTCCCAACCAGACGCCAACCATGGTTGCTTTTTGGGCCGGGTATACAGCAATTCCTTGAAAACTGTCGCGGTTCATGATTTGCCCTTTAGTAGTTGTGGGTGGAGATTCAAAGCATGAAAGAATTTGAAAGAACTTTTTTAGTTATAGGTTTCTTTCATACCTAAAACGAACCGTTTAATACAGTACCACGAAACACCCCCAAAATCAATTACGGTAAGAGTTTATCAACAATAGACTTTACTAGCGCCCCGTCGGCCTTGCCCTTCAAATCTTTCATTAGCGCGCCCAAGAGCTTTCCCGCGCCCGCTTTATCTTGTACCCCTAATTCCTTTATTTTTGCCTCTACAAGAGGTCTAATCTCGGCTTCCGTCATTTGGGTAGGAAGATACTTTTCAAGGTGGGGGAGCTCGGCTTTTTCATTATCCGCCAAGTCCTTGCGCCCGCCTTTCTCAAACTGTTCTATGGCATCTTTGCGCTGTTTTACGGCACGACCGATGACTGAAAGCGCGTCTTCGTCGGCGAGTATTTCATTAGGCCTTCTTTTTTTAGCCACCAGCTCGTTAGTGAAGGCCGAAAGAAGTCCGCGGATTACATTGAGCCGAACAGTATCTTTGGCCCGCATGGCATCTTTTAATTCTTCTTGTATTTTTTGCTGCAATGTCATTTTTTTTGTACTTTGTATATTCTACATAATATTATTCTGTTGTGCTAGACTAAATCCATATCCATGTCTGAATATTACAATCCGCATCGTACGCGAAATTTGTTTGATCCTCTAGGTAAAGACCCTTTCTCGATAAGCCGTTCAAAGATTGACCTCTTTCTTGAATGCCCTTTTTGTTTTTATGCTGATAGGCGTTTAGGCGTGGGCAGGCCGCCCGGATTTCCTTTTTCGCTTAATGTTGCCGTTGATAAACTTCTTAAAAAAGAATTTGATATATACCGCGCGGAGGGTGTTCCACATCCGCTTATGGCAGAGTACAAAATTTTAGCCAAGCCGTTTAAGCACGATGATTTGGACAAATGGCGCGAAAATTTTGTGGGTGTGCAATATCTGCACAAGCCCACTAATCTAAAAATCACAGGCGCGATTGATGATGTTTGGGTGAACGACCGACAAGAGCTTCATGTTGTTGATTACAAAGCGACCAGCAAAGAGAGTGAAGTTACTCTTGATGCTCCGTGGCAGGACGGCTATAAACGGCAGATGGAAATTTATCAGTGGCTCTTGCGACAAAATGGATTCAAGGTTTCTGATACAGGATATTTCGTGTATTGTAATGGCGACACAGACAAGGAAGCATTTGATGGAAAACTTGAATTTAATGTAAAAATTATTCCGTACCACGGGAAAAGTGAATGGGTTGAAAAAACTATTATTGATCTAAAAAATTGTCTTCTTTTGGACACACCGCCCGCGTCGGGTAAAGAATGCGATTATTGCAACTATCGAGGGGCAGTGGAAAGCGTAACGCCTAAAAAAGATGGCAAGAAAAGCAACAAAATCCTTTTTTAGCTTGTGGTAAAATAAGAATATGCAAACAGCTATTATCGCCATTATAGGAGTCGCGCTCGGCGCTATCATTGTATTTTTATTGCTGAGAAAAAAAGACGACAAACCAGCAATAGATGGTCTTGTTCTTATACAGAATCGCCTGGAAGCTCTTTCAAAAACTCTTGATGATAAACTTTCAGATTCAAATAGAGAAATGCAGTCTAATGTCCATAGGCAGTTCACGGAATCGCAAAACCTTATGAATACCATAACAAGTAAGGTACATGATCAACTACTGGAAGTAGTAAAGGGTGTATCTGCAACTCAAGAATCTACTAAACAAGTTTTTACAATTGCTGAGCAACTTAGTAATTTAGAAAAAGTCCTAAAAAATCAGAAACAGCGGGGAAATTTAGGAGAAGCCTCACTGGAGCTTGTTTTAAGTAATATTCTTCCTCCGGGTGCCTATGAAATGCAATATGAATTTCCAGGTGGAGATACAGTAGACGCCATAATTAAAACAAAAGAGGGCATTATTCCTATTGACGCAAAATTTCCTTTTGAAAATTATACGCGACTTCAAAACGAGAAAGACGATAATCGAAGACTTGAGTTTGAAGAAGAATTTAAAAAAGATCTCAAAAAACGGATAGACGAAACTAGTAAGTATGTGCGTCCCAAAGATGGTACCCTTCCGTTTGCTTTTATGTATATTCCAGCAGAGGGAATTTACTATGATCTTCTTAATGATTCCATCGGGGGCGTTAATACACGTAATTTAGTTGAATACGCCCAAAATGACAAAAAAGTTACTATTGTATCTCCTACAACATTTGCTGCTTACCTTCAATCTGTCCTTTATGGTTTTAAGGCTTTCAAAATAGAGGAACAGGCAAAGGATATAGCTAAGAACGTTGAAGCACTCGGACGACATCTAAAGGCGTATGAAGATTATTATAAAAAACTTGGGAACTCACTTTCAACGACAGTTAATCACTGGAATGCTGGTTATAAAGAACTAGGAAGAGTTGATAAAGATATTTTAAAAATTACCGGTAAATCCCCTGAAATAGAAACTCCGACACTAGAACGGCCACGTGTGGCTTCTGAAGAATAAAAAAAGCCCGACCAGTAGGGGGTACATCGGTCGGGCGAAAGTGCCGTCAGGCAGAATTGCCTTGGGGCACCCCGCTCAGGGAGGAGAAGCGGGAGACGAACCAGCTCGTCCAGAATTGGTCGTCTGTCATGACTATACAAAATAGGCCGGGGTTGTCAAATCGCTGTATCTGAATTTATACAATCAACTTGCAATTTATCAGTTTTTATATAGACTAGGAAAATTACTTGCCCCGTTAGAACTTCACGATTATAGTGTTGTACTGACGAGATTATT
>JBBTVL010000027.1:0-21893 GCA_038063255.1 Patescibacteria group bacterium | reverse complement strand
ATTTAAATTATGGATAATCCAATTAAAACTAAAAAATCTATCTCCCAAGTTTCTAATGGGGTGAATTTTGTGATAATTGAAACCGGTGGCAAGCAATACGCGGTAGGGAAAGGCGATAAAATAAAAATAGAGAAAATAAAGGGCGGACTTAAGGTGGGCGACACAGTTACCTTTGACAAAGTGCTACTTTCCGACAACGGCAAAGATACAGAAGTCGGGATGCCTTATCTTGCCGGCAAATCAGTTGAGGCGGTATTGAAAGAAGATGGAAGAGGAAAAAAAGTCAGCGTGATGAAATACAAAGCCAAAAGCCGATACAAGAAAGTACGTGGTCATCGCCAGCCGTTTATGACGGTGGAGATTACTGGAATAAATTAAAAATTCAAAAATAAAAGATAAAAAAAGACCGCCCCGAGAAACTCAAGGACGGTTTTTTAATTAGATTCTGTTCTTTAGAGCATTCCCGAGTGTTTCGCTATCCGAATATTCAAGTTCAAGGCCGGTGGAGAGGCCGCGCCCCAATGAAGAAATTTTCAATTTATGCTTTCCCTTTAGCGGCTCCATGGTTTTTTTAATGTATTGATAAGTGTTATCGCCTTCAAGATTTGCCGAAAGGGCTATAATAACTTCCTTTAGTCCCGAAGAAGAAATCTGCTCGCCTACTTCCTTCACTAGTTCGCGAATCCTAATTTTATCAGTCGGATTCTTTTCTAGAACCGGTAAAAGGCCACCCAGAATAAAATAACGGCCGTGATAGATTCCGCTTTTTTTAATATTTTCAAAATCAATATCTTTTTCTACAACCATTAAGGTTGAGGTGTCAGTTGTCTTACTTCCGCATATATCGCACAGGGGAGAGTTTCCTCCAAAGAAACGAAAACATGATACGCATTGCTTGGCCGACTCCTTGAGAGCTTTGAGTGATGCTATAAAACCCGTAACAAATTCTTCTTTTTGGGAAAGCAGAAAATAAACAAAACGACGGGCTTGTCTTTGCCCTATACCGGGAAATTTAGTAAAATACTCGGTTAATTTTTTCGTTGAGTCCATACCTAGAATGTTTCGTCATCGGCGAAATCCTTCATACCGGTCTTGTCTATAGAAAGAAAAGTTGCTTTTTTATCGTCAAAATAAAGCTCGACTTTTCCAGTAGGGCCATTACGGTGTTTTTCAATCAAAATTTCGGCTATATTCGGTTTATCAGAATCGTCTTTATATTTATCTTCACGATGGATGAACATTACGACATCAGCGTCCTGTTCAATGGAGCCTGAATCACGAAGGTCGGATAGGCGCGGCTTGCCACCGCGCGCCTCGACTGCGCGGGAGAGCTGGGAGAGCGCCAGTACCGGGATATCAAGCTCGCGTGCTAATCCCTTGAGCGAGCGCGATATTTCCGTTACCTGATTAACCATTGAATCATAATTTTTGGTTGGGGTCATGAGCTGAAGATAGTCGACAATGATTAGTCCAATATTGTGTTCCCGCTTTAAGCGCCTGGCTACCGAGCGCATTTTAATAATCGAATTACTCGGTTCGTCATCAATAAAAAGCGGCGCCTTGGAGAGTCCGCTTAAGGCCTCGCCTATTCTGTTGAAGTCTTCTTCAAGTTTTAATCCGCCAGTACGCAATTTCCAAGCGTCGACGCGGGCCTCGGCGGCGACCATTCTGTCGGCTAATTGTTGGGAGCTCATTTCAAGCGAGAATATTCCGACGGGGACATTGTGATTGAGCGCGGTTTTTCTGGCAATATCTAATGCCAGCGCGGTTTTGCCCATTGACGGGCGCGCCGCCAAAATTATAAGGTCTGATTTTTGAAAACCGGAGAGTCGGGAATCGAGCTCGGGAAAACCGGTGGGTATTCCGCGCAAACCGCCGTCCTTTTTGTGCAGATTATCAATTCTTTCCCAGACTTCTCCCAATACTTCTTTAATATTGACGAAACGGTGTCCGCGGGGAGAAGAAGTGATGTTGAAAATCTTTTTTTCCGCTTCGTTCAGAAGATTTTCAAGGTCGTGTTCTTCTTGGAATCCCATCTCGGAGATATTGTCGGCTGCCTCAATCAATCTGCGAAGCATGTACTTATTATGAACAATATCGGCATAATGGGCGACATTGGAAGAAGAGGGGACTACATTAACAAGTTCGGTAATATACGAATTGCCCCCTATGGCTTCAAGAAGTTTTCTTTCCTTGAGGCGGGAAGAAAGTGAAAGAAGATCAATCGGCTCGTGCTTGTTATGAAGTTCAAGCATTATTCTCCAGATAATTCTGTGCTTTTCAACATAAAAAGAATCTTCTTCAATTTTGTCTATTACATCGTGCATCGCCTCGGGGCGAAGCATCACAGCGCCCAAAAGAGCCCTCTCGGAATCAATATTTTGAGGTGGAATACGTAAGTTCGCAGATGCTCTTTTAGTTGCCATCCTATTAGAAGTTCATATTAATCATAATTTTGTAGTACATTTTTGTTTGCGTAGCGCCTTACCTGTCTGCGTGCGTACACGCACAGGCAGACGGCTTTACTTGTGGTATTTTAAACTTAATTTTAAACTTCTAACAGGACAAGTAGTTAAGAGGATTGTAACACAACGAGAAAATCCAAAAATTTAGGATTTTAGAACAAACTGTGAGGAAGGTGTGAATAGGTACTATTATGTTTTGGGGCGTATTTTAGGGCCTTTTTCAGTGTCTTCCAGTATATACCCAAGGGTTTCGATTTTCTGCCTGATTTCGTCCGCTTCCGCCCATTTTTTTTGGATTCTTGCTTGTTCTCGCTTTTCAGCAAGCTTCTTAACTTCTTCCGGAATCAGAGCTAGGGTTATTTTTTCAAGGCCAAGACCTAAAACTTTATCAAAATCAAGTAATGTTGTTTTTTTATCTTCATTAGAAAGATTACTGTCTAAAACTTCCCAAACCATAGACAGTGCAATCGGTGTATTTAAGTCGTCCTCAAGAGCTTTAATAAATTTTTCTTTAAGTTCCTTATTTACCGTTCCATTAATATTTCCAAGTTCCAAAAATCGGGCATATAATTTTTCAAGGGCGTTTTGCGCTCCCCCTAGGGCTTCCCAATTAAAATTTGTGGGTTTACGATAATGTATCCCTAAAAGAAAATAACGGTAGGATAGGGGGAAGAATCCTTTTTCTATAACTTTGTCTAATGTTATAATGTTGCCGAGCGACTTGGCCATTTTTTCATTTTCCATGTTCATATAGCCCGAGTGCATCCAGTAGCTAACGAATTTTTTCCCCGTAATTCCTTCAGATTGCGCGATCTCATTGGTGTGATGCGGGAAGATGAGATCCATGCCTCCCGTGTGAATGTCAATTGTCTCGCCTAAATTTTTCATAGACATGGCGGAGCACTCTATGTGCCAGCCGGGACGCCCTTTCTCAAACGGCGACTCCCAAAAAACATTACCGTCTTCTTCGCGATAAAATTTCCAGAGCGCGAAATCATTCGCGCTTTCTTTATCATATTCATCATTTATGATACGGGCTTGGTTTTCTTTTCTTTTTTCAAGGCGCGCTAATTTTCCATACTCGTTTGATTTAGCAATGCTGAAATAAATTCCATCATCTGCTCTATAAGCAAACCCCTTTTCAAGAAGTTTTTCTATTAGAACTATCATTTCCGCGATGTATTCAGTGGCGCGCGGAGTGATATGGGGATGGAGTATGTTCATCCGCTCTGTATCACGAAAAAACAGCCCTTCGTATTTTTTTGTAAATTCTAGAAGTGCTATATGTTCAGCCTGGCTTCCCTTAATCGTTTTATCATCTACATCGGTGATATTGACCACTTGCGTGACTTCATAACCCAAATAGGAAAGTACGCGCCTTAGGGTGTCAGAGAAAGTTTGCGCGCGCAGGTTGCCGATATGCACATAGCCGTAGACCGTTGGCCCGCAACTGTAGAGTGTTACGCTGTGGTCTTTCTGGGGGGTAAAGAGTTCTTCTTTTTGCGAGAGGGTGTTGTATATCTTTAGAGCCATTTCTTGTATTTAAAAGAAGCGAAGACTAAAATGCCCACGACGGAGATGATTGCGATGATTTTCCATAAGCCGAGAGGCGAGTTAACGAATGGTAAATAGGCGGAACTGATGCCGAAAATTTGCACAATGAACGACATAGGCAGGACGATAAATGCCATAATGGTGAGAACTTTCATCGTCTCATTTGTTTTAGTAGAGAGGAGAGAATCATTAGTTTCTCGTAAATCAACGAGCATTTCTTTTTGGTTTTCAAGCAGATTAAACACTTTATAGTATTCGCCAATGAGCGCCCGTAGATAGTAATGAAATTTATCTTCAAAAAAGCTTTTTCCCGCGACTTCAAATGATTCAAGCACCTCTTTGTGAAAGCGGATTGATTCTCTGAAATCAAGAAGCAATTTATTGGTGCTGGAAATTTCTTTTACCATTTCGCCTTCCCTGCCCTTGAATATTTTTTCCTCTATGTTTTTCAAGAGCCCGGTGATGTCTCCGAGTTCGTCGCTTAAATTTTTGTACATTTCCCGCATAATGTGGAAAAATAAATATCCCGCGTGCTCCCCCATATTTGATTTATCCAAAATTGAATTTACCTCAAACATTTTTGAAAACTCCCGAAGCGGGTCCACCGTATCGTAGTGCACAGTGATGAGAAATTCCTTTCCGATAATAAAATCAATTTCCTGCTCCGTTTCGCCCTTGTGGCTGTGGCTTATGGTGGGGAAGTGGAGAATTAGATATATAAAATTACTGTAAAGGTCAACTTTCGGTCGGACAGTGGGGGAGAGGAGTTCGGCGGCGACAAGCGAATGTATTTTGTACTCCTTCATTAGACGAGTTACTTCTTCGTTCGTCGGGTTTTCCAAGTCAACCCAAGTAAGTTTTTTGTGTTTGTATGTGGTAAGCATAGGACAAGTTATTTCCGCCTGAGGCGGACCAGCCTATGGCTGGAGTTAGTTTATAGTTTACAGAAAAACTAGCTCGGGGGCAAACTAGTTTAATAACCAACAACCCACAATCGACAACATACAACACATACAACGGGGACTACTGAAAGATTGACCATAGCATGAAATTTTGCGATAATCCTTTGATGTTTGTGCAGTATTTTAAAAAGTTCGCTATACCTGTCGCCCTCTCAATTCTCATAATTGCCATTTCTTTCAGCGCCGGCGTATTGGTGGGCGAACGGCATTATTCGGAGATTGAGAAAGCCGTGGCGCTTTTCAATAAAGAATCGACTGTAGTAGCAGCTCCAGGGACAGATTTTGAGCCGTTTTGGAAGACCTGGAATATCTTGAATGAAAAATATGTCTCTTTTAAATCAACCACTACTGACCAACAAAGAGTTTGGGGGGCTATTTCAGGACTGGCAGAGTCCTTCGGTGATCCCTATACCGTTTTTTTCCCGCCGCAAGAGTCAAAGAATTTTGAGGCAAGCATAAACGGAGAGTTTCAGGGTGTGGGAATGGAAATAGGCATTCGCGACCGGGTAATTACGGTTATTTCTCCGCTCAAGGGCACGCCCGCTTTCAATGCCGGAATCAAGGCAGGGGATAAAATTTTGAAAATTGACGGCGCGCCAGCCACGGAAATGACTGTGGAAAAAGCCGTGTCGCTTATTCGCGGACCTAAAGGTACGACTGTTGTAATATCAGTATTCCGCGAAGGAGAAAAAGAACCGCTGGAATTCAAGATTGTCCGCGATGTGATAAATATTCCGACAATTGATACGGAAAAAAGGCCTGACGGAATTTTTGTGATACGACTCTATAGTTTTTCGGCTAACTCGCCCCAGCTTTTCAGGAACGCCCTAGAAGAGTTTATTAACTCCCAGGGTGACAAATTGATTCTTGACTTGCGCAACAATCCGGGCGGATATTTAGAAGCGGCGGTGGATATGGCAAGCTGGTTTTTGCCGGGAGGGAAAGTCGTAGTGAAAGAAGAAAGCAAAGATGACGGTGATAAGCAGATTTTCAGAAGCAAGGGCTATAATATCTTTAGCGACAAACTGAAATTTGTTATTTTGGTCAACGCCGGTTCGGCTTCGGCATCAGAAATTTTAGCCGGCGCGCTCTCCGAGCATGGCATAGCCAAATTAGTGGGGGAGAAGACATTCGGCAAGGGGTCAGTGCAGGAGCTGGTGAAAATTACTCCCGAGACATCGCTTAAGGTGACCATCGCCCGCTGGCTTACGCCCAACGGCGTTTCTATCTCCGAGGGCGGGTTAAAACCGGATATTGAAGTTGTTCCTACAAAAGATGATATTACCAAAGGGAAAGACAAACAGATGGAAAAGGCAATAGAAATATTGAACAAGTAACAGATAACAAAGCGTATATCATTCTCTCATTCGTGAGAATGAGAGAATGATATAGAATTGAGCCGAAATTGAAATAAAAGGAATTTATTATAAAAAACTTAAGCGAATTTTTAATGACATGAAAATAATTTTACTTAAAGATGTAACAGGGCTGGGCAAAAGATATGAAGTGAAAGAAGTTTCTCCGGGATATGCCAGGAATTTTATTTTGCCGAAAGGGCTAGGGGAACCGGCGACTGAAAAAGCATTAGTGCGCGTTAAGGATTTGACTGTCCAAGCGGAGGCAGAAAGAAAAATTCAAGAAGAACTGCTTAGAAAAAATGTTGAAAGTTTAGACGGACAGAAGATTTCCATAACGGAGAAAGCAAACGACCAGGGGCACTTGTTCGCCGGTATTCACAGGGAAGAAATTCAAAAGCTGATGAAAGAAAATCTTCACGCCGAAGTACCGCTTGATTTCATAAAGTTAGAAAAACCGATTAAAGAAACAGGCACATTTAAAATAGAGATAAATGCGGGAGAAATGAAAGCGACAGTTACTCTCGTAGTTGAGGCAGAGTAACAAAACCCCCACTTGGCGGTTTCACCGCCAAGTGGGGGTTTTTGCTTAAATTACGCTTACAATTTTCTTTATAACAGATTGGCCGTTGAATCTAGTTTTTCTTCGCGAGGTAAATTTTACATTGCCTTCTTTGATGGAGTAGAGGGTGTGGTCTTTGCCAAGGCGAACATTCTTGCCGGCGATAATCTTGGTACCCCGTTGGCGGACAATAATAGAGCCAGATAAAGCTCTCTCGCCGTCGTAAAGCTTTATGCCCAGATATTTTGGATTTGAATCAGTGAGGTTTTTTGCCGACCCGGCGGCTTTGCGTGTTGCCATAAAAGTTAGTCTATAGTTTTTAGTTTTTAGTTGCGATACAATAACGAAAACAACAAAGGTGATTCTAAACCATATTAGAGAAAAAATCAAGGATTTAACGTTAAAGGCTGAAGAGCCGTCGGTCTATTTAACCATTCTCATTATTCTTGTCGCTTTTATTTCTTTCGGGCTAGGTCGGCTTTCGCTTATAGAAGAAAAAAGGCCGGAGGTAAAAATTACAATGCCGGCGCAGGCAGGGGAGGCGGCGGCAAGTGGAAGCGATACTCCAGTGGCAAAAAATGAAAGTCCGGCGGTATCGAATCTAAACAGTGTCGTTGCCTCAAAAAACGGCACTAAATACTATTTCCCATGGTGCGGCGGCCTTTCGCGAATCAGCCCGCAGAATAAAGTAACTTTTGCTTCGTCTAAAGAAGCCGAACAAGCGGGGTATACGATAGCGGCAAATTGCCCCGCGCCGTAAATCTTGGCCATTGACTGATATCGCATGTCCGCCATATAATTTAAACATGGAACAGAGAACTTTTAATTTAGCCGCCGGAGTAGTTTTCTCGGCGGTCGCGGTTCTCCATCTTTTGCGAGTCGTTCTTTCGTGGGATGCGGCGATAGGGGGGTGGGACGTGCCGATCTGGCTTAGCTATTTGGCGGTCCTGGTGGCGGGCTTTTTGGCCTATAGCGCCTTTAGCTTGAACAAGTAAAAGAAAGGAGGAGATGAAATATTTACTAACGCTTATGGCGGTTCTGGTTTTTGTTGGGGCGTATTTTTACATCCGGCCCCGAACCCCCGCTCCCGTTCAGGATGCAAGCATAAAAGATTCAAATATGAAAATAACGAGTTCGGTTTTTAAAGAAAAAGAAAGCATTCCGAGTGTTTATACTTGCGACGGCAGAAACATCAATCCGCCGCTTTCTTGGGAGGGAGTGCCGCCTGGCACCAAAAGTCTAGCTCTCATAATGGACGATCCCGATGTGCCTAAGACTCTCCGCCCTGATGGGATGTTCGTCCACTGGGTAGTTTTTAATATTCCGCCTGATTTAACGACGATTGAAGAGGGAAAAGAGCCCAAGGGCACAGCTGGCGCAAACAGCCGGGGGCAGGGCGGATACACCGGTCCTTGTCCACCGGATAGGGAACACCGCTATTTCTTCAAACTCTATGCCTTGGATACTTTGCTTGATTTGCCCACTACGACAAACAAAGAAACTCTTCTTAGCGCGATGAACAAGCATATTATTTCTAGCGCAGAATTAATTGGTTTGTACGAACGGAAAAAATAGTATCAAAAGATTAATTTATACGCCGGCAGGCCTTATTAGGGGAGGGTCATAAAACCCCTGCCTTGTAAAGTACTATAATGTCGCACAATATATCTTTTGCGCCATTAGCTTCGGCACACTAGCAGTAGCCGCGCTCAAGGGCCTATATTATGAGACTTGTAAAAAACTTAATTTTGCGCCCCTATTTGCGGAATAAATCCCTGCGGAATAATTTTTATATCACTTACTCTTCCCTCCTTTATCGCTTTTAGGTTTGTTAAGTTTTGTACAAACGCTTCTTTAAAGAAGCTTGCAAGAACATTATTCCAAAGATATTGCGTTGGCTTCTCTAAGTATCCATTCCAAACTGCCTTGCCTATTCCTGACACATAAGTCCAATTTTTCTGCGTAGAGGGAGATTCTATTATGGACTTAATATCGATATTGAAATAACTTAATATAAAGAAAATCACTACAAGTATGAGTATTAGGCGTCCGATAAATCCTTTTTGATAATTTTTCATAGTTTTTACAGATACGAAAGTGGATTCAAATAGCCGTTTATCGGCGAAACTGGGAGTTTCAAATATGTACCACAAGTCCTGCTTCTGTATTCCGTCAGCCCGGACACATGTACCGCCTTTGATGCGAATACTGCGAAATGAAGATGCGGACCGGTACTATAGCCGGTATTACCGCTGTAGCCGATAACCTGGCCTTTCTCTACTGCCTGGTCTTTGATGACTTTAATGAGATCAAGGTGTGCGTAAAGCGTGGTAAGACCGTTGTTGTGTTCTATAAGTACCCATTTACCATACGAAACACCGTAGCATGCAGTATCAGTATTCCCTGTGTCAACCACTCGCCCGCTCAAAGATGCCAAAACTTTCGTGCCAACACTTGCCCTCAAATCAATGCCATTGTGTCCTTTCCTATTATATACTTGCGGGTTTTTGCTGGCAAAAGGAGTATTACCGAAATATTGCGTAATTTTTATCGCCTCAAGCGGCCAAGAAAGTATTCCCTTGCCCACCTTGGGCAAACTTGTTGGGTCGATTTCCACCTGCAACTTGCTTTCAAAATCAAATATTTCTGCCTCTAGTTGTTCTTTTTTGGCAAGACGGTCTTCAAGTATCTTTTTGTATTCCGATTCTTTATTTTTCGTCTCTTTTAATAACTTATTTTTTTGGCTGGTATTGTTTTCAACGATTTTTTTCTGGTCTGCCAATCCCGCCTTAAACCCTAGCAGTTTTTTCTTTTCCGTCTCTTTTTTGCTCTTATCTCCCTCCAGACCTTGTTTTAAGCTCTTTATTTCGTTTGTACGATTTCTTAGCGCTTGCCCGACTTTTTGTATAGTGTCTATGTTTTCCCAAATATCATAAATTTTTTTATCAGAGAGTATAAGCTCAATAAATGTTTGAGACTCAAGCAAATCAATAGTGCGCAGACCCGACACAAAAGCGTCTAAAACTTTTTTGATTCTTTCGTCCTTGTCTTGTATTTGAAGGTCGAGTTTTCTAATATTGATTGTGGCCGTGGAAATTTTATTTTCTGTTGCTTTAATTTCTGCTAAAAGCTTACTCCGATTAATTTTTAGTCCCTCTAGTAATTTTTTTAGACTACCGGCTTCTTTTCCAGTTTCATCGATTTGTTTTTGATATCCTGCAATTTCCGCTTCGATTTTTTCAAGTTCGCTGTTTTTATTGGATATTTGATCTCTCAATTTATCTATTTCTGGATTTGATACTGAAACTTCGGCAACACTTTCACCTTCAGTTGCCTCGGTTGTGGCGGCTATTTCAGCTTCAGCGTAAGAAAAATTTTTGGGCAATAATATAATAGTAAGCAGAAAGAAGAATAAAAAAAATGCAATATTTAATCCCCTATTCATGTAATTTTTCGAGAGCTGCTTTTAATCGACGCAATGTTTCTTCTTTGCCTAAAATAGATGCCGCGGTAAATGGGTCTGGACTTTTATCTTTACCGGTAAGCGCATAGCGCATGGGCCAGAGAACATTGCCTCTCCCCTCTCTTTCGGCATATTCCCAAATCATGGCTTTGATATTCTCGGGCTTTTCAAAAGATTTTTCAGGCGAATTTTCCAAAATTTCCAAAATTTTTTCAAGATGCTGCTTGGTGTTTACATCATTGCTTCCTTTCCATATTAATTTTTCTTTTTCGCATTCAGGAGTTGTAAAAAAATCAAGCTCTCCGCCGACAAGCAGTGGCCCAATTTCGTGCAAAACGGAAACGCGTCCTACTACAAGCGGCACAAGCTTTTCAACCATTTCTTTTTTTATATTAGGCATGCTCTTTTTTATTTCTTCTTCAATTAGAGATGTTTTTCGTTTTAGATATTCTCGATTTATCCATTTAAGTTTTTCTATATCAAAAATCGCTCCCCCCTTCTGTATTTTATTAAGGTCAAATAAATTCACAAGTTCATCTAATGAAAATATTTCTTGCTCTATTCCGGGATTCCAGCCGAGAAGTGCCAGGTAGTTTACAACCGCTTCTCCTTGATAACGATATTCTGACACAGCTACCGCACCATGTCGCTTCGAGAGCTTTGACCTGTCAGGGGCCAATACGAGCGGAATATGGGCGTATTTTGGCCTAGGAGCGCCTATTCCTTCGAGTATGAGGATTTGCCTAGGGGTGTTTGAAATGTGGTCCTCGCCGCGTATTACGTGGGTTACGCCCATTTCGAAATCATCCGCAACAACGGCCAAATGATAGAGTGGTTCTTCAAGGGATTTTGCAATTACAAAATCACCGAGTTCGGTCGTATCAAATTCAATATCCCCTCTCACAATATCTTGAAATTTTATTTTTTTATTTGGGTTTTTAAAACGTATTACTTCCGACCTATCCCCTGCTTTTTTGGGAGTTTCTTTTGATATATAGGCTTTTCCTTCATCGACTAATTTTTTAAGATATTTTTTATAAATTTCAGTGCGTTCGGATTGGCGATAAAACTCGTCCCATTTAAGCCCTAGCCAGGACAAGGCGTTGATGATGTTTTCCTCGTATTCTTTTTTACCGCGTTCCTTATCAGTGTCTTCTATGCGCAGTATGAATTTACCGCCGTTGTGTCTGGCAAAAAGGAAATTAAACAAAGCTGCTCGGGCCGTCCCAATATGCAGATATCCCGTTGGCGACGGGGCAATCCTCACAACTGGATTTTGAGGATTAGTTTTCATCCCACTAGAGTCTTTACTTACAGTATTGTTCATAATAATACGCGATATTATCCTTTCGTCATTTTAAAATTAAAAAAAAAGACTCTAACGGGACTCGTGCTCCAAGGCAATCGAAATTATTCCTTTTGCGATTGTGCGTGCTGCGTCGGGATGATAAAAATTTTTAGCACCCTTTCCCATTTTGTCTTCCAGGGCCTGCGTTTCCATTATTTTTTTTATTTCCGAGATTAGCACATGTGGCGACAGGTTGTTTTCTTCAACGACTGTGCAACCGCCAGATCGCGCGTAATTGAAGGCATTTTTGCGCTGGTGGTCGCCGTTTGAATCGGTTATTGGAATTACTATTGACGGCAACCCCCAGGCCGCGATTTCAAAAATAGTTGACCCGGCGCGCGAAATTACAAGCCGTGAAATTCCGGAGGACATACGCAAGCTAAAGTCATTTAGATATCCGAAAGCGCGATAGCGGTCTTTGTAAGGAGAATCTTTAATGATTACGCTAGCCAGTTTTTCCACGGTGTCGAGATTAGTATTTCCTACTTGGTGTATGATTTGATACTTAGGTAGCAGTTCCGGAAGAGCGCGAAGAATAGTATCGTTGATAAGTTCCGCCCCTTGCGATCCGCCAAGGATTAGAATAGTCGGTACTGCCGGATTAAGTTTCAAGAATTCATGCGCGCCTTCATGAAGCGGTTTTAATATATCTTCTCTTATCGGCTGGCCGGTATAGGCGGTTTTTTCTTCCGGAAAATAGGCGCTTGCTTCCTCGTAGGAAATAGCAATCCGTTTCGCAAATCTTGACGCCCATATGTTTGTTTTTCCCGGGACTGAATCAGACTCGTGAATAAAAACTGGAATTTTTAAAATTCGCGCAGCCAAAAGCGTCGGGAAACTGGCATAGCCGCCCTTGCCGAATACCACATCCGGATAAATTGAATAAACCACCCACAGCGACTTCAAGGTACCGATAATAGTTTTAAATACATCAAAAAAGTTTAGAATGGAAAAATAGCGCCTCAATTTTCCGGCTGGTATTTCTCTGTAGGTGATGCCGTTCTCAAATAATATTCTTTTATTGTAAGGTGTCGTGGACAGGTAATAAATTTTTGCGTCTATTATTTTCCCCTTATCTATTATTTCGTTTAATGCCTGCACTATTGCAATAATCGGGTAAAAATGCCCACCCGTGCCGCCACCGCCAAATAGTATTTTCATATATTTTCTTAACGAGCGAAGCGAGTTCTTGAAAATAATGACTCAGCACTCAGTGAATTAAAACCACGTTCACTTGGGTAATTAACTATTTCCATTGTTTTGTTTAAATTTATTTTTTTCACACTGAGTGCTGGGTAAATAAATTACAGTCGCCATGCTCCTTAATTTAATTTATTTTTTGAAATGTTAAGAATAATTCCAACCTCGGTAAGAGCAAATAATAATGCGGTGCCTCCGTGGCTGACAAAAGCGATTGGTACGCCCACAAGCGGCAGTATGCCAATCATTGACCCTATATTTATTAAAGATTGAAACACTATCAGTATAACAAGGCCGGTTGCGAGAAGTCTACCAAATTGATCACTGGCCATACTTGCAATTTTGAGGCCGCGGAAAGCAAAAATAAGAAAGAGCGAGAGAAGAGTTAGGGCGCCGATGAAGCCGAATTCTTCCGACATCACCGCGAAAATTGAATCCCCTACCGGCTCGGGCAGAAAGTTAAATTTTTGAATGCTTTGACCGAATCCTCTGCCGAAAATTTCTCCTGACCCGATGGCAATAAGCGATTGCTGAATCTGATAGGAAGCACCCAAGGGGTCGGCTCCCGGGTCAAAATATGTCATAATTCGCGCTTTTAGGTACGGTTTGACGAGAGACAAAAGCGCTATCCCGACAATTGACATGAGCCCAAGGACTGCGATATTACGGAGTTTTGTACCGCTTACCAAAAGCATGGCTAGCCCGGCGGCGAAAATAACCATGAATGTTCCAGTGTCGGGCTGTTTGATAAGAAGAACTCCGCATACGCCGATAAGCACAAGAAAGGGCAGAACACCGTAACGGAATGTCCTTACTTTTTCTTTTGCCAGCGCCAGAAGCGCGGCAAAATAAATTACAAAGCCGATTTTTAAAAATTCCGAAGGTTGGAAAGAAAAAGAACCGACTTCTATCCATCGGCGCGCCCCGTTATGTTCAAAGCCCAATCCGGAAACGAATACTAGCGCGGTAATTATTACCGCAAAGACAAAAATAATAAAAGAATATTTTCTGAAAAACCTATAATTAAATTTTGAAAAGAACACTAGAGAAAAAATTCCCAATGTGAGTCCGAGGACAATCTGATTAAAAATTATGCTGTAAAATTTAGCCTCGCTTTTTGCCAGAATGCCGAGCGAAGCGGAGCTGAATACAAAAATCCCCATAACCACAAGTAGAATGGTAGTGCCTAAAAATACTTTATCAATACGATGGTGTTCCACCCCGTTAGAGTCTAACTTATAAGCGCAATTATCATGCCGGTGAGCGCGGTAATCACTGAAATTACCCAGAAGCGCATAGTGACCTTGTACGACGGCCAGCCGAGCGCCTCGAAGTGGTGATGCACTGGCGCGACCAAGAATACTTTTTTACCGCCCCTTAATTTTTTGGAGAGTGTCTGAATAATCACCGAACCCGAGGCGACAAAAAGCGGGAAAGCTATAATCGGCAGGACCATAACCGAGTCGGTAAGAAATGCTACGATTGAAAGCGTTGTGGTCAGCCCGAGCATTCCAGTTTCAGACATATAAAACCGCGCTGGCGGAATATTAAACCAAAGGAAGGCTAAAATCGCGCCGACTACTACCAGAGAGAATGCCGCCAAATCTATTTGGTTTTGAAAAAATGCGATACCGGCGTAAGCGGAAAAAATTGTGGCCATTATGCCGCCGGAGAGGCCGTCGATACCATCAATGACTCCGCCGGAAAAGATGGCCAGCATCACAATCATGAAAAACGGTATAAAAAGAAGTCCAATATCAAAATCTCCTAGAAACGGGATATCAACGGTTGAGACGCCCAGTTTATAGAAAAACCAGAGCGCGCCGATAAAACCAATCAAGAGTACTAATCCTATTCTAAGTTTAAGAGGCATTCCTCCGGCAATATATCCGCCACGCCCGTATATAACCAGAAAATCATCAACAAGCCCGATAAGAGAGCCAATTATTAGGGTAAATAAGGGAAGCCAAGTCTGCCCACGGCTTATGAAATTTAATTTCTCCGTCAAAGGGTCAGGAAAAAATACTGAAAGAAGAAACGCAAGAAGTGATGTTATAATCACGCTTACCCAGATAATAATCCCGCCCATTCGCGGCGTTCCTGTTTCTTTTTCTTTATGAAGTTGATGGAATATGGGCGTTCCTCCCCCGCCCAATCCTAGGGTGCGAGCTTTTTTCTTCCAGAGCTTGTACTTATAGAGATAGTGAGTAAGCAGGGGCGTAATGGCAATCCCGATAAAAAATGAAAACACCGCCGGGGCGAAAACTTTTACGACATCTATAATCATAGCCGTAGTATACGAAAAATCTGGCGCTTCTCAAAATACTACTGACGGACATCCGATGTCCGTCATTTTTCTCTATACAACTGATTTTCTTAATTTACGGTTTATTTGCTATAGCAAATAAACCGTAAGTCCATCATGCGAGCCCATCTGTTTGTATTTACATTCGTGTGCGCTATTCGTAAGCGTATCCACTCACATTCCTTGGCGAATGGCTTCGCGCGCTCGTTCCGCCAGAGTTTCCATATCAGAAAATCGCCCTTCTTGCGTCGAGCCGAGCACGGTAATTATAATCGGTTGTCCCAGCCCGGCGTCAAATGCAATAATCAGGTTACCTCCGGCGATATCGGTGAATCCCGTTTTTGAGGCCATAAGACCCGGGATTTTACTTGTTTCTTTATTGGTGTTTTCTATGTTATGGATTTTATTTTCGGAATAAATGCTTTGAATAGCGTAAGTAGTGGCTTCCAGTATCTCCGGATATTGTTTAAGAAATTCGCCTAAAAGCGCGCTTATATCCCGGGCTGAACCGTATGCTCCCACTTTACTTTGCGCTTCATCAAGTCCGGTTTCATTTAAAAAGCGAGTATGCGATAGCCCCAGCTTTAGAGCCTCTTCGTTCATTCTCTCGACAAATGTTTTGCTTTTGGCGTTTGTATTTTCTCTTTTTGAATTAAAGGCCAGGGCAATTGCCGCCGCGCCGTCATTGGAAGACGTGGTAAGCGTAAACTCAACAAGTTTTTTGAGAGTCCATTTTTCACCCAAGATAAGTCCGGTATCGCCTTCTTTAGCGAGTGATTCGCCATCAATGGTAATCAGTGTTCCCTTGGGAGCTTCTTTTAGGGCGACAAAAGCCGTCATAAGCTTGGCAAGCGAAGCAAGAGGCAGAGCAAGGTCGGCGTTTTTTTCATACAGCACTTTATCTCTCCCGAGGTCATAGACATATATCGCCTTGGCCTCAAGCGGAGAGAGAGCAAAAAATATTTCTTCCTTTTCTTTTTGCGCTTTTTTTATCGGCGCTTGCCTATCGCTCGCGCTCTCAATGAGAGTTACGATTATAAGCAAAACAATGACGCTAATCAGGGTATTTTTGTAGCGCATACTATTCTATTGCCGACTCATTCCCTCGGGGGTAATCGGGACTTTCAGCTTTCTTTTCGGTAAGTGCGTTAAGAGACAATATCAATTCTTGATAGTCGGGCAATTCTTCTTTTTTACTGATTCCCAAATATTGGTAAAGTTCAATTGTCGGGGTGTAGATATATCCGCGCCCGTCATTTGGGTTCGGTTTTTTTTCAATAAGACCGCGAATTTGGAGCGCCCTTAGCATAAAACCGGAATTTACCCCGCGGATATAATCAATTTCGCTTTTAGTAACGCTCGCTCGGTAAAGAATTACGGACAATGTTTCAACGCTTGCTTTAGAAAGCTCGCCCTCAAGCTCTTCTCTCCCGATTTTTTCAATGAGCAAGCTCATTTCTTTTCTGGTGCCGAGCATTACCTCCCCTCCTGCTCTGATAAGGATAATACCTCTCCCTTTCAATGATTCCTCGAGCTCTCCGAGAGCTTCTTCTATGTGACGCGCGTCCGTTCCAAGCAATTTTGCCAGTGCGCTCTCTGTCATGGCGTCAGTTTTATAAAATAGAAGCGCTTCTATTTGTTGCGGCA
Organism: Patescibacteria group bacterium; assembly: GCA_038063255.1. Lineage (GTDB taxonomy): Bacteria > Patescibacteriota > Minisyncoccia > Phycocordibacterales > VMEP01 > JAUYLU01. The sequence goes on along the minus strand of JBBTVL010000027.1, from coordinate 5,032 downwards.
GTGAAAGAATCATTTTTGAGGGATAATAGTATTATTGCGCTCAATGTGGATATCATCGAACTGCGATTCCTGGCGCACCAGAACAATACCCTGTTTTACAAGCTCAAGGATTGCCAGAAAGCCGACAATGACGAATACTCGCTCTTCTTTCGTTTTATGTCCGACTTCTTTTGAAAATTGTTTGAAAGAAAGCGTCATGCTTTCGGTTATCCGTTTAGTTAAGTTATCTATCATTTCTTCCAAAGTAATGGCTTTGGCTATGGTTGTTTCCGGAGTTTTTTCTACTACAGGAATATTTTTAATCGCTTCTCTAAGCACTAACGCTAAGCGAGAGACGGTAAGAGATTTATCGGGAACGAACATTGGCTCTATTTTGGGATAAGGCCGTTTGAATAGGACGGCGCCAGCGAATATATTTTTTAATTTTTCTCCCACTTCGCGAAAAAGAGCGTACATTTCTAGGCGGCGTTTTAATTCATCGATGTTTCCCTCCTCGTCTTGCGTAAGTAAAAAATTAGGTAAAAGAGATTTTGATTTAATTAAAACGAGTGTTGCGGCGGTGATGATGAAATGGGCGGTATAGGCAATGGGCAAGCTCCCGAGAGATTTTATGTAGGCGATAAAGTCATCCGTTACCCTGGCAAGCGAAATATCATTAATAGCCAATTTTCTTTTTTCTATGAGATCCACCAAAAGCTCAAGTGGCCCCTCAAAAGCCGGTATTTTTATTTTATACGATTCATGCATTTACTAATTGTATATATTTTAAGCCATTTCTCAAGCAGAGTTTATTGACTTTAGATTCAGTTATATTTTATACTCTCAATAGGAGGCGGAGGTTCTTTTATCAACCATAACCGTGTGGGGGAAGCATGTCACAAAGCGAGGACTCAAAAGGACCACTGGGAGTAAAAACTGGATTTCCCAATCCACGTTCTGAAACCCAGACCTGCAATTGGCGCCAATGTAGTTATCAATGTGATGCTCTCTGCGACAACTACCGATGTCCCGGCGGGGATGTTTGCGTGTCCGTCTTCTTCAGAAAGGGGGTAGACCGCCACGACTATCCGGTGCAGTAAGCACAAGGTAAAGGAATCCTGTTCCTCAATAACAAAAAACAGGAAAGAGTTTTTAACAGAGCGCCCTAACCGGCGCTTTCACATTTATAGCTTGAGCCCCAGTTCCTTCAGTTGTTCCTTTGAGATTTCCGACGGGGCGTTCATCATTAAATCTTTTCCCTCCCCTGTTTTGGGGAAGGCGATTACTTCGCGGATATTCGGTTCATCTAAGAGAATTGAAAAGAGTCTGTCTAGTCCCCAAGCAATGCCCCCGTGTGGCGGTGCTCCATGAGAAAGCGCTTTTAACATATGTCCGAAATTGTTTTCGATTTCTTCTTTTTTGTACCCGATTATTTCAAATACTTTTGATAGTGCTTTGGCTTGATGGTTTCGAACACTTCCGCCTCCTATTTCAAGGCCGTTTAGAGCTATGTCATATTGGCTAGTTAAAATTTCTGGTATATTTTTTTCTGCCATTAGCCATTCTAAGTGTTCGGGTTTAGGTGCAGAAAAAGGATTGTGGGTGAATGTCCAGGCAGGTTTCCCGGAAGAGGCGGGTCCGCCCACGGCGGAAAAAAATGGGAAATCTACTATCCAGCAAAAAGCCAAAATATTAGAATTATTTTTGTCTTTCCTTAAGTCCGGACTATCAGTACCGTATTTATCCATCGCCTCTTTGTAGGTGATTATCGGGAACGGTTTTTCCTGAATCTTCTTTTCTGAGAAAAATTTTTCTACAAGTTCTATTAAAAGCGATTCGTTTAAGTGCATCACATCTTCCCGAGAAACAAAGCTCATCTCAAGGTCAAGTTGAGTAAATTCCGGCTGACGGTCTCCGCGCGTATCCTCATCGCGCATACAACGGGCTATCTGAAAATATTTTTCAAGCCCGGCTACCATAAGGAGTTGTTTGTATTGTTGAGGAGATTGGGGTAATGCGTAAAACTTTCCTTTCTCTAACCGTGAAGGCACAACATAATCTCTTGCCCCTTCTGGGGTTGATTTTGTAAGTATTGGTGTTTCCATTTCGGTGAACTCCTCTTTAGAAAGATACTCCCTAATAAATTGTGTTATTTTTCCACGGATGATGATATTTTTTTGGAGTCGCGGGCGCCTTAAATCAAGATAGCGGTATGTAAGCCGTGTTTCTTCGTTCACCTCCTTGCCGTCTGTGAGAAGGTCAAAAGGCGGAGTTTCTGATTCATTAAGAACAGTAATTTCCATAGCTTCAAGTTCAATCTCGCCGTTTATTACATCCTTATTAATCATTTTCTCCGGTCTTTTGTTAACCTTGCCTTTAATTTCCACTACCCATTCGTTTCTTATTTTTTGGGCGGTATCGTGGGCCTCTTTATGGTTCGGCAAAACAACTACCTGCGCCGTACCGCTTACATCGCGGACATCCATAAAAATAAGCTTGCCATGGTCGCGCCGTATTGACACCCAGCCATCAATCCGTACTTCATTCCCGACTTCGTTTCCCAATTTTGCGATATGAGTTCTTTTCATTTTTTATATTGACGAGCGAGGATGGGTAGAAGAGTATTCTCTTATACAACATCCGAGCGATGTCAAAATATTGTACCTAGTCATATATTGATAGCCCGATTTTCTTTCTTACTTCTTGCATTTTCTGCATAGCGCGCTCGCGCGCCCTCTCTCCCCCGTTTTTTAAAATTATTTTTAACTTTCCTTTATTTTCCAAAATTTCTTTTCTTTTCTGGCGGAGTGGTTTGATAAAATGCTCTATTTTTTCTATAAGTAATTCTTTTGATTCTTTGTAGCCGATTTTGCCTTCGCGGTATCGCGTTTCTAGCGCCGATAGTTCTTTTTTGGTTCCGAAAAGCTTATGTATCGTAAAAACATTGCAGGTCTCCGGATTTTTTGGTTCTTCTACGCCTTTTGAATCAGTAGATATGGACATTACCGCTTTTTTAATTTCTTCATATTTGTCAAAGAGTCCAATTACATTATTGTAACTTTTGCTCATTTTTTGACCGTTGGTGCCTATTATTGTTTTTACATCTTCCAAAATAAGCGGTTCGGGCAACACAAATGTAGTACCGAAAAGTCGGTTAAACTTCTCCGCGGTGTCACGGGCTATTTCCACATGCTGTTTCTGGTCCGCGCCAACGGGTACCACATCTGCGTTTTGAATGAGAATATCGGCGGCCATGAGCATGGGGTAGTTGAAAAGCCCCGCATTCACTTCTTTTTCTTTGGCTAGGGCGTCCTTGAAGGCGTGCGCGCGCATGAGATATGGCATGGTGGTGATACTTTCAAAAATCCAGGCAAGTTCTGTTACTTCAGGTACATTGGATTGCAGAAAAAGGGTTGTTTTTTCCGGATCAATTCCCACAGCCAAATATGAGGCCGCGAGGTCAAGTGTATTATCTTCAAGTTCTTCCCGTGGTTGCTGGGTGGTGAGGGCGTGGTAATTGGCTATAAAAACAAAATTGTCGTATTTTTCCTGAAGCGCGACAATTTGCCTCATAGCGCCGAAATAGTTCCCAATATGCAATTTCCCCGTCGGTTTTATACCGGAAACAAGTGTTTTCTTCATTGGTTGTTTATTATACTCTCCTTATGTAAAAATTGCCAAATACACATATATCTACTGTACTATTCGCGCCTGCCCCGTAGTGAGTACTCTCTACTAATGGGGCGAATTAGACCATAAGGATTTTTTAAGCTACTCTTTTTTATCTGGGAAAAGAAGCACGATGGCGGTTAAAACGCAGGCGACGATGAAAAGCGAATGGCCGATGATGGTTATAATTTCATTGGTCGAAGTAAATACAAGGATGGCCGAAAGGCCGAGCATAATTCCATCAAAACTCAAAACAGACATTTTAAGTTTTGAGGCGTCTTGCAATACCATTCGTCTCTCTTGCTGAAAAAAATCAGCCCACATCAGTCCGTATATAAGAGATGTAAGGCCGGTAAGCCACGAAGCGATGGGATTCACATTCCAAAAAATAGCTCCGCGCGAGGATATAATCGGCAGGCGGAAATCGTAGAGAAGTATGCCGACTACCACAATGGCGATGCCGACAATTATCGTGTTGATGATGAAATTGTGCTTGCGCATAAATCCGCTATGAAGCGATATCTCCACGCGAAGCGCCGACAAGAGGAGAAGAAAAAGAAAAACCATTCCGAGAGTGAAACCAAGGGCTATCGCGGTAAGATTCCCGCTATTAACGAGCGAGGGCACTGAAAGCGACAAGGAGTGAAGGGAGAGAAAAAGAAACGACCAAAATAAATACCAGAGCCCCTGGTTTTTCGATTGCCGGTACGATAAATATGTCCCTATGGCGAGGGCGCCAGAAAGAATGGCTCCGACTATGTAAAAAATTGGAGTAATTAGTATCATTTTCCGGCTCCAACCGAGATACCTCTCCTTTCAAGAACCGCCTTAAGAATTAAGATGTGTTTCTCCAGTTTATTTATTCTATTGCTATGCTCATGAAAAATAATTTCTCTTTCTTTGGCAGACCAATCTTTAGTTTTAGGAAATTTTTTCATTTTTGAAAAATTATTTTTTGGTTACTAAAGTGTTTAACATTCGCACCTTATCTTCAAGTCGTTCTATTCTATTATCATGATCACGAATGAGAAGATTTTTTATTCCATCTAGTCCACTTTCAACTGCACCTAACCTTGTTTCTACTTTATCAAATCTCTCATCTACCGCATCGAATCTCTCACTTACCGAATCAAATCCTTTTTTAGTGGCAACTGCCAAATTTTCAATAGATTCGTTTGTTTTAACAATAGCCCCATGTACTTCTTTAAACCCAAATCGCATTTCTTGGGCGAGTCCGTTTATTGACATCGTGCCGTTTTTCTTCTCCTTTTGCTTACTTACTTTTTTCATATTTCCTAATTATGCACCAACGTCTTTATTCCAGCAAATATTGGTTTTACTACAACTGCTCTGCGAATTTAGTGGCGCGCTTGGCCTCCTCTGT
>JBBTVL010000026.1:0-4152 GCA_038063255.1 Patescibacteria group bacterium | reverse complement strand
CCGAGATAACTCCGCCACAGGGAGCTGTGTTGCCGCTACACTATAGGCACCATATAAATCAGCTATTAGTAATTAGCTTTTAGATGATTAAGTAGAAATTTTAGCACTCTTTTTTCTGTTTGACAAATAATTAAATTCATGATAGAATTGAAGCCGAAATAGTTTTTTGACACTTTTACTACCTAAACCCTAATAAGGAGGTAGCCATGAGAGGACACTTGGACGCTTGCCGGTCGCTTGAAACCGGCGTCCCCGCGGACTGCCGGTGCGAAGAAGAAGAGAGAAGGTACATGACACTTGCGGGATGGTCTTTCGGCCTCTTCGTTTTCGAGTTCGCGGGCGGATTTTTCGCCAACTCGCTTGCTCTCATGTCGGACGCCTTCCATGTGTTATTTGACGGCATGGAAAATATCCTGTCTGTTTTCGTGGCAAGGATGTCGCGCGAAAGCGAAAGAAATGAGGAGCGCATCCGGGCTATCGGCGGATTAGTAAGCGCTTCCCTGCTCCTCGTCATCGCCGGCATCATCATACGCGAGGGCTGGGAAAGACTTTTCGCGCCGCACGAGGTGGCTTGGTTCATGACCCTAGTCGCCGTTGCCGGGCTCGGTGTCAACCTGTGGCAGAGGCGTCATCACCAAGAAGCGCCAGATGAGCACAGGAACATAACGCACTTCTGGCAGGACCGCCACCTCGTCTCCGACATCGCAGCAAGTGGCGCCGTCATCATAGGCGGTGTAGTCATGCTCGTTTCAGACTGGTACTGGGTGGACGGACTGCTTTCGGTCGCCATCGGTATATGGATAGCGTTCCTGACTATGCGCCGGCTCATCGCGACAACGACCAACCACCACGGTCATAACCACCCCCACTGACCCCCAAGCGGAAACGCCGGGGTCTTTTTTTTGTTCGGACTAGAAAAGTTTTGATTGAATGTCTTCCTGTTTTATAATTTTTGAGCTTTCTTTTTTTATTTCCGGGGGTTCAATATCTTCCGTTCCGAGTTTTTTCAAAATTGCCGGGAGTTTTTTAAAATTTTCTTGAAATTCGTTCATCATTCCCGTGGAGCGGAGCGCGGCGGCTGGATGAAGCATCGGCACGACGAACCGGTTGCCGGCGCCTGCCTGCGCAGGCAGGCGGAAAAGTTTTCCTTGGTCGCGGGTGATTTTTGCCAATGGTAGAAAATAATTCATGGAAAATCTGCCGAGTGGTACAATTATTTTCGGATTAATTATTTCAATCTGGCGCGTCAGATAGGGTTTATACTTTTCAATTTCTTCCGGCAACGGGTCGCGATTTTCCGGTGGGCGACGTTTAACTATATTTGTTATATAAACATCTTTTTCTTTCCAGCCAAGCTCGCGAATTGATTTACGCAAGAGCTGACCTGAACGACCGACAAATGGGCGTTTCTGTTCATCTTCAAGCGCCCCCGGCGCCTCGCCGATAAAAAGCACCTCACAGTCGGGACTCCCCTCGCCGAATACCAAATTTGATTTTAGCGGAAGATTTTTGTCGGCAGCGATTTCTTGCTCCAATTTTTTTAGTTCTGAAACTTTATCCATTTTGTGCCCGGGACAGGACTTGCACCTGCAAACCTTTCGGCACCACCACCTCAAGATGGCGAGTTTACTAATTTCTCCACCCGGGCATTTAATTCCCTTCTTTTTTGTCGACAACCACTTCTCCCGGAACCGCCCCAGCTACGACTGTGATACTGTCTTTGTGCAATACCACGCGCGTTTGTTTCATTTTACGGCGGATATCTTTAGCCGCCTTTTCGCGGACATAATAAAGTTTTGATTTGCGAGTTTTTGATTTCTTTACCAGTTCAATCTTGTCAATATTCGGAGAATAAAGCGGAAAAATTCTTTCAACGCCGACGCCCGAGGCGACTCGCCGTACAGTAAATGTGGCCCCTGTTTCCTTGCCGTGTTTGCGAGAAAGCACTAATCCTTCAAAGGCCTGAAGACGGGTTTTGCCTTTTTCTAAAATTTTTGACCAAACACGCACGCTGTCCCCGCTTTCAAAAGAGAGTTTCGCTCGAGAATCTGTATCTACCGGCGAGAATTTAATGGCCATAACAAAAACTACTCTACCACATAGAGATGGTTAATACAATATTTTTATAGATAACATCTATGTAGGGATAACAGAAGCTATGTCTTTGGGTAATTCTGCTTTGCAAGTAATATTTTTTCCATCTAAAAGATTAAAAGAAATTGAAAGGGCGTGAAGAGCAAGGTGCTTGAGTCCTAGCGCGCAACCGCGTTTCCCAGCGTATAAATCGTCGCAGACTACCGGGTGATTAATGAATTTAAGGTGCGCACGAATCTGATGCGTTCGGCCGGTCCGCGGATATATCTCCAGATAAGAAAACTCACCTTCCTTTGTTTTAAATCTCTTAAGCACTTTGTATTCCGTAATCGCCTCTCGTTTTTCCCCGCGCGCGGTCGCGTGCGCCGACCATTGTCTAAAGTCTTTGGGCGAACGGCCGAGCGGGCGGTCTATCACCCCCCGATCGCTTTTAATTTTTCCATGCACAATGGCGCGGTAAATTTTTTTAACTTCTCGTACCTTAAACTGCTCCTTTAAATGAAAAAATGTTTTTTGATTTTTGGCGACGACAATCACCCCGCTAGTATCCTTATCAAGACGATGAACAATTCCGGGGCGATAGATAATTATTTCTTTCCCGCCCTTCTCGAAACGATGCATCGGCTCGCCAACTTTTTTTAACTTCGGATATTCTTTTAAAATTTTATCGGCAAGCGTACTCTCTTTTGCCTTGCCGTCGCCGTGCACCATTAGACCGGACGGTTTGTTGAACACCCACACATTTTTATCCTCATATATTATGGAAACTTTTTTCATCTGCCGTTGCGTCTTTCTCGATTGGAAAAATCACGGAGAATCTTATGGAACTCACGCTTAGTGAAGGCCGGCCAAAATGTTTTTGAGAAAAACCACTCGCTATAGGCGGACTGCCACGGCAAAAAATTTGAAGTGCGCACTTCGCCCGAGGTTCTGATAATAAGTTCTGGGTTAGGAATCCCCGCCGTCCATAGGTAATTACCAAAATTTTCTTCTTTCAATTTAGAAATCACCTGCATGCCTTTTTCTTTAACAAGCTTTTTAATTCCTTCTATAATTTCTGCCCGCCCTCCATATGAGAGGGCGATTACTAGAGTAAAATCTTTATATTTTTCTGTTTCTCTTTCTATTTTTTTTATGCCCGCTTGGATTTTCCCCGGCAATCTCTCTATCTGCCCGATAAATTTTACTCGTATTTTTTCTTTCAAAAATTCATCCACTTGATTAACGACTACACGCTCAAGAAGTTTCATCAAGTATCCAACTTCTTCTTTAGTTCGCTTCCAATTCTCCGTGGAAAAAGCGTAAGCAATAACAGTGCGTACACCTCTATCTTTGGCCCAGCGCAAAAATTCTTTGAGCTTTTCATATCCAAGCTCATGACCCTTAAGAGCTGGAAATCCACGGGAGCGCGCAAAACGCCGATTGCCGTCCATAATTAAGCCAATCGTCTTGGGAGCGCGCCTGTTTGCTTTAGCGGCGGTCATAAAAAATAATTGAGAAATCTTTAAATTCTCCTGTAGCAGGCAACCATTTCGCTTCAACATTAGTCACCTTGGCAAGAAACGGCCCCTTTTTCAAGTCCGAAAGAAACGAATTTAAGGCCTCTTCTTCCCCCTCGGCAACCACATAAACATTACTGTTCTTTAAGTTTCGAGCGGTGCCGGTAAGAGAATACACTAAAGCGCGACGGCGCGCAAAATCGCGATACATCACCAGTTGCACCCGTCCGGAAACCTCGCACTCAAGCCGTTTTACCATATAGCGTCTAATTATATTGAGGGAATCACAAAAAGACAATGTGCTTGCGAAATATAATTTGATACGCTACGCTAGCAAAGTAAGTAATTTATCCGCGCATGCTTAGCTCAGCTTGCCCCGCCACGGCGGGGTAAAGTAGAGCAACGCTTTTATTCGCCCACCCACCAAATCACATGCACGCTTAGCTCAGTTGGTAGAGCAACGCTTTTACACAGCGAAGGCCGCAGGTTCAAGTCCTGCAGCGTGCACATCAAATAAAAATATCCTGCCTTGTGCAAGATATTTTTATTTGAATAGTTG
>JBBTVL010000025.1:4139-6357 GCA_038063255.1 Patescibacteria group bacterium | reverse complement strand
ATCGAGGTTCGATTCCTCGTGGGGGCATAAAGTTGCTAAGGATAGCAAGTTTATGGGACGGAGTCCCGACGGGGACGAGTCGGAGGCTGCGCAAAATTTTAGCAGAAATTTATGTGTGGTCTAAAGTTGCTACGGACAATCAAATTTAGAAAAAACTAAACTCCCAAATGCTCCATGATTTGGTGCGCGATGGGTTCTTTGTGCTGTTTTTCCGGTAAAATTTCTCGCAGGGAATTTGCGATTATTTCAATATCGCCGTGGTGCATCGGTATTATGAAAAGCGGTCGCCACCAAACGCGCTCTTCAAAAATAAGTTTGTCTCGGTCGATTGAAAAAGAGGTTATCTCGGTGTAGGGAAGTATTCTCTCGTTGACCGAAATATCTTTATCCGTCAGGCGCACAGAGAGCATTCCGGGAGCTTTTGTGGCATAAATGCCAACCGTGAATCCAGCGATGACAATTAACACTGAAAAAAGATAGTTTCCATAAATGGCACTGGCCACAGAAACCGAGAGAGCAATTATGCCGAGCGCCCAAAACCACCCCTCTTCATTCTGGCGATGTTCATGCTCAAGAATTTCCCATTCAAGTTCCTCCATTGTGTATTTATTGTACACCCTGTAAAGACAAACAAAAAACGGTGGGGGTGAGATTCGAACTCACGACACCCTTTCGGATGTGACGGTTTTCAGGACCGTTCCATTAGACCGCTCTGGCACCCCACCAAAAAATATTGAAACAAGTTTAATCTAACATAGCCCTACTATTTTATCCATTTTTCAACTTTTGTATTATAGTGTCCGTATGCGAACCAATATTGTTCATGCCGGCGCGGATGAACTCTCGTACGAAATACGAGAGATTGTTGATTTTGGGCTTGAACTTGAGAAAGAGGGAGCACATTTGGTTTGGGAAAATATCGGCGACCCTGTGGCTAAGGGCGAAATAATTCCCGAATGGGTGAAAGAAATCATTATGGACGCGCTTAAAGAAAATAGCACTTTCGCTTATTCGCCGACAAAGGGCCTTCTAGAAACGCGAAAATTTCTCTCGGACCTTCGCTCAAAAGAAGGAGGAGAAAAATTAGATGCCGATGATATTTTATTTTTCAATGGTTTGGGGGACGCCACTTCTAAGATTTATACCTATTTAAATAAAAATGCCCGCGTTATAGGACCGTCGCCCGCCTACCCCACACACTCTTCGGCCGAGGCATCGCACGCCGGAGCGCACCACCTGACTTACGCGCTCAACCCCTATCGCAACTGGCTTCCCGACATTTTAGATTTGAGAAATAAAATTCATTATAACGAATCTATTTCCGGAATTCTCATAATAAACCCTGATAATCCCACAGGAATGATTTATCCAGAACAGGTGCTTAAAGAAATCGTGGCTATCGCCAAAGAATTCGATTTGTTTCTTATTTCCGACGAGATTTATTCAAACATTTATTATGGTCCTGAAAAATTTGTGCCCCTCTCGCGTGTTTTAGATGGCGTACCGGCCATCGTGATGAGAGGGCTCTCTAAAGAAGTGCCATGGCCGGGGGCTAGATGCGGATGGATTGAGGTATACAACAAAGATAAAGACACCGCTTTTGCCCGCTATATCAAAACCATACACGATGCCAAAATGCTCGAAGTATCTTCCACAACCCTGCCGCAGAAAGTACTGCCGAAACTTTTTTCCGATCCGCGCTATAAGGAATATTTGAAACGTCGGCAAGACGCCTATCGGGAGCGCGCCCTAATCGCTTGCAAAATATTAGGCAAGGTTAAAGGAATATCAATGGTAAAGCCATCAGGCGCGTTTTATCTTACCGTGGTGTTTAATCAAGGCGCGCTTTCCGAGAAACAAGCGCTTCCAATAAAAAATGAAAAAATAAAAAAATTAGTTGAGAATAAGGCCTCATCGCTTCCGCCGCATGCCCTCGATAAGCGTTTTGCCTACTACTTGATGGGTGGCGCGCATATTTGCGTGGTGCCGCTTTCCGGATTTAACACCGACCTTTATGGATTCCGCATGACGCTCCTTGAAGAAAACGGCGCCAAGTTTGAGAAAATTCTTAGAGATTTGAGTGAAGCCATTGAAAAATATATCTCATCCTGTTAGAAGTTTAAGATTAAGGTTAAAATACCGCGAGTGAAGCCGTAAGGCGCTACGCTAACAAAAATTTGTTAAAAGAAATAATTAATACGAACTTCTAACAGGATGA
>JBBTVL010000025.1:0-4039 GCA_038063255.1 Patescibacteria group bacterium | reverse complement strand
TCTAACAGGATGAAATGTGTAGGAATTGATTATGGGACAAAAAGAATTGGAATTGCTTTCTCCGATGAGGCGGGGACTATAGCTTTCCCGCGCTTGATACTTCCAAACAACAGAGATGTGGTTTGGAAAATTATTGAACTCATAAAAAAAGAAAAAGCAAGGCGGATTGTGATAGGAAAATCTCTTGACGGAGAGGGGAAAGAAAATAAATTGATGGGGGACATAAAAGAATTCATCGGTTTTCTTGAATTGGGAATAAATCTCCCCATTTTTCTTGAAAAAGAATATTTTACTTCAATAGAGGCACGCCGTTTTCAAGGAGGAAGTGAAGTTGACGATAGTGCTGCTGCTATAATGCTCCAGCGCTATTTGGATAAACAAAAACAATCACGCAACACGAATCACATAACATGAATTAGTTGTGTTATACCTGATACATGTTCCGTGTTATATGATATATAACAATGATTACCATAGACGATTTTAAAAAATTAGATATTCGTATCGGCACGATACTTTCGGCAGAAATCGTTCCCGAGGCCGACAAGCTTTTGAAACTTGTTATTGATTTAGGGCTAAAACGGTCTTCTCAAGAAGACCGTTCGAGAGATGTGCGACAGATTATAGCAGGCATACGCGAATATGTAGGCGACCCCGTGCGTCTGGTTGGCCTTCAAGTGCCGGTGCTTGCCAACTTGACCCCGCGCGCTATCCGCGGACTTGAGAGTAACGGCATGATTTTAGCCGGGAGCGCGGACGGCGCCTTTGCCCTAATTCATCCCGAAATAAAACTTCCGAACGGTTCGGAGGTTAGATAGTAACCTAGAAAAGGCCTATTTTCGCTGTATACTATAGACACAATGAAACAGAGTCTTTTTCGTTCGCTCTTTCCTACGCCGAGGTTTTTGCAAATGCCGTCAGTCGGCCTTGATATTTCCGACAAATCAGTCCGCTTTCTTGGTTTTGTTGAGGGTAAGGGCGGATTTATACTCGGCAATTATGCTGAGAAAAAAATAAATCCCGGTATCGTTGAATCCGGCAAGATAAAAGATGAGCGAAAAATAAAAGAGGTGCTTGTCACGCTCAAGAGCGAACACAAGCTTGATTTCGTTCGCGTAGCGCTTCCCGAGGAGCAGGCCTATCTTTTTTTAATGAATGTACCCTTGGTAAAAAAACGGCAATTGAGAGAAAGTATTTTATTTCAGCTCGAGGAACATGTGCCTATCAAAGCCACCGATGCGGTGTTTGATTATGAAATTATAAACGAACGAGCCGATAGCTTTGTGGTTCAAGTGTCGGTGATACCGATTCAATTGGTGGAAAGTTATGCTCGTATTTTTACGGAAAGCGGGCTTAGGCCGGTCTCTTTTGAGGTTGAGGCGCAAGCAATCGCTCGGGCGGTTATTCCCCGCGGAGACCGAGGGACCTATATGGTAGTTGATTTCGGCCAGACCAGAACCGGCATTTCAATCGTGTCCGAAGGTTCTGTACTTTTTACTTCAACTATCGATGTCGGTGGCGCCATGCTCACCGAGGCCATCGCTAAAGAATTCGGAGTCGATGCGCGCGAAGCGGAAAAAATAAAGCGTGAAAGAGGTCTCGGCCAAGAAAAAGAAAATAAAAAAATATTTTCAGCCATTATAAGCACAGTTGCGATATTTCGGGATGAAATAAACAAGCACTTCATCTACTGGCATACTCACAAAGAGACAGACCAATATATTCGCCGGCCTATCGAAAAACTTATCCTGTGTGGAGGAGATTCCAATCTCCACGGACTTATCGATTATCTGGCTAGGAGCCTGAGGATGAAGGTCGAATTGGCGAATGTTTGGGGGAATGTTTCGACCCCTCTTCAATATATTCCCGAAATCGCTTTCAGGGACTCGCTTACTTATGCCACGGCCGTTGGGCTTGCTTTAGCCGACCAAGACTATGATTAATCTTCTTCCTGACGGATATAAGGGTCAGATCGAAAAGGAATACCGAGGGCGTTTATTGATAGTCGCGCTTATATTTATTTTTTTAACCGAAATTGTTTCTATAATGCTTCTCCTGCCGTCATATTTTATTTCAGAGACGAAATATTATTCGGCTCTAAATCGCACACTGAAAGATATTTCGGCAAACGGAGCCGATTCTCTCAAAACCAGCGACGCTATTAAAAAAATAAACGATAAGATAGCTCTTTTAAAAATTTCAGGAGGAGACAAAGCGCAAGTAGGCGCGCTTATCAATTCGATAGTGGCGCAAAAATATAGCGCAATCGCCATTAAGAGCATTAATTACGAAATGCGCGGTAGTACCGCCAAAATTGATGTTCTAGGGGTTGCCAAGAGCCGAGAATCACTTCTTGGGTTCGTAGACCGCTTGAAGAAAGAGAAGTATTTTGCCGAAGTCTATTCTCCCGTCTCGAACCTGGTAAAAGATAGGAACATTGATTTCTCGATACAAATCGCCATAACGCCATAATTCATGACCACACGACCAGGCCAACATATCAATAAAATAATTCTCCTCGCGCTTGTTATATTTGCACTGGCCTCGCTTTATGTATTTATTTTTTACCTAATTAAGGGCAAAACTGAGAAAGCATCTCTTTCTGAACAGAAATATCTCCTGGCTGCAAAAAAAGAAGAGCTTGCGCTGTCAGAAGAGAGCATACTTAGAGAAACAGGAAAAAAGAGAGAAGAGCTTGATAAGTATTTTATTGATCAAGGCAATGTGGTGGTTTTCATCGAGCGCCTAGAATCGCTTGGCACTATTTCCGGAAGCAAGGTTTCTTTGACTTCCGTAGATATAGATAAGTCGCGCAAGAATATACTTAAAGTAATCCTTTCTGTTTCCGGCAGATTCAACGAGCTATTTTATTTTTTGTCGTTGCTTGAGGCCCTGCCGCTTGAGATTAGTATCAAGCGCCTTTCTTTGGGAAGCGCCGCGCCGACAAGTGTTTCGGTTCAAGATAAAAAAAATAAAGATGAATGGAATATGGAACTAAACATTGAGCTTGTGAATTTCATTTCAGAAAAATAACATGATGCCCGTGCAATTTATAAAAAACTTGTTTACTAGGATAAAAACATCATTTGACCATGACCCTGGGAAAATGACTGTGCACCCCGACAGGGCGTGGCTTTTTATACTTGGCGTCTTTTTTATAATAAACCTAGTTGTCGCCTCCCTTAGTTTTTATTTTTTTAAGGGAATAAGCAGGGATAATATTTTTATAGCGACAGGAGAAATTGGAGAGTCGTTGAATACGATAAGCAGAGATAAGCTTAATAATGCCCTTGATTACTTGCGCGGGGAAGATGCTAAATTTGAGTATCTTAAAACTCATAAGCCCGCGATTGTTGATCCGTCGAAATAACTGACAACCAACAACCCACGACCGACAACTTGTATGAATAAGATTTACTGGCGAATTGTTGTTGTTTGTTGTAGGTTGTAAGTTGTAGGTTTACTCCGCCCTCGTAGCATAATGGATCGTGCAGCGGACTTCTAAGCCGTTGATCGTGGTTCGATTCCACGCGAGGGCATCAAAGAAAAGCCCCAGCATCAGCTGGGGTCAGGGCGGTTGTGGTTCATGAGGTCTTCGATGGTATACCAGCCGGCGAAACTTAAACACATCTGGATTGCAGCGAGATGTCTTCTTGTTTTGCTTTGCCGTTCCGGATCTTTGGCGTATTCTTTGACACCATCAGTGAGATAGTGCGCGTGCGCCAACAGTTCTTCTTTGTTACAGGAAGCGAAAGTTCTCTTAGGGTCCATACGAATTTTCGGGACCCCTGCTTCACGTAGCCGCTTTTCATACATCTCAATCACAGAAATTATTTTTTCAGGCGTCATGATATTCTCCTCAAAGAGCTATCGGGTGCGCGCTGCAGGACTTGGTCACGCATAAAATTCTGCTGAATTTTTGCGCGACCCCGCCTCGCGCCGTCGCGCTCTGGCTTTCAAGTCTCACGAATGCTCCACATTCTACAACTATTCAAATAAAAATATCTTGCACAAGGCAGGATATTTTTATTTGATGTGC
>JBBTVL010000024.1:0-4989 GCA_038063255.1 Patescibacteria group bacterium | reverse complement strand
ACCATTTCCCCAAAAATCTGGTCCGTCCCGGCTGGGTCGGGGTCAAGCCAACCGCGCGAAACAAGGGCGCTATCGTAGAAAAACTGAAGATAGGAGTCTTTCGGGCGTAAAGATAGAAGGTCTCGCCGTGCCGGCGGCAAATAGAGATTTTTAGCAAGCGCCCCGGCAAAGGGAGCCCCGGCCATCTCCTTTGCCACAAAAATGGCACTGTTTAGATTTTTTGAGGCGCGAACTATGGCAACTGCTTCTACCCTGCCCAAGCTGATTTTTGCTTTATTCCCGCGCGGCTTAGGCACCCCCGTTACATCAAAATTAAGATGGGGATTTTTATTGCGAAGACTCCCAATTTCCGAAGCGTAACCGAAATATATCGCCAAACGCCCGCCAAGGAAGCTATCCCTTGAGCTGGGAAGAGATTTATTCCAAGAATAAACAGTTTTTGCCGGGTCGGAAAATTCGGTAAAGAAATTAAGAGCCGTATCGGCGGAACGGATGTCTCTCCCCTGTTCTTCCAGCAAAGTCACTCTGGGTATTTTTTGTCTATCGCGCACTACCAAAGTGTTGCCTATTTGCATCATAAGCATAGCCAGAATATCTTTCGCGTAAGAAACATTTTTAAATTCTCCGAACGATATGGCGCTCTCCAAAATATTACCGGCCTTATCTTTCTTGCCGAGCTTAGGCACTACGGTCGCAATTTCATCCCAGTACGAAGGGGGTTCCGGAATGCCCCCGGAGGAAAACATATTCCTGTTCCAATACATAACCATGGGGTCGACGATTATAGGCAGGCCCAAAATTCCATTCGCGCTTAGATAAAGCTCTCCCTCCTCAACATAAGTACTCTTGAAATCTCGCTCGGAAATAGAATCGTAGGGAATAGGCATTATTTTGTCTTCGTATTTGAGGATAAAATTCTGCGGCAAGAAAAAAAGGTCAGGACCCCGGCCGGAAGCCAATGCTTCAATGAAATTATCGTCAAATGAAGCGGCGTTCTTTTTCACATAAACGATTTGAAGATTCTTATTACTGCCCGTGATATCCGAAAAGAGCGGTATCATTATTTCCTCCGGCATTGTTCCCCAGACAACGACTTCTCCATTAACACCGCTCCCTCCCTGATTAAAAATCGGAAAAACGCCGGAGAAAACCAAAACCGCCATGATGGCAAAAAATCCGAAAACAAGCATCGTAATTATTTGGAAAGTTGAACTTTTAGGCATCCCGTTAGAGGCAGGTCGCGGTCATAATGCCACCTACGAAATTATTATTAAAAAATTTACTTATTGTTATCATATTGTATTTATTATACAGCATATAATCGACCGCGGCCTCTAACGGGATTCATAACATAATTACAGTCGCCTTGCGATAAATCCAAAGTGATAATCCCCCGCGGATATATCGCGGACCAAAGCAAATCCGTTGTTTAAAAAAAGTTTAAGCGCCGCATCCTTCGACACTAAGGCGCTCTCTTTTGGTCCCAGCCCGCCATAGGAACCCGACCATTCCACAACAAGCGCCAATCCGTTGGGTTTTAAAATTCTGGCCGCTTCCTTCACCAGGCCCTCTTTGTCTTCCGCTTGAAATAAAATATTAGAAATAATAACTCTGTCAATAATTTTTGAGGCAAGCTTTGTACCGCCCAAAGTTTCAACATCTCCCCAAACAATTTCAATATTAGAAACTTTTTGTTTAGCCCCGTCAGCTTTCACTTTGGAAAGCATGTCTTTGTTGACATCAATGGCATACACGCGTCCAGACCCTCCGGCGCGCGCTCCGGCCAGAATTGAATAGGCGCCTGACCCTGCTCCAAAATCGGCCACATGCATTCCCTCGTCTATTGAGAAATTATTGATGATATCTTCTGGAAGTGCGAATGCCATTAAAATAAATTAAAAAGTTAAAGTTAAAAATGTAAAAAGTTGATTGGGGATAAAGACATTTTTTACCATTTAAGTATACCACCTGTAGCTTATATAATACGTTTACTTTTCCACCTCCCTCTCTTTTTAATTTTTCTTTTTTAATTTTTAATTTCTAAAGGCAAGTAAGCGATGCTATGCCGTCGCCTGGGCGGAGCTTCATGATGCGCACGCCCTGTGTTTGTCGCCCGAGCTTGGGCACGCTTAGAAACGGCACCCGCACTACCTGACTTTTCTTGGACATTGAAATAATCTCTTTGATTTCCTCTCCTACGGCGCGCCCCACCACCAACTTTCCGGTCTTGGCCGTTATCTTCATTGTCTTAATGCCCGAACCTCCGCGCTTCTGCACTTTATATTCTTTAAGCGCTGTTTTTTTGCCGTAACCGTTGGTCGACATTACCAAAAAGTCCCCCTGCTTCCCATTCGGCCCAATAACATCCGCCCCGATTAATTCGTCGCCCTTTTTAAGAGTCATGGCTTTTACCCCCGAGGCGCTCCGTCCCATCTCGCGGGCATCGGATTCTTTAAAACGGATAGCTTGGCCGTTTCGGGTAGCTAAAATTATTTCATCGCCTTTCTCGGCAAAGAGCGTCACAAGAAGTTCGTCATCAGCTTTTAGTTTAAGCGCAATAAGTCCGCTCTTTCGCACATCCTTAAACGCGTCTCCGGCCACTTTTTTTATAACTCCGCGCTTAGTAATCATCACCAGAGAGCGTTTCGACTGCTTCACTTCTTTGGTCATCGGCAAAATTGAAGTCACCTTTTCGCTATCGGCAAGCGAGAGAAAGTTCATGATAGATTTTCCGCGCGTAGCGCGCCTACCTTCGGCAATTTCATACATCTTCATTTGATATGCCTTGCCTTTATCGGTGAAAAAAAGAAGGTCGGAGTGGGTGCTAGTGTGAAATAGGGTGCGCACAAAATCCTCTTCTTTGGTATCAAGGTCGATAACGCCAACACCCCCGCGCTTCTGCGATTTGTACTCTCCGGGGTCAGTTCGCTTGACATATCCGCCTTCGGTGAATACCAGCACTGATTCTTTTTCAGCCACCAAGTCTTCTTCGGAAAGTATTTTCACTCCGCCCTTGACGACCCTTGTTCTTCTTTCGTCTCCGTATTTTTCTTTTATTAAAATAAGCTCGTCTTTGATGACTTTTAGAATTTTCTTGGCGCTTGAAAGAAGCTCTTTCAATTTTTTGATTAGCTCTTCCGTCTCCAAAAGCTCGTCTTCAATTTTCTTGCGCTCAAGGCCGGCCAATTTCTGAAGTTTCATCTCAAGGATAGCGGCGGCTTGCAAGGCGGAGAACTTAAATTCTTTCATCAAGTTGGCGTGGGCCACAAGAGTATCTTTGGAAGCCCTAATCGTCTTTATAACCTTATCTATTTGGTCTAACGCCTTTTTTAGACCAAGTAAAATATGCTCGCGCTCTAGGGCTTTTTTAAGGTCATACTCCGTCCGGCGGCGCACTACGACAATACGGTGCTTTATGAATTCTGTAAGAATTCTTTTGAGAGATAATGTTTCAGGCGTTCCGTCAACCAGCGCCAGCATATTAAAATGAAATGCCGCTTCGAGCTCGGTGTGTTTAAAAAGATAGTTGAGAACTTTTTGCGGCACTGCCCCTTGCTTTAACTCCACCACTACGCGGATATCTTTTGCGGATTCGTCGCGCAAATCCCGTATTCCTTCCAGTTTTTTCTGGCGAACTAAGTCCGCTATATGAACAATTAAGTCGGATTTATTTACGCGATACGGGATAGAGGTTATGACGATTTCATGACCGCCCTTTTTTTCTAAGATTTCCGCGTCCCCTCGGCAAACTACTCCTCCGCGCCCGGAGGCATAGGCGTGATGCAAATCTTTCTGCCCGAACACGATTCCGCCGGTCGGAAAATCAGGGCCGGTAACAAACTTTGTTAAATCTTCAGTAGAAGCGTCTTCGTTATCAATGAGATAGACCGTGGCATCAATCACTTCGCCTAAATTGTGGGGCGGTATGGAAGTGGCCATGCCGACAGCAATGCCAAGCGTGCCGTTTAATAAAAGATTAGGCACTGCCGCCGGAAGCACTATCGGTTCTTTGCGCGTAGCGTCGTAGTTCGGACGCCACTGTACCGTTTCCTTTTCTAAATCGCGTAAAAGCTCGCCGGCTATTTTAGACATCTTGGCTTCGGTGTAACGCATGGCTGCGGCATTGTCGCCGTCGATTGAACCGAAGTTGCCCTGTCCAATGACCAGAGGATAGCGATGGGAAAAATCCTGCGCCATTTTTACCATGGCATCGTAGACAGCGGTGTCGCCGTGCGGATGATATTTGCCGAGGACATCTCCGACGACCGCTGCTGATTTGCGCGCCTTAGCCGATGCGGTAAGCCCGAGCTCGGACATGGAATAAAGAATTCGGCGGTGCACCGGCTTTAATCCGTCGCGCACATCAGGAAGCGCGCGCGAGGTAATGACCGACATGGCGTAATCCAAATACGACTCCTTCATCTCGGAGCTTATGTTTACCGGAACGATATTTTTGCTTATTTCCCCGGAAAGAGGAGCTTCTTTTTGAGCCATATTTACCCTCCTAAATTTTTAATAAAAGACGATTTAACCTTATTCTAAATTAAGCTTATTATGCCACCCCCACAAACACAAACACAAAATTTTGGAGGGTGAACCCTTTTATTTTAGCATAAAAAAGCTTTAAATCAAAGCTTTTTAAGATGAACTCTGCCACTTGGCGGTTTCGCCGCCAAGTGGCACAAACAACATTTAATTCGATTCCTGTTGCTTATATTCTTCCACGAAAAGTCCGCTCACCGCCCCCTTTATACTATCCGTCATCCCGCTAAGACTTATCCCACTGAAAAATTTCAATAAATCTTGGCTAAAAATTTCTTTCGGCGCAACTTGCAGGGAAGAGGCGCGCTCTATAGTTGTAACTTCTTTATTCCCGCCGTAACTCCCGGAGAAAAACCAAAGCGAGGCAATGATTAGCGTAATGAGAGGCGCGCTCACATAAAGAATGCTCTTTCTTATGTGTTCCGGTTTTTTTCTTAAATGTTCTAT
>JBBTVL010000023.1:6073-9368 GCA_038063255.1 Patescibacteria group bacterium | reverse complement strand
TGGAGCTCAAAAATGCTTGAGTTTTGAATGGTAGTCACGAGAGTATTAGCTTTAGAAACTGCCTCCTCATAAAAACCTTTTTCAACATTTTTTAATTCTTTAAGGCCGCGTATGTATATTGAAAGAATGGTTTTAAGTTCCACTCCGCTCCCCGCAAAAATCGTCTGCGTTCTTTCAGTATCGTTAATGTCACCGCGCAGAAAAGATTTAATCGCGTCTCCGTGTTCTTTCACTTCATTTACAAGCGCAAGTTTCCCAAAAACGCTGAGTCCGCGCATATATGAAAGTACTGATTGTTCTGTTTTCTCAAATGAAACTGTATCTCCCTTCTCTTTTTTAACATCCTGCGACAATGGGGTGATGGAAGCAAGTTTCTCTTGCGCCGAAGCATTCGCCGCGAATCCCGAAGCCCCCGCAATATGCGCTGCCGCTACCGCCATATTGAGCACCTTTTTCAAACGAGAAGATTCTTCCTTTGGTTTTTTCTTTTTATGGCCTAAAGGAACCGCGGCTGGTGGCTGTTCAAGATTCATAATTCTAGTATACCCCATGAGATAGCTATAATTAAGCACAAAACAATATAAAAAATTTTTTATCTCACGGGGTATATCTTTTTATGGATGAATAAAAATGGCCATTTTTCGCCAATGTTTTTTAAAGTCTTCAAAAGCAACAAAAATATGTTGTCCGGTGTCGCTGTCTAGCGATTCTGGGTCATGAAAATAGAATCCTTTGGGAACTCCGCCGAAACCCTCTTCATAGCCGGTGAGTACCACCATGTGAAATTTACTCTGGCCTAAAGATAGTTTTGATACGGAAATAATTACCGGTTCATCGTTATTGAGCGCGTCAAGAATTTTTTTAAGTCCGGTGTGTTCTTCCATTTTCTCTTCATGATAAGCGGAAAGTCCCCGCCTGCGAGCAATCGCCACAAGGTATTCATGAATCCAGCCACTCTTGCCATATCCGCCCTCTGCTTGCCCTGCCTGGCACATATCTTTAATGGCTCCTGTTTTTTTTCCATAGGCATCAAGCACCATTTTAATACAGCAAATACCGCAAGCCCGCGGCATCCAATATTTGTCGTCTACATCGAGATATTGCGAATAATATGGAATGTCGAGTTTCATCTTACTTTCCAGTTTTTCTGGCTATTTAAAATTTTAATTATCTTCTCCATTATTTTATTGACCTCTTTGTCGGAAAGGGTTTTTTCATCCGATTGGAAAACAAGATTGAAAGCATAAGAAACCATATCATTCTTTTTGAACACATCAAAAAGTTTTTTCTGTACAAGAAGCTTCCCTGCTTTTTTGATAATTAACTTAAGTACTTTCTCGCTTGAAACATTTTTTGGAACAAAAACAGCAACATCACGGAGAACAAATGGGTATTGGCTTATGTGTTTGTATTTTATTTCTTTTTTCTGTTCTGTTTTAATCTCACTTGGCGCTGATTTACCAAATTTTTCATATGCTTCATCAATGGTGTATTCCTCTTTCCCTACTATTATTGTTTGTGGATTAGATATTTCATGCGTGTCGGAAAAAGATATAGGGAAAATTCCTCTAGAAACTTTAATTTCTTCTTTGTCTTTCCCAAATACTTTACCTATCTCAAAAATTTTTATTTCTGAAAGCCCTAAAAGAGGCGCATTCCATTTATTAACTCTATATGCTTCTCTAATTCCGTCCCATAGGTTATTTCTAAGAAATTTTTTATCACTGGCGATTGGATTAGCTATCTCTATATCGCCCTTATCTTGAAACGCATATGTAATTACTTCGGAAAATCCTTTATTCACCAATGATTCTCTAATCTTATTCGCCTTATCAAACTCCTCATTATTTATGACTTTTTTATTCGATTTTGGAAGTTTTACCGCCTTAATATTCTTGTATCCATAAGTTCTGCCGATTTCTTCTATCAGGTCTTCTTTAACGCCGGATACCAGGAAAGCGCGGGTTGCCATCAAATCAAGACGCTCTTTTGGAGCAGTTACGGCAAAACGCTTCTCTTTGCTGTCAATTACGCGTCCATAGCCGGTAACATTTTTAAAACGGTCGCTCTCGGCAAGTTTTTCTATTACTATTTTTCCTTTGCTTGCGGAAGCATGAATAACTTTCCCATCCCCCAGAATAATGCCGACATGACTAACTCCGCCTGGTACTTTTGTGCCGGGTAAAAATTCAACGGACTCGTTTTTCAATGTGTCTGCCCCAGTATTCGCCGAAAATACCAGGTCTCCGGGCTTGGCCTCTTTTTTGGAAACATTCTTAGACCAAACAAGCTGGTCCACGGCCATGCGCGGTAATCCTATCCCCGCTCGGCTGTAGATATAAGAGGTGAATGATGAACAATCAAAGGCGTAAGGAGCTTCATAAGAAATGCTTGCCCCAAGCTTATACGGAAGGCCGATATATTTCGGCGCATGCTCCAAAACTTTTTTAAGCGGGTCAACTTTTTCAAATTTAAAATGAAGCTGATTCAATATTTTCTCAATATTGGAATCTTTAAGTTTTGTTCCAAGAAGTTTATTAACCTCGGTTGCGCTGACGCCGAACACATAATCTTTTCTTTTTCTCGGATACGAATCGCTGATACTGCCAACCTTTGTGTCGCTCCCTGAAGCAATCTCCAAAACCATTTCAACTGCAAGACGAATTCCCTCTTCCGCCATTTCAGGAGTAATTCCCTGTTCAAAGCGGGCCGAGGAATCAGTTCGGAGCTGAAGTGCTCTGGAAGTTTTTCTCACTTGTATCGACTCAAAATTTGCGCTTTCTATAACTATGTTTTTAGTGTTAGTGTTTATTTCCGCAGTTTTTCCGCCCTTAACTCCGGCAATCGCCACTGCCTCTTTGGAAGTGGCGATTACAAGCATTTCACCGCTAAGCGCCACTTCTTTACCGTCCAAAAGCGTCAATTTTTCTCCGTTTTTCGCCTTTTGTACAACAATATACGGCTCCCCTTTGCCCGCAAGATTATCCAAATCAAACGCGTGAAGGGGTTGTCCCGTCTCAAGCATCACGAAATTGGTGATGTCCACAATATTATTTATGGGGCGCTGTCCTACGGCTAGAAGGCGCTCTTTAAGCCAAGCTGGGGACTCTTTGACTGTTACATTTTCAATCACTACCGCCGTATATCGCGGGCAAAGTTTCGGTTCTTTAATATCTATATAAACTTTTTTATCTGAGGTTACTTTGTAATCAACAAATTTTTCGGGATATATTTTCTTACATAAAAGACGAGCTATTTCACGGGCAATTCCTTTGTGAGAAAGCGAATCGTGAGA
>JBBTVL010000023.1:0-5973 GCA_038063255.1 Patescibacteria group bacterium | reverse complement strand
TCAACGAATGGGAAATATCCGGGACGAAATCTTATATTCATTTTTTTACCGAAAAATTTGCTGAAAAATACCTCAAGTACCCCTTTTAAATGAGCTAGTGTTATGTCTTTACCTATAGCAAGCCCCTCTATTTGATAAAATTGAGCCTCGTGAGTCGCATCCGTTGCTTCATATCTGAAAACCTTACCGGGCGCAATTATCCTAATTGGGGGCTTGTTTTTCTCCATATAACGGGCCTGTACCGGTGATGTGTGGGTGCGCAGAAGTTGCCCTAATTTATTATCTTTCAGCCAAAATGTGTCCCACATATCGCGGGCCGGATGGTCCTTTGGAATATTCAAAACATCAAAATTGTAGTGCTCTGTTTCCACTTCTGGACCGGATTCAACAGAAAAACCCATTTCGGAAAAAATGGAAGCAATATCATTTATTACTATTGCAATAGGATGCGGGTGTCCTTTTTCTTCATTATCTTCTTTACCCATAATACTCTTGAGTATAGCCGTAAATTAGCGTATACTCAAATTCAATTTATGGCTATGATATTGGTATATCTGCTTGTGTTCTTTGCCCTTTATTTTCAGGTCTTTTTGCTGGTGACATTTTTTGAAAAACGGGGAAGTATAAAAAGGGAGGAAAGCGAACTTTTTTCACTAAAACGCTATCCTAGCACTACTATCATCGTCCCATGCTGGAATGAAGAACGTACTGTGGTTAAAACAATTCGCTCTCTTCTTGCGCTTGAGTATCCCAAACACAAATTAAATATATTTATCGTAGATGACGGCTCCACGGATAATACTTGGAATATAGTGAAGAGATTTGAAAAATATCCGCAAATAAAACTTCTGCAAAAACAAAATGGCGGAAAGCATACGGCGCTTAATTATGCGCTAGCGAACATTAAAACAGAACTTGTCGGCTGTCTTGACGCCGATTCTTTTGTGGAAAGAGACACTTTGAAAAAAATTGTAAAGTATTTTGAGGAACACGATGTCATGGCAGTGATTCCATCGATTAAACTCTACAAACCGACCCGTATCCTTGAATTGGTCCAGAATGTTGAGTACACCATTGTTATTTTTTTCAAAAAAATGTTAGGTACTATAGATGCAATTCAGGTAACACCAGGACCATTTTCAATTTTCAGAAAAAAAGTATTTAATGATTTAGGCCCCTACCGAAAAGCACATAATACAGAGGACTTAGAAATTGCGCTTCGTATGCATGAGTCACACTATCGTATAGTTAATTCACACAAAGCATTTGTTACCACAGTAGCGCCAAAAACGCTAAAAAACCTATACAAGCAACGGCTCCGCTGGGCACACGGATTACTTGAAAACGCGCTGGATTATAAGCACCTTTTCTTCAATAAAAAATACGGCAATTTTGGTATGTTAGTTCTCCCTACGGGAATCATTTCGGTATTCGCCGCACTTTACATCGCTTCGTATATTCTCATTAATCTCGGCAATTATATCGTAAATAAATTTATAGAAATTAAAGAAGTGGGAGTTATTCCATCCCTTTCATTTGACCCATTTTTCTTTAATACCGGAACGCTTCTATTTTTGAGTATTATTTTTATTGGCATGATCATATTTATGATACTAACGGGAAAAAGAATTGCCGAAAATACGAGAATTTCGTCAATTGATATCATTTATTTTATGTTTATCTACGGTATCATTGTCCCTTCATGGCTTTTTATGGCGGTTTATAATACCGCATTCTCCAGAAAAACATCCTGGAGATAATTATTTGGGCTTAAATACTTGTCCTGTTAAAAGTTAACTACTAAAATCTATAAAATGAAAGATGAAGCCGGAGGCGCTTCGCTTAAAAAATATATGATTACTACTATAATAAATATGAATTTCTAATAGGATGCAAAAAATAGAAACAAAAAAATATATATACGTATTGGTGATAACATCGCTTATTTTTTTTACTGCCATATATTTTTCAAATTATTTTAATAAAAAAAAGTTAGAAGAAGTAAAGTCAATTGGAGACAAAATTGCGATTGATATTCTCTCGTCAGAAACTCAATTTGCGCTTTTGCAAGAATCTTCTTGTAAAGACGTTTCCAGCTCTGTTCTTTCGGAAGAAATTAATAACCTGGCGGCGAAACTTTCTTATACTGAAGAACAATTCGGGAGCGACAACGATGAGGTGGTGGGGCTAAAGAAATACTATTCCCTGCTCCAAATTAAAGACTATCTTTTAAATAAAAGGATAGCGGGAAAATGTGGAATAGAATCCTATTTTATAATTTACATTTATTCAAATGAGGGAGATTGTCCGGACTGCACAGAGGAAGGATATGTTCTTACATATTTACGCGAAAAATATCCGGATTTAAGAGTCTATTCTTTTGATAAAAATCTAGATTTATCCGCCGTCAAAACTCTGCTTTCAATATTTAAAATAGAAGATGAATTGCCGGCGATTATCCTAGACGAAAAAGTATATTACGGATTAAAGAAAAAAGAAGATTTGGAATCGCTATTACCGAAAAAAATACGCGACAGCGCAAATAAAGCAACTTCTACACCACTATTGTCATCTTAATTTAAACCGCCTGTCAGATTTGTTCCCGTTTTGTCTAAGCGTGCTCGCTTAGACAAAACGCAATCCCGCGATAAGCGGGGAACTGACGACATCCACTTTATCCGCCGTTTGCTTTTTATGGAGCCGGGGAGAGGATTTGAACCTCCGGTCTACGGTTTACAAAACCGTTGCTTTACCACTAAGCTACCCCGGCAAATGAAGGTGGCGATACTGTTGGAATACTCTAAAAAACTACCACAAAAAAGAAAGATATAAAAGTATAAAGGTTCCTCGGGGCAAGCCCCGAGGTATTGTCGGAACTCGCTTCGCTCGTCCTTCCGCGCGGCAGAGCCGCGCGGTATTTAACCTTTGTTTCGCCGTCGCTCGGACATTGTGAATGTGATTACACATTCACATGCTCCTCGCTAGGCGAAATAAAACTATTTTTTTCTAGGGTTTATGTTCTTAATTTTATCTTTATACTTGGCAATATCTTTTAAAAAAACCGAAACTGAACCTTTATTGTGAAGCGTTCCGTTGTGAAGAAAAAAATGATCAAGCTTTGTGGAAAGTCGCTTTGACTCGCGCCTAATCACGAAAAGAATGCCAATAGCCAGGCGCACTAGAAGCACCAGCGCGATATGTATCGCCTCGCGCAAAAAATCAAGAAACTTATTGTTGAGAGTTTCTAGATGCGCGGGAGAGTAAACAAGCTCCTTTCCGGAAAGCTCCTCCAGGTTGAATCTCCCGGCGCGTATTTCCCAAACGCGATAGAGAATCATTGCGCCCAAAAGCACTATTGCAAAAAAGAAAAACACTGCTGAAAGCATAAATATATTGTACTCTATTTTGAAACAGCTGAGTATCTGACAAATTTTGTGACCTCAATCCTCTCGCCGAATTTCTGCACGGCTCTCTCAACCATATTTTTTATAGTGAGCGATTCATCTTTAATGAATGGCTGTTCAAGCAGGATTTTCTCGTTAAAATAACCGTCTATTTTCCCCTGTAAAATTTTTTCCTTCATCTCGTCATTTTTATTGAGACCCGACACTTCTTTTGCCATCATCTCCCGTACCAGAAGAATGTCGTCCTCTTTAATATCTTCACGCTTCAAAAAGGAAGGGTCAGTCGCGGCAACCTGCATTGCGATTTCATACGCAAGCGCCTTGAATTCTTCGTTCTTGGCGACGAAATCCGTCTCGCAGGAGAGAATAACCATAGCTCCTACAGCTCCGGTATTATGAATATATGCTTGTACGGCGCCAGAACCAAACTCGCGACCCGCTTTTTTAGACGCAAGATTATGGCTTTTTCTATTGAGTACTACAAGCGCCTTTTTCATATCTCCCCCCGCCTCTTCAAGCGCCTTTTTGCATTGCATTATTGAGATACCGGTTATGTCGCGTAGTTCTTTAATTTGCTCGGTGGTAATCATTTTAAGTAATTTAACAGTTGAATAGTAAAATAACTAAATAACCTATAGAAATTATTTGGTTATTCTGCTATTTGGCTATTTGATTTTGTTCCTTCCTCATAGGCTTTCGCGATTTCTTCCACAAAAAGCGCAATACTAGGCATTGCCGAATCATTGCCGACAATCGGATAGCGAACATGCCTCAAATCACAATCAGAGTTAGAAAGGCTCACTACCAGTACGCCGACCTTAAGCGCCTCCATGACGGCAATTGATTCATTCCTGGAATCAACCACAAATAAAGCACCGGGAATATTTTTCATCGGTATCAAACCGCCGAAGTTTTTATCAAGCTCTGCGAGTTCTCTATCTATAATACCGCGCTCTTTCTTGGTATATATATTTAGTGCCCCTTCTTCTTTTTTTCGCGTCAGATCCTGATAGCGGTCCATGCGCTTCTTAATTTCTGAAAAATTAGTGAGAATTCCGCCAATCCATCGCTCGGTCACGTATGGCATCCCTATGCGCGAGGCTTCCCGCGCCACCACAACGCGGGCTTCCGGCTTGGTACCGACAAAAAGAACCTGCTTGCCGGAAGCGGCTATACTTTTTACAAAAATTTTGGCCTCTTCAAGAAGGCGGGTAGTTTTCTCAAGGTCAATGATATCGACGCGGTTCTTGCTTCCGAAAATATACGGTTTTACCGACGGATGACGGCGCGTGCGAGTATAGCCGAAATGCGCCCCGACGTTAAACATACCGTCTATTGTATTTTTATTAATGTTGGTTTTTTCTGAATTCATACCCGATTTATCCCGTTAGAAGTCATATACTACCGTGTTTTTAACAAAAAAACAAAGCCGTTAGGCGTATTCGCTTTCTATAATAAGGCTAGAAATAATAATCTAGCCGAACTTCTAATGGGGGTAGTCTAGCAAAAAGGCCTGTCTCTCGCAACTTAATTTTCTTCGCTGTCATCTCCGCCTTCGCTTGACCTGGCATCTCGGAACGATAGAACAATCTGATCAAGGTCGCCGTCTAAAATTCGCTCAATATTATGCCATGATTTCTTTATCCTATGGTCGGTTATGCGGTCTTGGAGTACATTGTATGTTCTTATTTTTTCAGAACGGTCCCCTGTTCCAATCTGCGCCTTTTTTTCCGAGGCGTGTTTTTTGGCTTCCTTTTCCTCTTCCATTGCTTCAACTTTAGATGAAAGTATGACCATCGCTTTTTCGCGATTTTTAAGCTGGCTTCGTTCGTTTTGCACCCTCACCGAAATACCGGTCGGTTTATGAATTAAGCGGACAGCGGTTTCAACCTTGTTCACATTCTGCCCGCCGGCCCCGCCGGAACGAGAAAGTTCCATTTCAATATCAACAGGATTGAGTTCAATTTTGGAACGTGTCTTAATAGGCATCACCGCTACAGATGCGGTTGAGGTATGCACTCGGCCTCCCTTTTCCGTTCTAGGAATTCGCTGAATTCGGTGTACGCCCATCTCGTAGCGAAGTGCCTCGTACACCCCTAGTCCGCGCACCTCAAATGAAACGTCTTTGTATCCTTCTAAGTCAGTTTTCGATTCATTAATTTTTTTCCATGACCATCCTTTTCGCTCGGCATAGCGTTCATACATGCGCGCCAGTTCGTAAGCGAAAAGCGAGGCTTCTTCACCGCCGGCACCGGCAAAAATTTCAACAATAATTTGTTTAGAAGGCTCTTCTTCTATTTTTTCATCCTTCTCTTCTATGGCCCCTATTTCTCTAAATACCGCTTCTTTTTGAAGAAGTAATGCCAAAAGTTCCTCATCGCAAAGGGAAACAAGTGCCGGATCACTTTTTTTTAATTCTTCCACCCGGGCCATTTCTTGTTCAAGTCGAACAATCTCATACGCGAAATGAGCAGTTTTTGGATTATTTTTATATTTTTCTATGTTTATTTTATCCATCCCGTTAGAGGCAGGCCCTGTTAGAAGCCGTCCTCGCCAAGCGAGTACTACG
>JBBTVL010000022.1:0-4054 GCA_038063255.1 Patescibacteria group bacterium | reverse complement strand
TGCGTCCGAGCGATGTCAAATCAAAGTCCTCTTTATTTCTATCTTCAGTTTTCATCCTAAATTTTTAATTTTTCTTTTTAAATCATACATATATCAGCTGGTATTTCTTTTTCTCTGCTATTGATAATAACGATGAGAACGAAAACCCGTGGACACCTGATGTCCACAGGTTTTCACAAAAGCCCCGCTTGGGGCGGGGTTTTTGCAAGCAACCAAAATTATTGCAGACCCGTTTCTATCGCGTTTAAGTCGGCATCAATATCATCAGCTGAAATAGCTGTGACTTCTTGTTCAAGACCGGCAATCTCCCGCTCCGCGCTTGCTTGAGACGGTGAAACATTTTTCGCCGATTCTTCTTTTTTCCAGAGGTAAAATCCTCCCACAAGAATAATAATGATAATAATGATTACCCCAATCAATGGCCCCGTCTTTTGTTCTTCTTGGTTCATGGTATTTTTTAAGTTTTTTTAATTAATACAATTTTATTGCGTTTGGGTGCTAGTTGCAGTTCTATTCATAACTCCATTTTTGAGCGCCACAATCGATTCTACCAAGTGCGCGCGAGTTTCTTTGATTAGGGTTTGCAATTCTTTCGTTTTATCTTTAAATGTTTTTACAGCGTCTCTCGGGGTTTGGGATGTTCCTATGGTTTCTACGGCGATTTTTATCTCTCCCGCCTTAGCTTTAACTTCGGTAAGTTTCGTTTTTGCCAACTCAAGATGCATTTTGGCGTCAGTAGTATTTGCCCCTTTTGACTCAAACTTAGCAATCATTTCGCCGACCCTTGCGATGTGTTTTTCAATTTGAGCTACCATCTTACCAACTCCGACAACTATTGCTAGGGCGCGTTTTGTAATATTCGTCTTTTTTTCTGCGAGAAGCGGACGCGTATCCTTTTTCTCAATTACTTTTTTATCAACAACCGTAGTGCGAACGCCCTCTATGTCCGGCCGTCCCGGAATCTTCGTAGTTGCGTCGTATTGCGCAAGCGCAATACCCGCGAAGAGAAAAGAAAGCGCGCCGACGCCAAAATTTGTAAGTATTTTTTTCATAATGCGTAGTTATTTATGAATAATAAGATACCGTGTCCAGTGTAACAAAACTCTCTCTATAAAACAAGAATTTTTTTATACACAAACTTTAAAGAGTCTTTATTTCGTCTAGCGAGGAGCGCGTGGGAGCGTACTCGCTCACACAGTGTCCGAGTGAAGACGAAACATTGTATCCAGTTATATTTTTCGGGCTTTTTTGTAGCTTTCTATAGCTTTTTCCACTACGGCCAAGGCCTTATCGCGCCCTTGCCATTCCCCGACTTTCACCTTTTTGTTCTCTCCATCTTTGTAGACCTCAAAGAAGTGTTTGATTTCTTCAAGCGGGTGCGGTTCAAGATCGTCTATATTATTTGTGTTTTTATAGCGTGGATCTTTTTCAGGCACGGCCAGTACTTTAGCGTCATCATCGCCCCCGTCATTCATGGCAAGCACGCCGATAGGCCGCGCTTTGATTAAGCAACCGGGAATAAGCGGTTCATTCCCCAATACCAATATATCAAGCTGGTCGCCGTCGCCTGAGAGCGTTTGCGGTACGAAGCCGTAGTTCGCCGGATAATGCATAGGAGAATAAAGTAGGCGGTCGAATTTTATCAGCCCGGTTTCTTTGTCGAGCTCGTATTTTACGCGCGATAGTTTTGGAATCTCAATGATGACATTCAAACTTTCTTTTGTGCCGGGTTCTGTTTCGTTCCATAGATTCATCCCGTTTAGAAGCAGGTCGCGATCACTCGCAACACCACTTTATTATTGCCGTTAATTTGACCTTTTTTCATGTTTGCTATTTGTTTATATTACCATTGCGACCGCGCCCGCCCGCCGGGCTTCTAACGGGATTCATATCTTTAAGTAGTAACTTAAAGCGCAGACCTGCGCAGAAAAAATACTAATGTTAACTTTTAAATATTTGTTTTTTCATTGGTGGCAGTGTCTACAGCCACAGTTTCGCCGTTACTTTCGGCAATATTTTCTCCTGATGAAGATGAAATATCTATTTTGTAGCCGGTAAGCTTGGCCGCCAAACGGACATTTTGTCCGCCCTTGCCGATGGCCAGGGATTGCTGGTCTTCGGCGACCCTGATCTTAGCGTGGCGCGCTTCAGTATCGAGTTCCAGTGAGAGCACTTTAGCGGGGGAGAGCGCTCCCCCCACGAACTTTTTCGGGTCCTCCGACCATTCAATTATATCTATTTTTTCACCGCCCAACTCATTCATTACTGTGGACACACGTACTCCTCGTTGACCCACACACGAACCCACCGGATCAACATGGCTGTCGTGCGACATTACGGCAATTTTAGAGCGCGAGCCCGGTTCGCGGGCGATTGATTTTATTTCCACAACTCCGCCGGCGATTTCAGGCGCTTCTTGCTTGAAAAGTTCTTCCAGAAATTTCGGATGGGTGCGTGAAAGGCGGATATTGATACCGCGCATTGTTTCTTCCACCGAATAAAGATAGGCGCGAATTCTTTCTCCTTGGCGATATCGTTCGTTAGGAATTTGTTCGTCAAACGAAAGAATTCCCGTAGTGCGGCCGAGATCGATAAAAACATTCCCGCGTTCCATGCGCTGAACAATGCCGGAAACTACCGTTCCCTGTTTCCCGCCGAATTCCTCAATTACCGAAGTGCGTTCAGCTTCCCTTATACGTTGGATAATTACCTGCTTGGCGGTCTGGGCGGCTATGCGGCCGTAATCGTCTTTAGGCTCGAGCGGGAAAATTATTTCTTCTTCAAGTTTCGCGTCCTTTTTTATTTTTTTGGCATCAGCAATAAAAATGTGATGCTCGGGGTTGAACCATTGGCGCTCGTCCACCTCGACTTCGCCTTGGCGAGACGGGTCAGCCGGTTCTCCCACCTGCACCGGCAGGTCTTCAGCTTGCGGTTTTCCTTCGGCTACTTCGCTCTCCTCTTCCATGCGGACGAGAGTGTCGTCGACGACGATTTTCACCTGATAAAACTCCGTCTTGCCGGAATTGATATCAAATTTTGCGCGAATAATCTGCCCCTTTTTGCCATAATCTTTTTTGTAGGCGGCGCCGAGCGCCTGCTCAATGGCATCTATTATTTTTTCTTTGGGAATCTTGCGCTCTTCTTCAAGCTGTTCGAGGGCGGACTTGAGAACTTTTAAATCCAACATAGTTGTATTGTAATCCTAATCTACAAATAACACCCGAATGCTCCGAAAGTAAATACCTTTACAAATGAGGTATCCGAATTATTCGTGGCATTCGGATATATTCATATATTGGAATTATATTTTCGGGGAATTCGGATGAATTTGTAGATTGGGATTATTTTATTATTAAAAAAGCCCGGCCTTTCGGAACGGGAGTTACTGTGGACAGTATATACCGTGCACATAAAAAGTCAACCAAATGTACAGTTACCCTTATGGGGTGACATTTTAGGCGGATTGGGGTATAACAAAACCAGGAGAGGAGAGTACTGGTTCTCTATTATTGTTGAAGGCACTACTAAGGAGGCACGAATGCCAACGACCAAGGTATTACCCGACGCGGAGACATTCGTTCGGTTTAAGAAAGTGCTTTTAAAGCGCGGTTTTCGGGAAATTTCGCCGGTCGAGTTCAGGAAAGATTTCCAGCGGTTGGGGCTCAAAGCCCCTTCCCCGCGAGAAGGGAGGGAAGTTGGTTTCCGGTTCTGGTCGAACGGGCTCGAAGTCGTCGTCTGGACTACATTTCTTGCGGGGGAAGGCCGCGCCCGAGAAGAGGATGCTGGTTGGGTTTTGATCAAAGACGGAGATAAGCCGCTATACTTTTCCCACAGTTTACGGAGAACGAAAAATTTTCTCCGCAATCTCCTTTGGCATGCGGGTATCGCAAAGTGGCGGGCGGAGCACCGTCCGCTATGCCCAATGTGCCAAAAGCGCATGCGCATCGCGCATGGGAAAGGAATAAAATCCCGCTTCTGGGCTTGTATAAATCCTGCTTTCCATGCCAAGGCGGTGTTCCTACCCTGGGATCACGAACTCCCAGAGTGGGCGCTC
>JBBTVL010000021.1:0-4191 GCA_038063255.1 Patescibacteria group bacterium | reverse complement strand
CCGCACGGACAAGGGTCATTGCGGCCGACTTTCGGGCCGGATATTTTAGATTCTGATTTTATCGACTCCGCGCTACCGATAAGAGACATTTCATCTTTTTTTTCTTCCAATGCTACGCTCCCTTTTTCAAATTTAATTCCTTCTGCACCTTGGCCTATGCTTCTAATGAGCGAGATAAGCTGTTGTGAAAAACCCGCCTGCATTCCCTTAAATAGGAGGAGTCCCTCTCTTTTGTATTCAACTAATGGGTCACGCTGGCCATAAGCCCTTAGATTAACGGAGCTTCGCATGTACTCCATCTCCTCCAAATGCCCTACCCACATCAAGTCCATCACTTGAAGGGCGGCTTTCTGGATGAAGTCATAGAATGTATCATCGCCCAAAAGATTTTTCTTATCATTAATATCTTTTTCAGCCGTTTCGTCTCCAGCTACGAGATCTTTCAGAAATTCACTCATGTATTCTCTGTCCCCGAATAAAAACTTTCTTCGTTTTTCGTATATGCTCCGGCGCTGTTGGTTCAACACATCGTCATATTCCAGCACATGTTTGCGAGCGTCGAAATTAAACCCTTCGATTTTGGCTTGGGCGCTCTCCAGCGCGCGCGATATTAGCTTGGTCTCTATCGGCTGATCCTCTGGTATGCCGAAACGCCCCATCATATTCTTAACAGTGTCGGAGGCAAATACCCGCATCAAAGTGTCTTCCAAAGAAACGAAGAATTGCGTCTCTCCCGGATCTCCCTGCCTAGCGGAGCGCCCGCGAAGCTGGTTATCAATTCGTCTTGCCTCATGGCGCTCTGTTCCTATGACGAAAAGACCACCGAGCGATTTAACTTCTTCGTATTCAACTTTCTCCGCCGGTACTCCGCCTAGTTTTATATCAACACCTCGTCCGGCCATGTTAGTGGCTATAACTACATTTCCCTTCCGCCCCGCTTGGGCAATAATTTCTCCTTCTTTTTCGTGGTTCTTGGCGTTCAGCATTACATGAGGGATTCCCTCCCGCGAAAAATGCGCCGAAAGAAATTCGTTCTTTTCTATTGAAACAGTGCCGATAAGAATGGGCTGGCCTTTCAGGTGAAGTTCTTTAACTTTCGCTACTAGCGCGGTAATTTTTCCTTTTTCATTCTGAAAAATAAGGTCGTTGTGGTCGGTGCGCTTGCCTTCGCGATTGGTGGGAATGGCCACTGTTTGAAGCCCGTAAACTTTCATAAATTCCTCCGCGCTGGTAAGGGCAGTGCCGGTCATGCCGGAGAGCGTTTTATACATGCGGAAATAGTTCTGAAATGTGATGGAAGCAAAAGTTCTCGATTCTTGCTGAACCGCCACGCCCTCCTTGGCCTCAACTGCCTGATGAAGTCCTTCCGACCAGCGGCGCCCGGGCTGGAGACGGCCGGTGAATTCATCCACAATCACCACTTCGCCGTCTTTCACCACATAATCCTTATCTCGGATAAAAAGCGCCTTGGCCCGCACGGCCGTTTCCAAATGGTGGACATATTTAATTCCCTTTTCCGTATAAATATTGGAAACTCCCAAAAGTTTCTCCGCTCGCTCTATTCCCGCCTCGGTGAGCGTAGTGGCTCGCATCTTCTCGTCAACTTTGTAATCCTCTTCTAATTTTAATTTACCGGCGATACCGGTAAATTTGGAATAAAGATTTTCTGAATCGCCCGACTGCGCCGAAATGATAAGCGGGGTTCTGGCCTCGTCAATTAAAATTGAATCGATTTCGTCGACGATGGCAAAATTAAATTCCCGTTGCGCTAAATCCTCTATCTTATAAGCAATATTGTCCCGCAGATAATCAAAACCGAATTCATTATTTGTGCCGTAAGTAATGTCGGCGGCATAGGCCTCGCGGCGGGTAGAGGGGCGCAGAAATTCGTGAACAACTTTAAATGACCCGAGTAGGTCGCGTTCTTTATCGCCTTCGGTATGCGCCGGGTCATAGAGATACGAGGCCTCGTGATTAAGCACACCCACCGAAAGCCCTAAAAAAGAATAAATCTGTCCCATCCAGACGGCGTCTCTTCTGGATAAATAATCGTTTACGGTTACTACATGTACGCCTTTCTCGGTAAGCGCGTTCAAATATGCCGGAAGCGTGGCCACTAATGTTTTTCCCTCGCCGGTGCGCATCTCGGTAACATTGCCGAGATGAAGCGCGATGCCTCCTAAAAGCTGAACATCGTAGTGACGCTCGCCTAATGTGCGACCTGCCGCCTCCCGCACCAAGGCGAATGCCTCCGGCAAAACCTCTGTTAGCGTTTTACCAGCGCCAAGCTTCTCTTTTAAATCTAAAGTTTTAGCTTTTAACGCCTGGTTGGGTAACATTTTTAAGGCGTTTTCGAGGGCGTTTATTTCACCCACCAAGGGGGTAATTGACGATATTAGGCGGGTACTGTCGTCGCCAAAAAGCTTTGTAAACAAAGACATAGTGGAGTGTAGTTTAACACAAAATCCCCACCAGGGGGATTTTGTGTTTTAAAATAGAAAGCGATACTAGCCCTTCTTTGCTTTCTTTTTTGCAGCCTTTCTTTTTTTTGCCATAGTTATGAAAGTTACTTGCTAACATCTCGTAATAATTTACGACCATTCCATCAACGCTTGCATAGTGATGAAATTTAAAAAAATAATTATTACAAAGTTCTATATTAATTATCGTACAACAAAAAAATAATACAATCGTTTTTTAAGTATAGCTGTGGATAACTTTCTATAAAAAATTTTAATGGGCAAACTTTAATTTAATAGTTTAAAAATTATAGAAAACTTTAAATGGTTATTTAAAAAAAATTACTTTACCATACAAACTTCTTCCTCAAGATTTATTCCTGTTTTTTCTTTAACTTTTTCTTTTATTTTTTGAGCTAAGGCCAAAAAATCTTTCGATGTGGCTCCCCCATTATTAACCAATACTATGGCTTGCTTGTCCCAAATAGAGGCATTGCCAACCTTTAAGCCCCTTAAATTAGCGACTTTATCAACCAAATAAGCTGCCGGAAGCTTGCTTAAATTTCGACCGGCATCCCAAACCGGCATCCCTGGAAAACGCTTCTTGAGGGTACTCGCCCTTACTTTACTTATGATTGGATTTTTGAAATAAGAACCGGCGGTACCAAAAATATTAAGGTCGGGAAATTTACCTTTACGAATACTAATAACGGCCCTACGTATTTCTTTTATTGAAGGCGTAACTTTGTCACCAAAGAAAGTTTGCAAATCATTATAGGAAATATTTACTGGTTCTTTTTTCGGAAGGCGTAATAATACTTTAGTAATTATAAAATGCTTACCTAAATCATTCTTGAAAATGCTCTCACGATAACTAAACTGGCACTCGTTGTTGTTTAAAATTTTTATTTCTTCTGTTTTTGTGTCATACGCTTCGACCGATTGGATATATTGTCTGATTTCTTTTCCGTAGGCACCAATATTTTGAACCGGTGTTGCACCCACACTTCCTGGAATACCGGATAAATTCTCAAGTCCTCCGATGTTTCTTGAAACTGTCTCTTTTACTAAATCGTCCCACCCCTCCCCCGCTTCTCCTTCAATTAAAAAGCATTCTTCATTTTCAGATATTGAAAGCCCCATAAGGGCGATTTTAATTACTACCCCCTTATAACCATTATCAGAAATAAGCACATTTGAACCGCCGCCTAAAACAAAAAAAGGGATCTTTAAATTTTTAGCATATTTCACGGCATCTATAAGCTCTGGTACAGTACTAACCTTAATAAAAAAACGGGCAGGCCCGCCAATTTTAAATGTCGTATGTTGGGAAAGTAAAATATTATTTTCTATCATCACTAAGGTGTTCTCCAGATTCGTGGCCAGCGGGAACGAGCTCCAAAAACAAATGTCTTATATGAGTGTTGCCGCTAGCCGCGAACATGGAGGAGGCTATTGTTAGTATAGCAAAAGCAGGGGTATGCTAATCAATTAACATCAACTTACAATACTACACAGGTTAAACCTATGTAGTCACTTGGCGGTTAAACCGCCAAGTGGAAAGTACCCCTGAAACACTCCCCGCCCTCAAGGGGAACCCTTGCGCGGGAATGTTGCCTTTGGCAAGCCACAAAAAACGCAAAACCCCGCCGAAGCGGGGCCTTACGCAGACATTCGTGTTTTTTAATAGTAGAACCGTCCAAAAACACTCATGCGGTCATACTAGCAGAAA
>JBBTVL010000020.1:0-3480 GCA_038063255.1 Patescibacteria group bacterium | reverse complement strand
AAAATTAAAGTTTTTAATTGGGTACAATGTTTCGCCGTCGCTTGAATGTTGTATAAGAGAATACTCTTCTACACATCCTCGCTAGGCGAAATAAGCGACTCAACTTCTTTTGAACTAAGCTCTCTGGTTATCCCTTCTTTCATTTTGCCGAGAACAATCGTACCGATACGTGTACGGATAAGTCGTACTATTGTAAGATGTACCCTATCGGCCATTCTTCTGATTTGATGATTGCGCCCTTCTTTAAGTACCAAAGAAAATTCTCGCCTGCTTAACCTTCTAGTTTTGGCGGGAAGCGTCATTCCATCACGAAGGCGAAGACCTTGTGTCATGGCCCGCAGTTGCGTGTCTTGCACGTTCTCTCGTACATATACATGATATTCTTTTTCAACCTCGTGGTCTGCGCCTGTTATTTTTTTAGCCAATATGCCATCGTTTGTTAGAAGTAAAAGTCCCTCGCTTTCTTTATCAAGCCGGCCGATTATATGTAGGTGTTCATATTGTGGGAATAAATCGTAGATTGTTTTCCCTTCGCTTTTTATGCGCGATGACACGATATCGCGCGGTTTATTAATAATTACTGTTTTTTTATCGGCGGATTGATTCCCTGTTCCTCCAACTATCTCTACCTTGTCTTTCGCTGGGTCAATTTTTGCGCCGATTAAAGCTACTTTCCCATTTATTAAAATTTTCTTAGCACGAATATACACTTCGGCTTCTCTGCGAGATAAAATCCCCTGTTCCGATAAATATTTTTGTACTCTAATCACAAGTGTGGACCATACCGGATTCGAACCGGTTGCCTTTTCCATGCCATGGAAACGCTCTACCAATTGAGCTAATGGCCCTTATTTTAATTTACAGTTTTTAATTTTTAATTTTCAGTATCTATTTTTATCGCGTTTAATAACTTTATCAAAACTTTTTCTTATAGCTTTATCAAGGTCTATATTGTGTGAATTGGCAAAACAAATCAAGGTGTAAATTATATCCCCCATCTCTTCTTCAAGTTCCTGTTTTTTCTCGTCGTCTCTTTTGGGCTTGTCGCCGAAAAGATGGTTGACTAATCGCGCGAATTCTCCGCACTCTTCAAGAAGACGGGCGAGAATTGACAGCGGCGACCAGTATTTCCAATCATTATCTTTGAACCACTTGTCCAATTCTTTTTGATACTTTTCCATGGGGTTTCTCTCCTTCTTTTTTAGATTTCCTCCTTCTCTTTAGGGAAAACTACCGCAATAATTTTAAAAAATAGCGCAAGCACTATCACAATAGCGGCAACAAGACTTATTGGTAATAATCCGCCGGGCCAACCCTCTGGTTTCAGCCATCCTTCAAATCCCATAGTGAAGACGTGGAAAAAAACAAGAATAAGACCAAAATAGCCAAGCCGTTGCACTGCCAGCCACCGCTCGGGATCCATTGATTTTGTTACCGCAGGAATTGAAGTGAATGCCACCGCCGCGAAAACAAAAAATGCCAGAACTCCGAAGAGCATTGAGAGCTCGCCAATTAGATTAAGTTTGCCAGTGATTGAGAAAAATTTTGGATAGTAGGCGGGGGTAAAAATAAGAAGAGATATAAGGCCGTGGAGAGCTGCCAAACCAAACCCGAGAAGTCCAAAAAACTTCCGAAGTGGAAGCGCGGAGACAAATGTCTTGGGCCAAAATCGCGCCAGAGAACCGAGCATATACGAAAGCGCGATGAACGCAATAGCTGAAAGCGAGATTGCTTTATTTGAGATAAAAAGAGGAAGCTGTTCCCAGGCGACACCCTTGATGATATTGTATCTTATAATCGCATAGGCAAAAATAACTATAAGAACGGTTGCAGTAGTAATAATTTTTCGTGTGAGCATATTGTCATTTTAACAATAATTCATTATTTCAACAATTCAATTCTCCTTCGCCACAGGGCGACGGAAGCTCTTGTATTTTCGGTATTCCTGGTTCTTTACCGCTCCAAATAAAGTCTTTGGGTTTTGTTGGCGTCTCGCCATCGTGATTCCAGAGATTCCAAAAATATCGCCACTCATTCCAGCCGATGCCTAAGTGTTTTACATAGATGCCATTTTCCGCCAAAAGTTTTCCGATTTTTCTTCCTGTCATACAAGGCATGCTGTAGCAGTAAACAATTATTTCTTTATCTTTCGGCAACTCGCGAAATTGTCTTACGATTCGCTCTTTTTCTTCATAGGCAGAGGTGTTGGGGTCTTTGTAAGCAGGTATATTTATGGCGGTCACAATGTGTTCCTTTTCATATTCCTGCGGACTGCGGAGGTCTACTAGAATATATTTATCCGTTTCACCCTTGGACATTTTTACGCGCAAACCGTGGGGACTAACATAAACAGCGTTTTCTATTTCATAAAATTCCTTAATAAGCTCCTGTTCGGTAGTTTTTTGATTATTCTGGAAAAGAAAAGTTGCACCACTTCCGGCAAGCGCGCCGACAATTGCTGATATAAGAATGATTTTAATGGTTTGGTTCATAATTATTATTGAGAAATGGCTGCTTGGATAAGAGATTTAAATTCTTCGTAATTTCTTGGGTTTTGCAATTTCTCTCCGTTCAAAAAGAAAGTAGGGGTTGCGTTTACCTTAAAAAGGAGGCCACTTTGATAATCGGCGGCTACTTCGTCTTTTATTTCTTTGGAAACGAGATCGCTTTTAAATTTCTCCATGTTTAAATCAAGCGACTTAGCATACCGTTCAAAAAATTCCTCGGCATTTCTTTGGCTTGACCATTCTTCTTGATTTTCAAAAATAATATCATGAATTTCCCAAAATTTCCCTTGTTTGCCTGCTGATTCCGCCGCGCGCGCCGCCAGTTCGGCGTTTTGGTGAATTTGTCGCAAGGGAAAATGGCGATATATAAAAGCGATATTTCCGCCAAATTCCTCTACAAGTTGTTTTGTCACGGAATAGTACGCGCCGCAAGCTGGACACTGAAAATCGCTGTATTCAACGAGAATAACTTTCGCGTCTTTCCCTCCTTTAGTCCAGTCAGATATAGCGGGAGCATCCACTGGCAATATAGTTTTGAGAGAGGCGGGGCTACCGGCGAATTTTGCCAATCCAAAAATTATACCGCCAACTCCCAACACAATTAATGTCCAGATGAAAATCTTGCGCATAGTTTTGTGTCTTATTATTTACGATCTTTCTTGATATTTTTCTATTATGTTTAATATTACGACACAAAGATTGTGGCCGCAAGCAGGCTCGGGCACGAGATTAGCTTGGGGTCACACATAATTTTCTGGTGAAAATTTGCGCGATTCTTACAGAATCTGTACACCTTTCGCATTCTGAATACAAAACGCTCAAGGTCTTGCGAAGCTCCAAGTATTCGCTTCTCACCCGACTCGGTCCATCGGCCTTCGTCTTCCACAAATTTAAAAACCGCTGGGAGCGGTTTTTAAATTTGGTGGACTTAATGCGAACCCAGTGGAACCGGGTTCTCAAGGAATTGTACGAT
>JBBTVL010000019.1:0-8429 GCA_038063255.1 Patescibacteria group bacterium | reverse complement strand
GTTTTTTCCGCGAAGCGTAAACGCCGGCGGCGGTGCCAGCAGGACCGGCGCCGATAATAATTAAATCGTAAAGAACAGTCATTTAGTCGTTAGTTTTTAGTTTATAGAATTTAGAAATTATTTTTTACCGCGCCTTAAGAATGCCGGAATGGCATTCCAGTCGTCGCCGTCACCGCCTAATCCTTCATCAATAATCACCTCTTTCTTCTCTTTTTCCGATTTTTTGACAGCTTCAGTCGGGGAAATATACTCCTTCTTTTCTTCCTTGCGCTCATAATCCTTGCCTATGTTAAAAAGGGTTGTCTTTTTCGGCATATTATTTGGGAATCCCGAGGCGATTACGGTAACTTTAAGCTCGCCCTTTTTTAGCTTCTCGTCGCGGATGGCGCCGAAAATCACCCTGGCGTCCTTGTCTATTGATTCTGTAATAACTTTGGCCGCTTCTTGTACCTCGTGCATGGTCATGTTTTCGTCTCCGGCGATGGCGAAGAGCACGCCCTTGGCTCCGTGAATTGAGATTTCAAGAAGAGGAGAATTGATGGCGGCGGTAGCGGCCTCCACAGCGCGGTTTTCCCCGGTAGCCCGGCCGATGCCCATGAGGGCCGATCCGGTGTTCTGCATTACTGCACGGATATCGGCGAAATCAACATTAATAATGCCGGGCACGGTAATCAATTCTGAAATTCCTTCCACCGCTTGGCGGAGAATTTCATCGCAGGTTGCAAAGGCGCTTTTAAGCGTGGTATTTTTATCGATAATAGAAAATAGGCGGTCGTTCGGTATGACAATAAGGGCGTCCACCTCTTTTTCCAGCTCGTCTAATCCTTTTTCGGCCATGCGCATGCGCTGTTGGCCCTCGAAGAAAAACGGTTTAGTAACAACGGCTACAGTTAAAATTCCCTGTTCTTTGGCGATGCGGGCGATGACGGGGGACGCTCCGGTGCCAGTACCGCCACCCATGCCGCAGGCTATGAAAACCATATCGGCGCCCTTCAAGACATCCTCTATTTCTTCCTTTGTTTCTTCGGCGCAGCGTTTGCCAATTTCCGGATCCATCCCCGAGCCTAATCCCCTCGTTGAATTTTTTCCGATGTGAATTTTTTTCTGTGCCAGCGACGAGTGCAAGTCCTGGGTGTCGGTGTTCATGGCGATAAACTCAATTCCACGGACCTTGGAATTAATCATGTGGTTCAGGGCGTTTTTTCCGGAACCACCGACGCCGATTACTTTAATTCTGGCAAAGCTTGCAATTTCGGGATTTAATTTGGGCATAAAGGGTAGTTATTAGTCTTTAGCAATTAGTAAACAGTATTTCCTGCATAATAACAGAAAACAAGAGATAGCAAAACTATCCCCGTTGGGCTAAAAAAGTGGAAAAACTTTACGGTAAAAGCTCTTTTAGGGAACTATTTAAAATCGCCCTTGCTTTTCTCAAGAAGCTATTTAAAAACCTGTCTTTGTCCTGCGAAAGCTTATTAGAGAGGAGAAGAAGACCGTAAGCGACAGCCCAAGACGGGTCTTTGATTTTGCCTTTAGAATTTTGAAAGAGGTCGGGTGTGGTCACTCGCGCCGGAAGCTTGAGCGTTTCTTTGGCCATTTCTTCTATCAGATTTAATTGTGCTCCGCCACCGGTTAACACGATACCGGCCGGGAGCAGTCCGCTTCGCCCGATTTTTTTCAAATAGTTTTCAACCAGTTCAAAAATGTCGGTAAGACGCGCCTCAATAATTTCATCTAATTTTCTTCGCGAATAATTTGTCGCAAGCATCCCGCCTAATTTTATTTCCTCCGCTTCCTCTATTGGAATTTTTAATCCGAGAGCGATGTCATTTGTGATGTCTGTGCCGCCAATGGGGAAGACATGAAGAAATGTGGGTGTGTCGTTCTCAAAGACAACCATGGAAACTGTTTCCGCGCCTATGTTTACGAGGACTGAACCGGCTATTTTCTGGCGCTTATTGAGCGTGACCAAAGAAGCGGCTATCGGCGCGGCTACGATGTCAATAACTTCAACCCCGGCCTCTTCAATCACTTCCACTAGGTCGTTTAAGTGCTGTTCCAGGCAGGTGATGAAAATAGTTTTTATTTCAAGCTTAACACCGTGCATTCCAACCGGCCGACCGAGCACTTCTTTACCGTCGAGTTTCCATTTAACGGGGATGGTGTGGAGAATTCGCCGGTTCTGAAGCGCCCCCAAAGATTCTTCGCTCTCGGCAATGGCTTTTTTTACGTCAAGCTCGGTTACCTCGCCATCAGCTTTTGAAATAATGGCTCCGCCCGTACCGGTGATGGAATCCAGACTAAGCCCTCCAACCGAAGCGAAAGCGCGCCTGATTTTTATTTTTGAAGTGCGCTCGGCCTCGGATAAGGCCTTACGAATGGACTTTTCCGCCTCTGCCTTGTTTGTAACATAGCCATGGCGAAGCCCCCGCGACTCTGCCACACCCATACCTATTACATTAGGAAGACGTTCTCCCGTGTCGTACTCTCCCACGATGACGCGGCTTGAGTGCGTGCCAATATCAATGCCAACGGTAATGCTTCTCATAAATAATTTAGGTACTATTAAAAACTAAACCCTAAACGCTTTTTGGATACGC
This sequence comes from Patescibacteria group bacterium, assembly GCA_038063255.1. Taxonomy (GTDB): domain Bacteria; phylum Patescibacteriota; class Minisyncoccia; order Phycocordibacterales; family VMEP01; genus JAUYLU01. Next base: position 5,829 of record JBBTVL010000019.1, on the reverse strand, counting down.
TCCTCTATGCGCTCCATTGTACTACCGTGGGAGAGTCCTTTCAAATGTAGGAGGGCGTGGATGAAGAAAAGGCCAATGAGAACGTCGCTTTTTCGTCCGAACATTAGAGCTGACTTTTTAATTTCTTTAATTGAAAGAAAAATTTCTCCGCGATTTTTAGAGAGCGGAAAGGCCAGCACATTGGCCGGTTTATCTTTTTTTCGATAAATGCGGTTTAAATTTTTTGTGGTGGCATTGTCCGTAAAAACAACTGAAAGTTCGTAAGTTTTACCTAAAACTTTCTCTTTCAACTTTAAAAAAGGCAAGCGGGGGAGCTTGCCTTTTGTAGTATTAGTGATTTCTAGGTTTGGGAAGGTTTTCACCATTATTTTTTGTTTTTTTACCTTCGTCTTCTTTTCTTCGACGGGGGAAGCTTGCCTAGTTTCTTCAAACGCTCGTAAATTTTCCTTTTTGCGATGACCTTAAGCGCGCCCTTCTTGCGCTTGAACTTTGAGAGCGGGCGGCCGCTGTAGCGATTGCCTCTGACGCGTGGCAAAACGCCCGATTCTTGGACGCGCTTCTGAAAACGGCGAATGAGACCCAAACTGTTTTCATTTCCCGTCTTTTTTACTTCCACATTTACAGACATGGCAGAAAGGTTAGCATGTGGAGCGTCATTTTGCAACGCTTATCTGAAAGCTTTATTTACTTGTTTTTTCGAAAGATATAAATACGAGATTCTCGGGTCGCAATAATGTCTGCCTTTTCTTATCTTCCCGTTTTTCATCTCTAGCACCAAGACAAGCGGGGTTCTATAAACCTTTTTAGTTTTTTGGTCAGGATAACTTTCTACGAGCTCCACCATCACAACATTGTTTCCCTCGGCTACATTTTTTATATCGTATTTTCGGCCTTTTATTTTATATATATTCTTTAGCTCTTTTTTATTTTTGTTAGTAGAACGGGGGAACAATTTACCGCCCTGGGTTTTATATACCCAAGTCATGGAGTAATTCTTGGTCATTTTTTCAAGAGCATCCTTAGTGTTTCCTTTTATTTCATCTTTCAAAATATCCAAAACTGTTTGGATATTTTTGCTTTTCTTTTTCATACTACTTCAACTCTTTTAGATACTCCGGTAATTTTTCTATAGAGACCGTGTCTTGCGAACGATTTTGCATATTGCGCACTATTACTGTGCCTTCCAGCGCTTCTTTTTGGCCGAAGATAATGGAATAGGGAACTTCAAGCGCCTCGGCATTTCCAAGCTGGGCGCTTAAGCCGTCTTTGGAAAGAGATTGGGTAATGGGAATGCGCGCCTTGCGTAAAATTTCAATAATAGCCAGACTTTTTAGTTTTGCTTCAAAGCCAAGCTGAATGAAAAAGATTTTCGGTTTTTTTATGATGCGCGGAGCGAGCGGTTTGTGCTTGGCAGAGAGAATTACGCGGTCCACGCCGATAGATACGCCAACAGCCGGAACATCTTTTTTACTGCCGAGCGTTCTGCCTAAATAATCATATCGTCCGCCACTGGCAACGGAGAGAGGCAATTTATTTTCTTCCCCTTCCGTCTCGCTAAAGTTTTGTAAAAACTCAAATACCGTTCGAGTGTAATAGTTGAGTCCGCGCACCAGCGTTTTGTCCAGCGTGTAGGGGATTTTCATTTCTTCCAAATATTCCAGAACTTCTTTGAAGTGCGCTTTGCAGTCACGGCAGAGGTATGCCACGGAATCAGGCGCGCCCGCTTTGAGCGCGGCGCATTTTTCGTCTTGGCAGTCAAGAATGCGGAGCGGATTTTCTCTAATTCTGTCTTTACAGTGTAGGCAAAGCTCGTCGTCATGCTTTTTATAGTAGGATTGCAATTCTTTGACATAAAGAGGACGGCATTCTTTGTCGCCTATGCTATTTATAGTGACTGATATTTCCTTGAACCCGCTTTCTTCAAGTATTGTGGCTACCGTGCGGATAATAATGGCATCAGCCACACTTTGGGGCGCTCCCAACATTTCTAGGCCGAATTGGTAAAACTGTCTATATCGCCCGCGCTGTGGTTTGTCGTGGCGGAAAAATGGGCCGTAATAGTAAAGCATCACTGGCTGGGGGAGCGATTGCATACCATGCTCAATATAGGCGCGCATCACGCCAGCCGTGCCCTCCGGGCGCATTGCCAAATGGTCACCACCTTTGGTTTTGAGCACATACATTTCTTTATCAATAATGTCTGTACCGATGCCAATGCCTGAAGTAAATACCTCTTCTTTTTCCAAGATTGGCAGTTCAATTGGTTTGAATCCGTAGTAAATGGCGACCTCTTGAGCTTTTTCAAAAAGACCTTGGTACTTATAGTACTCTTCGTTTTGTATGTCGCGCATTCCCTTGGGCGCTTGTATAGGTTCTTTTTTCATAATACGAATGGTTACGAATTAAATCGAATGATACGAATTGGACTCCCATTTGTTTCATTGGTGACCATTCGTAGATTGGTACACATTAACATTGCCCGGGAAAATCGACGCTTCAGTCATCGGAAAGAGGCGCAACAGCGCGCGTCCGACGATTAATTTTCTATCGAGCGCTCCCCAGACGCGCGAATCGGAACTTGAAATGCGATTGTCGCCCATGACGAAATATTCGCCCTCGCCCAGAGTATAATTTCCGTTATCGGACGATTTATTTTTTATGTAATTTTCAGTGAGCGCTGTAAATTTTTTCTCATCCGCCCTTTCAACGGAAACGATACCATTTTTTATTTCAACTTTTTCTCCCGGCAATCCCACTATGCGCTTAATAAAAAACTTGGAAGTATCTTTAGGGTAGCGGAAAATAATTACATCACCGCGCTCTGGCGCGTTAAAGCGGTAAGAAATCTGGTCAACGATTAGATATTCGCCGTTGTGGAATGTCGGCACCATGGAAGCGCCGCTTACGATGAACGGGTTCACTATAAAGAGGCGAATAGGAAGGACTATAACGAGGGCGAGGATGACAAGTTCGAGTGTCTCGCGAAACCAATGCTTTTCACCTTGAAAATTTTTAGGTGTAATTGACGCTCTCTTCTCCATTTCATCCTGCATAGTTCATACATCTTAAAGTAAAGCATTGTCCAATGCAAATAATGGTAATTGTGAAATCTTTGGCTCTGTGTTACCGTTACATCAAAAGGTATTAATTTTTAAAATATATGGATAGATATAGAGAAACAGCTTTTAATCCCAAACCGGAAAATGAAGCGGCAATGCGAGAACAAGAAGAAAGACCTCTTGGTTTTGAAGAAACCCTAGAAGCCCTTAAGAGCGGCGCCATGATTGTCATTGAAAAAAATCCCCCTTTCGTGGACGCCGTGAAGAAATTACTCAAAATATACGGTATTTCTCTAAAGATCCCATTTAAAGCGTGCGAAGAGGTCGTTGAAAAAGGGAAGTTTGGCCACCAGTGGGAAATGGTTATTGCTGTGGCAAAGGAACTTGAGGGGGCTCACTAATTTTCGAGGTTTTAGAAATATCCATGTCATATATCATCGTCGGCCTCGGCAATCCCGGAGACGAATACCTAAACACCCGCCACAACACGGGGCGAATTGTGCTTGAATATTTTCGGAAGAAGAATAATTTTTCTAATTGGGAGAGCGATAAAAAATTAGAAGCGCTAGTGTCCTACGGAAGGATGCCTTCGGTAAAGGGGATTATATTGGTAGAGCCCGAATCGTTTATGAATAAGTCGGGAGTGAGTATTGCGCCGCTCGTTAAGTCAAAAAAAGCAGCCGAAAGTTTGATTGTGATTCACGACGACCTTGATTTACCGATAGGTTCTTACAAAATTTCTTTTAATCGCGGAAGCGGGGGGCATAAGGGAGTGGAGTCAATAATTCGGGCTGTAAAAACTGAAGGTTTTGTGCGCGTGCGAGTCGGCATCAGTCCAGTCACACCATCCGAAAAAATCAAAAAACCGAAAGGCGAAAAAGCGATAGACGATTTTATACTTGGAAATTTTAAGGATAAAGAATCAGAAATACTGAAAAAAGTTTCAAAAAAAATATGTGATGCGCTGATAATGATAATTTCCGAAGGCCGCCAAAAAGCTATGAGCGTGTTTAATACAAAATAAAAGCCCTCGCTGAATTGGCGAGGGCGTGATGCAATGTGCGGACTTCAGTTACTGCACTGACATTTAATGCTGAAGGTGCTGCACAACACTGCAAACGGACAAAAAACATGAAGTACTTCTCTTTTTACTGCCACAGATAGCGTAGCAAATTGCTACAGATTTGTCAAGCACCAAAAAACGCTTATTTATAAGCGTTTTTTGGTGGTGTTTTTTTCTGCGTAGTTCTGTGTTAAGTCCGCGTCCGTCAGCGGTCTTACGTTTTTGGAACGTAAGACAAGGTCATGCGCTGCTCCTTCGGCTCAAACAGGGTGATTTGGAAGTTATAAGTTTTGCCGAGCTCAAGCGTGGCGCGTAATTTTTCTTCCGAGCCGAATTCGGAAACGTGCACCAATCCAGCCACGCCTTCTTCAATGGAAATGAGCGCGCCGTGTTTATTGAATTTAATCACAACACCAGACACAGTATCGTCTTTTTTGTATTTCTTTTCCGCCTCTTTCCAGGGGTTCTCACGGAGCGCCTTTATGGAGAGCGATATCTTACCGTCTTTTATTTCTATTATTTTGACATGTATTTTCTCGCCGACCTTAAATAGCGCTTTAGGGTCTTCCACAAGCCCCCAGTCAATTTCAGAGATATGCACCAGCCCTTCAAGTCCCTCTTCAATCTTTAAGAATATGCCGAAATCAACAATGCCGGTGACAATGCCATCAATCTCGTCGCCCAAAGAATATTTCTCAATAATCTCTTGCTTGTCTTTCTGGTCGAGGTCTTTTTCCGAAAAAATAAGTTTCCCTTCTTTGGGCGAGGCGGAAATAATGGAAACGGAAATGCGCGTGCCGACTAGTTTTTTAAGTTCGCGGAGGATTTTTTCCTTGTCGCCGTCTTCTACCCGCGGGTAGTGTTCCGATTTTAATTGCGAAGCGGGGAGAAACCCTTGAATGCCTTGCCATTCCATAATGAGCCCCCCTTTATTGGCTTCTCTCACAAGAATCTCGATTACGCGCTTTTCGCGAATGGCTGCCTCGGCCTCGTTCCATATGAGCGCTTGCCTGGCCTCCTTAAGCGAAAGTTCTATATAACCGTCCTCATTTTCTTTCTCTACGACTTTGGCCTTGATGACATCGCCGAGGTTTATTTTCTTGATAATGTCGCGGGCATTCATGAATTCAATACCGTAAATGATGCCCATGCCGAATGGTTTTAAATCAACATAAACAACACCGCCCTCAACGGATATTACTGGACCCTCTACCAAGTCTTCAACTTCTGGCGTTTTCCCTGACTTTTCAAGAAAGTCTTTCATCGGGCCCTCCGCGATTATTTCTTTCTCTTCAGTTACTTTTACTATTTTCATGAATGATTGTTATTTCTTTTCGCTGTCGCGAAAGGAAATAAAAATACCGCTCTCGGCGGATTGAATTTTGGTTTTAGGGTTTTCCAGCACTTAATTTTTTCTAAAAAAATTAAGTGCTGGAAAGGTTATCCTAAAAATCCGCTGGTAAGTATTGGGGGGAGTATAGCGAAGGGGTAGTCAAAAGTCAAAAGTCTATAAAGTAAATACTAAATACATAGGTTAAACCTATGGGGAACGATGGGGCAGGAATTAGTTGATAGTTGTTAGGAGTTAGCAAAAAATCCTTATTTTTCAATGTTTTTTGCCATCTCTTATTTATTTGTTATACTAGCCATTACTATGGTCATTACTTATTTCGGCAAAGAGTTTTTCAAAATACAGCTGGGCGACAC
>JBBTVL010000018.1:0-6551 GCA_038063255.1 Patescibacteria group bacterium | reverse complement strand
TAAATTTTTACCAAAATTATTCTTAAATAAATTCTCTGTGTATCCAATCCTATACCTTTTTTTTCACGGATTATGCAAAAATTTTGGAGGGTAAATATACGCCACGGGCTTCTTTTTCTCAACTTGACAACAAGATATTTAATATGGTATAAGATGGGCTGAAATAGACCTTTGTAAGTCAACCCAAACGAGAGGTGACCGAATGGAAAAGAAAACCGTGGACAGGATTTGGCAGGTTTTGATCGGCCTGGCAGCGATTGCACTCGTGGCTTCCATCCTCTGGCCGAAGAAGGCAAACTCGCAGACGACGAGTCAGGGGGTCATCAATGTCCCCCAGACGACAGCCGTTGCGCACTTCTGCAGTTTCGACAACCTCGCCATCATCCAGCGCGCCAAGGGCGAGCCGGAAGATAAGGCGCGTGCGCTCGTGAAAGATATCGCGAGGCGCGAGTACGGCTTCAACGAAAGGACCTTCCACGGGCTGTGGGCAGTCGTCGAGGGCAGTATAAAATACGCCTATAGCCTCGGCGTCGACACGGCGAAAAACCGTATCGATTCAGCCAAGACCGGCCTCTGCGAAGCCCTTCTCGACCCGACGAAAGACGGCAAGGATGTCTTCGTTCCCAAGGTCATGGCCAAAACGCCGATGTTGGCGGCAAAAGCAGGGAACGGCGACCCGAAGCTAAAGTAGGCACAACCCACTTTCCATATCACAGAGGAGAAATCAGATGGCTCTGATGTCGCAAATTGAACCGCTACTCAAGAAGGAAATCGCCCCCGGGGTGTTCCCCGTTTCCCCCGTAGCGCGTTCCAGGCACAAGGGCGAGGAGTTCTACATCCACGGCTTTCTGAGCGAGGATTCGGAAGAACACCCCGAAACACTCGCTCTGTCCAAACGGAAAGACGCGATGGGAGAATGGAAGTACATTCCCTACCAGGAAGTCGAGCTTCTTGTCTGAAAGATTTCAAGTTCCAAGGCGGACGCGCAAGCGGACCGCCTTTTCTTTTTGCGCCGTTGTGATAATATTTTTTTATTCAGTTCTTTCCAAACGCCTTTTTAGGAGGGACAATGGCGAGTATACAAGATTTCGATAAGCTTTTGGACGAAAAGGTGTTTGAGAAGAGTATTCTCAAACATTTGGATTTTCATCGCCTCGTTTCGGGAAATATCGTCAAGGTTCCTTACGGCAGTGAAATAATCCAGGTAACTGGATTTATTGGCGAAAAGGCCGAGAATAAGAGGGAACGCAATCACATACAGTACGAAAGAAGCTCTCAAATAAAAGGATATATTCCCATGGAACAAGTAGGATTACCTTCCGTGGAAAAGAAAACCAAAGAAAAAAAGGAAGATGCTAGACAGAAGAAGCTGAAGGATATCAGGGACCAGTTGCTTAGGCGCTTCAAAATTTAGAGCGCTGTGATATTCTTTATTTAGTTCTTAAACTTTTTAACTCCATCGGGAGGACTTTATGTCTTCTGTCTCAATAATGTCTATGGAGTTTAAGAAGCTCATAGACGAATATCTCTTTTCCACCAAAGCGCGAGGGTTTTGGGAAATAAGGGGAACATACGTTTTGGTGTCTTGGCACAACGGTAAGAATGTATCAATATCTGGATTCCTCGACGAAATATCTCCAGACCATCCAAACCATGTCATCTGCAGAGATAGCGAAGGAAATCGGGAGTTCATACCGGTTGAATGGGTGACAATTGTTTCTGCGGGGGTGAATCCACCAAAAAAGTGGTTACCCATCAAAAAAAATCAGAAGAGAGGAGAGAAGAACTCCCCTCCTTAAAAACGAGCCCAACGGCTCGTTTTTCTTTTTTAATCCCATTAGAAACAACCGCCCCAAGGTGCCTGAGCACTCGCGTATTTGCGAGGGCGGTTTCTAACGGGACTAATAATTCCTCAATCTATCCACTCTTTCATGCTGGCGGATTTTTTCGTGGACTTTGGCTTCAATCTGGCGGATGCGTTCGCGAGTCACGCCGAATTCCTGCCCCACCTCTTCAAGCGTGTGCATTATGCCGTCCAAAAGCCCGTGCCTCATTTCAAGAATCTTCCGCTCTTTAGGCGAAAGGTCGTCTAAGATATCGCCGATTTGGTCTTTCAAAATCCTATGGCTTGAATCCTGATCTGGCGAGAGAATTTTATCGTCAGGGATGAATTCGCCGAGCGTGGATTTCTCATCATCATCCCCTATCGGTTTTTCAAGCGACACTGTGTCCTGATTGATATTTTCAATATTATGAATTTTTTCCACTTCTACCCCCATTTCCGTGGCGATTTCTTCAGGCAACGGGTCGCGTCCTAAATCTTGAGAAAGTCTTCGCACCACTTGTTTGTATTTGGCGATTGTTTCCACCATATGAACAGGAATACGAATGGTACGCGACTGGTCAGCTAAGGCGCGCGTGACTGCCTGCCTAATCCACCAAGTAGCGTAGGTTGAAAATTTATAACCTTTTGTCCAGTCGAATTTATAGACTGCCTTGAAAAGGCCAAGGTTGCCTTCTTGAATCAGGTCAAGGAGCGTGAGATCGGAACTTCGGCCGACATATTTTTTGGCAATAGATACGACAAGGCGAAGGTTGGCCTTAGCCAAAAGGTTTTTGGCTTCCTCATCGCCTTTTTCTATGCGTTTGGCGAGCTCGCGTTCCATAGCGCCGTTAATCAGAGGATACTGGCCGATTTCCTTCAAATACATCTGAATTGAGTCATAAGAAGACCCTTCTTTACCGTAGCCTTTAAGAGTCTTTTCCCTTTCATTAGTATCAAGTAAATTGCCTCCTTCTAAAACATCAATACCGGCGGTGGCAAGGCGTTCGTAAAGATCATCAAGAAAAAGAATATTGCCTTCAATTGTAGGAAATGCTTTCAAAATATCGTCGTAGGTGATGAACCCGCGGTCTTTCCCTTTTTTGATAAGAGACCTGGCTTTATCTTCGCTGGTAGATTCTTTTTTAGAGAGTTTTTTCTTTTTTTCAACTGGCTTTTTGGCAACCCTCTTAAGCGCTTTTTTAGACAACTTCTTTTTTACCCTTATTTTAAGCCGTGTTTTTGCCTTTATTTTGGCTTTCTTTTTTGTGGTTTTTTTCTTTTTCATAATACGAATAGTTACAAATTAAATCGAATGATACGAATTACTGCGAATGAGGTTAAATGACAAGAATGGGTTCATTTGTGGTATTTGTGGCCATTTGTAGATTGGTACACATTATTCTTTCAGCTTTCCCTTAATATCGTTTATTCTTTTTGAAATTTTGTGGCACAAGATAACTAATTCTTCCATTTTCTTTTCATCTTTTTTTGTTTGAGCTTGCCTTATTTCAGCCATACTTTGTGCAAACTCTCCATCTAACTTTATCATCTCCAAGTGAAGAAAAAGGTCTTCTAATTCTTTCTCCAAATGCTCCGTCCCGCGATAATATACTTCTGCTTGAAGAATCAAATTTTCCTTGCCTTCCAGAGACGGTTCAACTTTGAGTCCCGTTATATCTATATAACGCTCTTTAGCTTTATCTATATCTATTACACGCTTTTCCTTCTTTTTTTCGCCCTGCCAATATATCAGTCCTAGTATTTTATCACGAATATTTTCCTCTCTTCCCTTTCCTTTAACTATATTTTCTTCGGCAAGAACTTCATTAATTTTTTCTCCCTGTTTTTTAATTTCATCCCATATGGGCTCTTCAATAATGTTTAGGGCTCCAGCAATTTTACCGACAAAATGAGCTTGGTCTATGCGGTTTCGGATAAGGGCCGTGTAAGGTATAACACGTTTTGAAACTTCAAGCTTAAGCGCGCGCGGGTCAAGTCCCTGTTCTATAAGCGTATCCAAATAAAAATCAATTATATGTTTGGCCTCTTTGATAGAGCGTGACCATTCCGACGGATCTTTATTGATGAGGTCGGCTGGATCAACGCCCTTCGGTAGCTTGGCTATTTGCACGTTCATACCAAGTGAAAGCGCTAAATTAAAGCCGCGTTCCGAGGCGGCAAATCCTGCTTCGTCGCTATCAAATGCCATAACTACATTTTGACTAAAACGTTTTAGGGCATTCAAATGTTCCGGGGTCAATGCGGTACCGGAAGTGGCAACGGTATTTTTAACTCCTGCTTGGTGAGACATAATTAAATCCATCTGCCCCTCAACGAGGATTGTGGAATCTTCGTGCATAATGGCTTGCTTTGCCTTGTCATAACCGTAGAGAAGCCGAGATTTGTTGTAAAGCGGGGTTTCGGGCGTATTAATGTATTTGGCGCTGTCCGTCTCTGTATTTCCGTCAACAAAATATCGTCCGGAAAAACCGACCACTTTGCCTTGGGCACTGCGAAGCGGAAACATAATGCGCCCGCGGAAACGGTCGTAGTACCTTGCCTCGGCCGAACCGCCGGAGGCGGTTTTATGCTCGCTTTTTATTATGAGCCCGGCTTTTTCAATTTCTGCCTCGGTAAATTTTTTACTTTTGAGGTGTTCAAGGAGGCCCCTCCATTCGTTTTTGGCGTATCCCAATTTCCATTCTTCTATTGTGTCGTCGGTTAACCCACGCCCCTTAAGATAGCCGAGTGCGTCTTTGGCATTTTCCAGATTATTTTCAAAATACTCTGTTGCATCTTCCAAAATTTTATAAAGTCTCTCGGATTCACTTTTTAATTTCGGGTCCATGCGAGGGAGTGGAATGCCAGCACGGTCGGCTAAGATTTCCAGGGCGCGTTTGAAATCGACTCCTTCAATTTCTTCCACAAAAGTGAAAATGTCCCCGCCGCGATTGCATCCGAAACAATGATAAGTGTTCCGCGACGGTGATACTATAAAACTGGGCGTCTTTTCATTGTGAAAAGGGCACCGCGCTTTTAAATTACTGCCGGCGCGTTCCAGTTTAATGTAAGAAGAAACCACCTGGTCTATCGGCAATCTCTCCTTTATTTGTTCTGTGGATGAAGACATTTGGGTAGTTACAGGCCGTTAGCGGGCTTGTTTCCACGGCAAGACTAAGACTTGCCGTAAGTAGTTAATAGTTTGTAGTTGATAAAAAGATAGGAAGTTAGTTGGGAATAAACTAACAAGAACCGTCCTTGATAGTCCTTACTATACTACAATCCATAAAGTTCATGATGAGTGCCAATGACGATGAATGTAACGAGGTCTTTCGCCTCTTCTTTGTAAATCACCGACAAATCACCTCCGACGCTGAAGCTTCTGTACCCGGCATACTTACCATGCAAAACATGGTTATTCAACAATGGATGAAAATGATTAACTAAAAATAAATTTCGACGCTCGCGGAAACGCGATTGTTCCGCCGGTCTTCTTTTAAGAAATTGTTTTATGAAAGTTTTGTGCAAACGAATTCTCATAGGGAAGAGAGATATTCGTCCATTTCTTTCCCGGATTTAAAAACTGGGGAAAGATTCCGATGTAATTTAGTATCATTCTCCACTTTAGCAATCATGCGTTCCAACTTTTTAGACATCTTCACGGGAAGCGCGAAACGCATTTCTTTCTCGTCTATAAAACGCTTCAGTTGGGCGTTAACAACGGTTGAAAGAGGCAGACCGAGACTAGCGGCAAGTTTTTTGGCTCGCATTTTAACTTCAGCGTCAACTTTAATATTAAGCAATGTTTTTATCATATAACCATAGTATACACAACGGTTACATAGTGTCAATATGTCAAATCCATCCCCCATCAGAAACAAATTATTACAACACACAATCGTGACTGTCCCTATTAATTTTCACTTGCCGGAAAGCGGTTACGGAAAAAGGGCAATTACTCTGAAAGTTTTGGTATATTCAGTAATTCTCGAATCTTTTCAACTTTTTTAAGGTTTTCGCCGTTTTTAGGAGATATTATAAAACAACGACTAGTAAGATAGACAGAAGTCCGAGCAAGAAAGAAATGACAGCGATTTGTGAACTGATACGATATCCGGGGTCAGTAGCACTCCATGGCCAGCAAAATTGATACCACCACCTAGTTTTGAAAGTAAATTCGTATTCCTTCCCTTTTTCAATCCCCAGTTTGTTTCGTAAGTATTCGTCAATTTTTATTTCTGTATCACTGCCTTTATTCCCCCTCAAGATTGCGTATCTCTCTTTTTGATTAGAAGCAACCACTACTTTGCAAACAGAACCCTCGACAATATCGCGGTCGCAATCATTTTTTCTATTCGCCGCAGAAACACGAACAATATCCTTATAAATATCCTCCGTTTTTACGCCCCCAACTTTTAGTAACCTCGCCATGAATTATTTAGTTAGTAAGAACAATCAACACCATTCCCCAGTGCGTTTGTTCTGCAATAGACACTCTTGGCATTAGAGTTTGTACAACTCCATGACCCAGCGACAGAAGTGGAGCAGTATGTACTTACGCCGGAACTATAATCTTTACAAGAATAATTTCCTGTACCTCCCGCGCCAGAACTACAACTAAATGACCCTGGTGAAGATATTTTTTGTGATGAGAAACTGGCAGGCGATGGAATAGAGTAATTTATAGAAACAAGTAATTGCATGATGGAATTATACTCTTGAACTA
>JBBTVL010000017.1:1527-5348 GCA_038063255.1 Patescibacteria group bacterium | reverse complement strand
TGCACCTTGAACTCCGGCTTAAGTTCCATTGATTTTCGGAGCTCGGCGATGGCGCCTTGGCGCTGTCCAAGTTTCAAATACGAAGCGGCCAGCGCTACATGATAGTCGGCATTATTGGGGTCGTTTTTAACCCGAATCTGCCAAAGCGAAGCTACTTTGCCGTACTCGCCGCGAACCGCGTAAACATTAATGATGCGGTCGTCGGGAATAAGCATCGTGCCGTAGAGTGGCAGAATTAAATCCTCGGCTAATTTGTCTTCTCTGGCATAAAGGGCCGATAGGCCGTAGAGAAATTGCGCTTCCCTGAAATTTTTCTCTGAATTATAGGCTTCTCCGATAACCTGGAATGCTTTCCGATAATCCCCCTTGCCTAAATACGATGTTCCTATCTCAAAGAAAATTTGCTGTTTTTGGGGCGAAAGTTCCTGCGCTCTATATAGATGTTTAAGACCATCATCGTATGCACCGAATTTATTCAAGAATGAGCCGAAAAAAAGCTCATAGCGGGCGTCTTTGGGATTTTTCTCAATTTGGATAAGCATTTCTTTCTGGGTAACTTCAAAAAATTTCTGCTTTACCTCCTGCGACTCATTAGGAAAACTCTGCACGCGAAGTGCCGCCTGCATCAGCTGTTCCCTGGCTTCGCCGCTTCCGAATGTGCCGTAGGCGAAAACTTGTTCAAAATAATCCAGATTCTTTTGAGCGCCCTCTTGGTGCGGAGTAAGCGCTTTTATAAGCGAGGTTGAGGCCAGAATCGGCTTCACATTGGCCGAATAGAGAATAAAGAGAACAAGAAGCGCCAAAGCAGGCAGATAAATAAGGTCAAGCACCGGGCGTGGCGGCGCTACTTGAGTTTTTTCTTTTGTAACATACTTATTCACCGCCACTTCTATAACTCCCCTGTCGCGCCAAGCAAGATAGGCGATGATTGAGAAAAACATAAGATAGCTGGTCATGTTATCGAATACGAAAATGTTTTGAAAGAAATAAGCCGAGAGAAGGCCAATCAATAAACTTTTTTCGGCCGTTCCAAACTTACCGCCGGGGCGCAAAATATAATATAAAGAAATTACAAAAAGAGAAAGATATGCCAAAAGCCCGAGAATCCCGCCGGCAATCAGCCAATCAAAAAATACATTGTGCGAGCGGTCAAACCACGGCTCTTGGGCGTACATCCCGGGATTGTAATATTTGTTGAAAACAATTATGTAATTATCCTGTCCCCAGCCGAGAATCGGGTGCTCTTTAAACCCCTGCCAGCTCATATTCCAAATCATAAAGCGCGATTTAGTGGTAGCTTCGTCCAAAGAAATTGAGGTGAAGCGCGATAGTACCGGACTGCCTTTAACAAAGCTATTGTCCTTGAATACGAAAATACCGGCTGAAAAAATAAAAATAAACGCAATTATGCCAAGCGCGGATTTTCTTATAAATTTATTGTCTTTATTAAGGGCGACGAGTATTAGGCTTGAAAGAATCGCGCCGCCGATAAATCCCAAAATAGCGCCGCGGGTTGCCGTGTGATACAGGACAAAAATATCAAGCAAGATTATGGCGCCGTACACCCATCGCATCGTCTTGCCGGTCGTCTGGCGCATTAAAAAAAGTCCTGCGATGAAAATATGAAATAGCATGTAGACCGCCAGATATGTGGAATTGCCGAGCGTGGCGTCGAGGCGCACGGCGCCTTGGTGAATTTCCAGCTTGCCGGCCAGTTGCCCCAATCCATAAAACGCCACAATCGTGCTTGCTGCCAGAGATGTATTAAAGAAACGATTCCATAAGCGCTCGGTAGTAAGCACTGAAGAAATCACTATAAAATATGCCAAAAAATGAAGATGAGCGACCAGCCCCTCCATGCGCTCGTAGTTGGACCAAAAACTTCTGTAAAAATTTTCTCCGAATATGTCGGCTACGGCGATAACCGCCACGAATACCGACATGGCTATTAACATCCATGTTTTCTTGGGACGATAAGACGCGTCGCGGTACATCAGAATGAGAAACGCCAGCGTCATTAACTCAACGATAATACGAAAGGCGAAGTTTTTCCCGCTAATGAACGGGAAAAACATCGTGTCCGGCACATAAAGCGGAAGAAAAAGCACCAAAAAAATCCCCGTTAGAATGCTATAACGCAAAAAAGAGTTTAAATTCATCCCGTTAGAGGCAGGTCGCGGTCAGCCCGCACCCGACATAGTTACTTTTGTATAAAATTATAAGATGTCGATTCATACTACCTTAAGCTCTTTAGTTAAACCGTGACCGCGGCCTCTAACGGGACACGTTGCCTACCACTATAACACGAATTTACGGACGAAAAAGCAGCTGTAATTCAAAGTAATAATGTACCCTATAATATGACGGCCGTTATATTATAGGGTACAATAATTTCACTATTAATTAGTATGCGACTACGGCCCATAGATAAAATTAAGTATGCCGAAATTAGGGTGCGGCGGGATTGAGCCGGTTTGGAAATAGTTTCTGAAACCGTTGAGGTCTTGGCCGAATTCAAAGTTAGGTCCAGAGCGAATTTGAAAAATCGCTACAAAAAAACGCTCGCCCGTTTGTGGAGATGAAAGAGTATCACCATTTTGCAAACTATCTATGGGATTCCCCAATTGGTGGCCAGTAACGATTGTTGAGCTACCAACTGTTCCTTTATAAATATCTCCATATCTTGTTAAGCCGGAAACACCAAGCGAAAGATAGTGGCAAATAGTGCCAATATGGGTGTATACCCCGCCTTCAATATATGTACTGGTGTATGGAGCGCAATAGTAGCCGATTTGTTTAAGCTGACTAGCGCTATTCAGTTCTTTCGGTGTGCCGTTTATCACTAGACCGCCGAAGTCGTGTCCGTTTTTTACAAGAATATTGTTCGACATCCAGTTGGTTGTTGTGGCGCCCGGCGCAGAGGCGTTCACTCTCTCCATACTTTGACGAGTCCCATCCGTGCCGGCGCACCACGAACCGCCACAGGAAGAAAGTGCCGGCGTCATGTCAAGAGTCGTCGTGGCACTGCTTAAATGTTCGATATACAAAACTTCACCGCCGTTTAAAAGACCGAAACTGTTGCCTATACCGCTAAACGGCACGGCCAGATCGGCAGTGATATCAGAAATTGTGTTGTCGTTGGTGCGCTCTATTAAATAGTATCCGTTTGGTGCAATCGTGCCGGAAAGAAAGATATACGGAGCGCCGTCTTCGGCGCGGAGCACCACACGCGATAGGTCGAGTGTGTAGGCGGTTTTATTATAAAGTTCTATCCACTCATCGGCGCTTGATGTGGCCGTACCGCTCCAGGCAATTTCGTTTATGATAATTGGCGACGAATTCATTTCAATCGTGTAATCACTTGATGTCGCGCGATTACCGACAACATCTTCGGTGACAATGAAGAATGTGTTTACTCCGGCGGAAAGCGTTGTTGCAAGCGAGAGCGCGGTCGTCGTGCCAATAGAAACATTATTCTGAAAAATGTTGAAAAAAGAAATATCGGTTGATGAAGATGTCCAAGCCAGAGTCGAAGAAACACTCGGCAAAAGACAGGCACTCGCGCGGAGCGAATATAAACAGTCGGGCACGGCGATGGTATCTATGCCGGGCGCGACTGTGTCGATTGAGAGAGAAACGGATCGCGGGGAGGATGTGCCATTTTGGTCAGTCGCATAAAAATTAATTGGTGTCGTGCCTTGTGAAAAAAGTGCGAGAGAAATAGTCCAATTCCCTACACCATCCACGCTTGTGGTCGCCCCCGAAAAATCGGTTGAAATAATCTGACTGGAAGAGGCGGTGCCGGAAAATGTTATGGTCGT
>JBBTVL010000017.1:0-1427 GCA_038063255.1 Patescibacteria group bacterium | reverse complement strand
AAGAAAAAAAGTTCAACACATTATCTTTAGCCCGCGCCAGCCAGCTTTTGTTTTTCTCGTACAGTACGCGGGTTAATTTCTCTTTTTCAACTTCATCAAAAAATAGTTTTATAACCCCGGCGCCATTTTGTACTGCGTGGCGGGAAAGCAGGTTCCAGTAGTCGGTGAGGATGAGGTAATCGTTGTCTTTTATTAAATAAGTGAACTTTATTGTTCTTGTATTTAAATCTGGATGACTCTCAATTTCTACAAGACGAGCCCCTAATTTATTAAAACCAAAGTTGTGAGTAAGTCCGTCGCTTAATTTCTGTGCTTTTTCAAATAGAATTTGTGGCTGATTATATTTATTTTCAAAAATTGTATCCTTACTGAAAAAATTATTATTTGAATAATTCGCCACATTATCAAAATATTCACCAAGTGAAGAATATAATATAGGTTTTAATCCTTCATTAATTAGATTTTTTGAAACACTTATATTTGAAACATCAAACTGCCTGGTAAAATTCTCGTATGGACTTTCTTGTCCAAAAGTGTCCTTATAAATAAAATCAGGATGTGGGTCATCGCGCGTATGATCCGGAACCGTGGCATCTTCAATTAAGTGGAGGATGTGACCCAGGGATTCCAACCCTCTTTTCTTATCACCATAGGCATATTCATATATCGCTCTGTCCCACGAATAATCAGTATTTGAAGAAAAATATCCTTGCGTAGCATTACCCAATTGGGCCAAATAACTTCCGCTAGTCACGGCTTGCGCCTGTGTATCACCCGCCCAATCTTTTGAGGTAAGCGCAATCCCTTTATTGTAAACTGGGTCGTAAAAATGATTGAGCGCCCGAATGCCACTATCTTCATCAACCGCCCCCTTTTCTATGGAAACTTTTTCGTCTTCGGTAAACTTGTTGGAATAATAATGTTCGTAAAATTTTAAAATATCGCGCGTTAATCCTTTGTGGGTGGTATCTGGTTTATACGCGAAAGTAAAAAGTGGTAAAAAAAGTAAACCAGCAAAGGCAAGGAAAATTAGAGACTTTCTATTTTCCATTTATCACTATATTTATTAAATAAAAAATCAAAACTCATAACCGCAGTATTGTTTTCAACAACAGTTAACCTGTATTGGTTTTCAGAAAATTTTTTACCTAGTTTTGCTTTTTCCAAATATCCTATCAAAAAATCCAAATTCCCTTTTTCTTTTCCAATCCTTAAATCCTCCGCTTCTTGTTTTTGTTTTTCTGGCACAAAATATTTTGATGCCAATTCAGTATCCCCTTTTTTCAACGCGTCAATAAAAAGCGCCAGTGTTTCTTCCGGAGTGGCTCCGCCGTAGGTATCTTTTTTATATAGTTCTTCTAAGTTTTTATAGTAACTTTCAAATTCGGAAGCAGTCTTTAGCGTGCGCACATCAACACTCGGATCAA
>JBBTVL010000016.1:19632-23304 GCA_038063255.1 Patescibacteria group bacterium | reverse complement strand
GTGCGCCCGGCAGGACTCGAACCCACAACCCCCTGGTTCGAAGCCAGGTGCTCTATCCATTGAGCTACGGGCGCATGGCCATAGTATATAGTTTGTGCAAATAAATAACAAAAAAGTGGTATATACTTTAGTAATGAATTTACCTATTCCTAAAGAAATTTTGTCAATAACTGAGCGTTTGGAAACATCCGGTTTTGAGGCATATGTCGTGGGTGGATGCGTCCGTGATATGCTACACGAAAAAAAACCAAAAGACTGGGATGTTACTACCAACGCAACGCCGGAACAAATTCAAAAAATTTTTGAAAATACTTTTTACGAAAATGACTATGGGACAGTCGGCGTAGTAAACGACGAAACCAAAGACGAAACATTGCGCGTAGTTGAAGTCACGCCGTACAGAAGCGAAGGCGTATACACCGACAAACGAAGACCCGACAGTGTGAAGTTTGTCTCAAGCATTGAAGAGGATTTGGGACGCAGGGATTTTACGGTAAATGCAATTGCCTTTAGCGTTTCTAAAGGACAAATTATTGATCCTTATAAAGGACAAAAGGACATAAAGGACAAAATAATAAAAGCCGTCGGAAACGCAGAGGAGAGGTTTGATGAAGACGCACTGCGTTTATTAAGAGCGATAAGAATAGCTACGGAAACTAGTTTCACGATTAACCAAGATACAGAAAAGGCGTTGAAAAATAAGGCTAATTTACTTGAATCTATTTCAAAAGAAAGAATACGAGATGAGTTTATAAAAATAATAATGTCAGATAATCCAATGTCTGGAATTATTCTCATGCAAAAACTGGGAATTTTAAAATATGTTATTCATGAAACAGAAAAGGGGTTACATGTGAAACAGAACGGGGATCACATTTATGATGTCTGGGAGCATAATCTGCGTGCCGTACAACATTCTGCTGATAGAAAATGGCCGTTACATGTGAAACTTGCCGCATTGTTTCATGATGTTTCAAAACCTGAAACACGAAGATGGTCGGACGAAAAAAAAGATTACACATTTTACGGCCATGATGTAGTTGGTGGCCGTGTAACAAAGAAAATAATGGAGCGTTTAAGGTTCTCCACGAAACTAACGGACACTGTCTCTAAACTTGTCCGTTATCATTTATTCTTTTCTGATGTAGACAAAATTACTTTATCAGCCGTGCGCCGGCTTGTCCGTAATGTCGGTCCGGAGAATGTCTGGGACCTAATGAAAGTCCGCGCCTGCGACCGTATCGGGATGGGTCGCCCAAAAGAAACCCCATACCGACTTAGAAAATACGAATCAATGATAGAAGAAGCTATGCGCGCGCCAGTTTCTGTGGGAATGCTCAAGATTGATGGAGCAAAAATAATGGAAGTTACACAAGAAACACCGGGGCCTAGAATCGGCTTCATTCTTCACGCCCTGCTTGAAGAAATGTTTGATGCTCCAGATAAAAATAATCCTGAATATTTAGAAAAAAAGGCTATAGAATTAAGTAAACTAAGTGATAAAAAACTCAAAGAACTGGGAGAGAGTGGTAAGGAGAAAAAAGAAGAAGTGGAGGGGAAAGAAATCGGCGAAATACGCAAGCGCCATTGGGTAAAATAATTTCTTATTTATTTAAGATCGAGATAAATCGGGCAATGGTCGGAGCCGTAAATTTCTGACATAATCCCGGCACTTTTTATTTTTTTTACTAAATCGCCACTTACGAAGAAATAATCAATACGCCAGCCGACATTTCTATCACGGGCGCGTGTTTTCATATCCCAGTAGGTGTAAGCGTCTTTTTTGTGTGGGTAAAGATGACGGAAAGTATCAACATAGCCGTGATATACAAGCTCGTCAATCCAAGCGCGTTCCTCGGGTAAAAACCCTGTATTTTCTTTATTTTCTTTGGGACGAGCCAGGTCTATTTCTTCATGGGCGGTGTTCACATCGCCGCAAAAGACAATAGACTTGCTTTTCTTCTTTAATTTCTCAATATACGATAGAAACGCATCATAAAATTCGAGTTTGTAGGCCAGTCGTTCCGGTCCACCGCTGCCGTTCGGGAAATAAACGTTGAAAAGTATAAAATCTTCAAAGTGCAAAGCTAAAAGTCGCCCTTCGTCGTCAAACTTTTTAATTCCCAAACCGTACTCAACATTTTTAGGTTTTATTTTTGTATACACCGCCACTCCGCTATATCCTTTTTTAGCTTTAGATGAAGCGAAGTATGAAAAATATCCCGGAACATTTTTTATTTCTTCCGGTAACTGCTCAACTTCCGCTTTGGTCTCTTGAAAGCAGAAAATATCTGGTTTTTGTTTTAAAAAAATATCAAGCGCCCCTTTTTTATGAACCGCTCGGAGTCCATTCACATTCCAAGAAATTAACCGCATCAACGGATTATATCCTTGTTTTTAAAGCCAAAATAGATTGACAAAATATGTTTAATATGTTTATATTGGAAACAGGAACACAACGGGGGAAGTGAAATGGACCAAGACAAGAGGGAAAACCACGCGCTCCGCGCGAAAGTCAACGATGCCGCGGTAGAAATCGTCGTGAAGCTCAAGAGGAGGGAAGAAGATGGAGGTTTTGGCTTTGAGATGAGCCGTGCGAACATCGAAAAAGAAATCATGTTTTTCGTCAGGGCATTCGGGGAAAAGGTGCTCGACGATGGCGAGGAGCTCTTCGGTCTCGTCAAGAAAAAACTCAAGCCCGAACCCCAAAAAGGGGAAGCGGAAATTCCCCAGTAAGATCCGGAGTCAGGCGCCGCCAGCAATGGTTGGCGCTTTTTTATTTTCCCTTACTATGGAACTTTTTGTGTACTTCTCTTAGTTGTTTATCAGTAACATGTGTATAAATCTGGGTGGTTGAAATACTTGAGTGGCCGAGCATTATCTGGACGCTCCTGATATCGGCGCCGTTTTGCAAAAGGTCGGTGGCAAACAAGTGGCGAATCACATGAGGGGTCACTTTCTTGGAAATTCCCGCCTTGGCGGCATAATACTTAACAATCCGCTCAACGGAACGGGGAGTGAGACGCAAATCTTTCTTACCCTTGGCTCCGGGGCCGTGCTGAACGAAAAGGGCATCGTCTATATCGACGCGTTTTTTTAGATAAGCCCCTACGGACTCTTTAGCGGCGGGCGAAAGAAACACCACGCGCACTTTTTCACCCTTGCCGCGCACGGAAAACTCGTCGCGGGAGAGGTCAAGGTCGCGCGAAAGGGAACAGAGTTCGGACACGCGAAGGCCGGTTGAAAAGAAAAGTTCTAAAATTGCCCTGTCCCTTAGACTTTTAATATCGTCTCCATCTGGGGCATTAAGAAGCCGTTCAAGGTCTTTTGGCTCTATAAGGTCAAGTGAGCGCTCGGAAACCTTGGCAAGCTCGATACGCTCCGGGGCAAATGAATCAATCCCGCGCTTCCTTAAATACTTGAGAAAACTGCGTAAGGCGATTAGATAGTAATTTTGCGTCTTCTTTTTTAGTGTCCCCACTATTAACTGTTTACTGTTACCTGTTAATTGTCTATTCAGCCACAAGCGGTATTCGCGAATAACATCATCAGTGATTGACTTAGGACCGTCGTTCTTCAGGAAGCCAAGGAACCTATCTAGATAGTGTCCATAGTTTTCAACGGTTTTTAGACTGCGTCCGCGCTCGATTTCAAGATGTTCTAAAAATTCTC
>JBBTVL010000016.1:0-19532 GCA_038063255.1 Patescibacteria group bacterium | reverse complement strand
TCAACGGTTTTTAGACTGCGTCCGCGCTCGATTTCAAGATGTTCTAAAAATTCTCTCTTTAATTCACTTAGTTTCATGGTTATTTACATTATACCCCACAATGTCGCACAATATCGCAATAAACTAAATAACCAACAACCCACAACTAACAACCAGCACTAAAGCCATAGATGGGTTTTACATAGGTCAGACCTAATATACGGCAAGTCTAAGTCTTGCCGTAGGCTCCTTGCCTTTTCACCCATATGCTTTTTATTTTCCTATAGGAAAATAAAAAGCATATGACGATATTTAGCTATACCCATTCTAGGGGAAACCGTCATATGTGTGTGCACATTACCCTATTTATTTGATATTTATCTGTGCCGGTGGTAGAGTGGCATCGGTTGAGCGGCCCGCCGCTCACAAACAGGAGAAATTAAATGGAAAAGTTGCACCTTGGTGGTCTTACAATTCTGGCCCGCCAGAATGCTCTTACCGAGAAAGACTGGTTTGAACTTCTTGAGGCGCGTCGTAAGCTCATTGAAAAGCATCTTCGAGACATGACGTTGAAAAGCTTGGGTGAACTTCGGTTCATCCACGACTACTTTCATGAGCACGCGTTAAAAATGGATGAGCCAAAACTCATCGGCGACACTCGTTTTACGCTTGATACAAGAGGAATTTTCCCTAGCGACAAAGGCTCGGCAGGCGTTACTAATACCGAGTACCACCACACCCCAGAGACTCTGGCGAGAAGTTTGACTGGAGGGTCTTCGCTTGTCAGCACAACGGAGAGGTTGTGGGGATTTACTCGAAACGGCAAGTGGATTGGGGTCGAAGTTTTTGTGACTCGCTCGGAACAGCCATACAAATACGAAGGGCGAACCGAGGAAGTGGCGAGGGCGGAAACTGTATCAATTCAGGAGTATCCCTTAGCCGTGTTATGTCA
The DNA here is from genome assembly GCA_038063255.1 of Patescibacteria group bacterium. Classification (GTDB taxonomy): domain Bacteria; phylum Patescibacteriota; class Minisyncoccia; order Phycocordibacterales; family VMEP01; genus JAUYLU01. The sequence continues at coordinate 18,601 of JBBTVL010000016.1, read as the reverse complement.
GTTCGCCTGCCGGACACCACAAAGAATCTGGCAAAGGTTCGGGGAAGTAGCCGAAGAATGGCGTGAGCATCGGGAAGATCTCTATGAAGAGGTAAAATTTCTGGCCGAAACCTTCAAGCGCGAAGAAGAAGTCCTTGAAATGATTTCCAGGCGTTGAGTTCATGGGCCCCAAATTGGGGCTCTTTTTTTAAAAACCTTGCAAATGCTTAATTTTTGTGATATTCTTCAAAAACAATGCTTAAAGGAAAGAAAAAGGGGAAACTGATTAAGGGGCACCAGCTCCACGAAAAGGATACCGGTTCTCCGGAAGTGCAGATTGCAATCCTAACCAAGAGTATTGAGGAACTTTCAAGCCATCTGAAAAAACATAAGAAAGACAACCACTCCAGGCGGGGTTTGATACAAATGGTAGCCGACCGTAGGACACATATGAAGTATCTACAAAAGAAACATAAAGATAGATATCAAGCGCTGGCTAAAAAATTTAATCTAAAATAAGGTAGATACGCTTACGAATAGCGCATGCGAATAATGCAAAATACATAAGTTTGGTATATATTTTTATTTTTTAATCTTAAGTTTTAATTTTTTTTTATGCCTGTAATCAAACACAAAACTCAGCGCGTGGGTATTTTTATTGATACGCAAAATCTATACCACAGCGCCAAAAATTTATATAAAGCACGAGTAAATTTCTCGGCCATCATGAAAGAGGCGGTAGGAACACGCCAATTAGTGCGCGCTATCGCCTATGTCATAACCACAGAAAGCGGGGAGGAATCCGGATTTTTTGAAGCGCTAGGAAAATTGGGGATTGAAACCAAGACCAAAGACCTGCAAGTTTTCGCCGGCGGAGCCAAAAAAGCCGATTGGGATGTTGGTCTTGCGGTAGACGCCATAAAATTCTCCTCAAAATTGGATACGGTGGTTATAGTTTCCGGCGATGGCGACTTTGTTCCGCTTGTGGAATATTTGAAACTACAAGGAATACAGGTTGAGGTAATATCCTTCGGTAAATCTTCATCACTTAAACTAAAAGAGGCTGCCGACGATTTCATTGACATGTGCGATGACCCAAGAAAGTATTTAATGGGTTACCGGCAGCAAGGTAGGGGTCAAAGATAATGTCAGCGAGTATGCTGACCGCAGAACACGCAGACTTTACGCAGAATTTCGCAGAAGGGTTTCCCCGTTAAGTCTGCATGCCGTTGTCCTCAATGGTAATTCCACAACTGCCATTATGTTCTAAAATCGTCCCATAAAATAAAGATATCGGAGTTATGTTTTAGTTTTTATCTTATCTAAATCTGGTGTTATTTTGTTTTTAAATGTTGTTATCTCATGGGGTATACTGTAGAGAATGAAGAAGCAGGAATACACAGTCTTAATCGGCGGGAAAAAAATTTCCGCGATTTTTTCTGACTTAGCCGAAAAAGCAAATGGCTCGGTGATGCTTCGCATGGGCGATACAGTAGTCCTTGCAACCGCAGTGATTTCCAAAGGCAAGCGCGAAGGAATTGATTTCTTCCCGCTGACCGTGGACTACGAGGAAAGATTCTACGCAGCGGGGAAAATTTTAGGCAGTCGTTTCATGCGCCGAGAAGGCAGGCCGTCCGACACGGCTATTCTTTCCGGACGGATGGTTGATAGAACTATCCGCCCGCTTTTCGATCATCGCCTAAGGAATGAAGTGCAAATTATAATCACTGTTCTTTCAATGGGCGTTGATGACCCGGATATTTTGGCTATAAATGCCGCCTCGCTGGCGCTTCTCACTTCCAATATTCCCTGGAACGGGCCTGTCTCGGCGACAAGAGTGGGAATTAAAGAAGGAGAGTTTATTATCAATCCCACATTTGAAGAGCGAGAAAAAGAAATTCTTGATATCATCGTCTCCGGCAAAGACGGAAATATAAGCATGCTTGAGGCGGGCGCGTCCGAAATTTCGGAAGAAAAAATAGCGGAGGCAATAGAACGCGCCTCGATAGAAATCGAAACGCTCCAAAAATTCCAGAAAGAAATCGCCAAAGAAAAAGCCGTTCCAAAACAAGAAATAGAAGTTGAAATATTAAGCGCCGCGGCCAAAAACATTTTCAATGAGTCAATCGCGCCAAAAATTGAGGGTGCTACCTTCAGCAATGAAACGGGATGGAACAAAATTGAAAAACTCAAAGGAGAGTGGCTTAAATTGCTAAAAGAAAAATTGCCGGATGAAAGTTTAGTGCCCGCGCATCATTATTACGAAAGCGCCGTCAATGACGCGCTTCACGAGGGCGCGCTTATAGGCGGAATAAGGGCTGACGGCAGAGCCATGGATGAGATAAGGAACCTTTACGCCCAAGCGGGAGGTTTCTCTCCCAAGCTTCATGGAACTGGAATTTTTTATCGCGGGGAAACGCATATCCTATCGGTGCTTACATTAGGCGGTCCTGACGAGGCGCAAATAATAGACGGCATCGAAGTAAAAGAAAAAAAGCGCTTCATGCATCATTACAATTTCCCGCCGTTTTCGGGGGGGGAAACAAGGAGAGTGGGCAGTACCAACCGCCGTGAGATCGGACATGGTGCTTTAGCCGAGCGGGCGCTTCTCCCGGTGCTCCCGAGCGAAATGGATTTTCCTTACACTATACGTCTAGTGTCGGAATCAATGTCTTCTAATGGTTCAACTTCAATGGCTTCCGTATGCGCTTCAAGTGTAGCGCTAATGGACGGCGGCGTGCCTATAACTCGGCCCGTGGCCGGAATCGCCATCGGCCTTATGATGGAGCAACCAACAACCGACAATTTACCCGCCAAAATTTTGCAAAGCAAAACTTGGGCGGGCAAGCAACCGACAAAATACAAAATTCTTACTGATATTCAGGGGCCGGAAGACCATCATGGCGATATGGATTTCAAAATCGCCGGCACGCGTGAAGGAATTACCGCAATTCAACTAGATATAAAATTAGGGAGCGTCCCAATTGACGCGCTCAAAGTTGCCCTGGCCATGGCCAAAAAAGCGCGCCTTAAAATTTTAGATACTATCGAGGGGGCGATTTCAAAATCAAGGCCGGAATTATCTCCTTTTGCTCCGCGCGTACTAGTCACAAAAATTAATCCTGAAAAAATCGGCAGTGTCATCGGTCCCGGCGGAAGAATAATACAAGAAATCAAAGTAAAAACAGAAGTGGACGAAATTAACATAGAAAACGACGGCATCGTAACAATAGTGGGCCGGAATGGTTCTGCAGATAAGGCCCTTAAGATAATTGAAGAGCTCACGCACGAATATAAAAAGGGCGAGCGATTCATGGGTAAGGTAACGCGCCTGGCCGACTTCGGCGCTTTCGTGGAAATTGCTCCCGGTGCCGAAGGGTTGGTGCACATTTCCGAGCTGGCGCCTTTTAGAATAGAAAAAGTAACAGATGTTATCAGTTTTGGAGAAACCATTCCGGTCGTGGTTAGGGAAGTTGATGAAAGAGGAAGAATATCTCTATCGCTTAAAGACGCCGACCCTGAATTTGCCACTCGAAAAGGAATCCCTGGAAAGAAATAATTTGTTTACCAATGGAAGACGATAAAAAAATAATAGATATTTCTAGTGAGGGAAAAATGGATATTCCTGCTGTAGCACCTCCTGTAAAAACAGATGCCCCCGCTGAAATTCCGCCTACTCCCGCGCAATCACGCGTAGTTCGCACATTTGAAGGCGATATCGCCCTGACAATGAAAGAAAAAAAGGGGTCGGTTATTAAAATCGCCATAGCTGAACAAAAAAAGAAATCCGACGAGGTCGCGGAAGAAAAGAAAGTTCCCAGAAAAAATTTGATTCTCCTATCCTTGACACTGCTCTCTCTCTTGGGAGGATTGGGTTTTATCGGTTTTGTAATACTGGAAAAAAAAGGAAGCCAAGTTACCGCCATTGAAGCAAAAATAACACCGCTGGTATTCTCCGAAAAACAAAAAGAGGTGGAAATAACAGGCCTTTCAGAGCTGAAAATAATCGCTAAAATAAGCGAGGAGATAGGAAGCCGCACGCTTCGCCTTGATACTATAGAAAATATATACATAACGGAGACGGTAGGCGAAACCAAGGAAACCGCGATTAAAGAGCCCATTACTACGGAGAGATTTTTTTCCATTCTTGGCACGCGCATACCCTCCGTGCTTTTGCGCTCGCTTGGCCCAAAGTTTATGGTCGGCGTACATGCCTTCAACGGCAATTCGGCTTTTATAATACTCAAAACGGATTTTTATGAGAATGCCTTTTTGGGGCTCTTAAAATGGGAAAGGGATATGCTGGAAGACCTCCTTCCTTTCTTGGGAACAAAGTTCGTGAACGAAAATAAATATCTTCTTGATGAGGGATTCCGCGACATTACGATTAAAAACATAGACTCTAGGGCAATCTTAGACAAAAATGGAAAAGCGGCGCTTATTTACGCTATACCAAACAAAGAAACGATTGTCATAACCACCGGAGAAGATACTTTGAGCGAAATTGTCAGCCGCTTAAACGCCCCGCAACCAACTGTAAAGTGACTAACCGCACCGCAAGCAGAATACAATATTCCGACCCAGCTTGCGGTATGCGGTTATTCACCCAGCCCTAATTTCACCAAATCCCGACTCTTCGCTTATGGACTTTGAGGTAGAATATTTCGGATAGCGATTTTTATCTATACCTTAAAATTAGGGCTGGGTTATTATCTGCAAACCGCATCCATCCCCGCCATTTACGGCGAGGTCATCCGCGGGCAGATAATAAGCGAGCGTGGATAATAGTTTTTGCGCATGATATGATGTTGCCCATGACGCTAGATATTGAACATTTTAGAAAAAAACTTGAGCAGGAAAAGAAAAAACTCGAAGGGGAGCTATCTTCTCTTGGCAGGCGAGTAGCCGGAAGTAAAAACGACTGGGAAGCCACCCCTTCTGACCTTAATATCCCGGACGCGGACAAAAATGAAACTGCTGATAGAATTGAAAATTTTGAAGAAAGAATATCAACAGAAAGAGAGCTTGAAACGCGTCTATCGGAAATAATGCTGGCACTTTCAAATATTGAAAAAGGAACATATGGCTTATGCGAAATTGACGGGGAGCCTATAGAAAAATTGCGTCTCGAGGCAAACCCCAGCGCCCGCACTTGTCTGGCGCACCTAAAATAAAAAACTAAATGCGGCTTTCAAAGGTCTATTCAGCGCAAGTATCACTGCTTAGTGCTCATATTGTTTCTGTTGAAGCCGACATCGCAAGGGGGCTTTATCAATTTTCAGTCGTGGGACTTCCGGATAAAGCGGTGGAAGAATCGCGCGACCGCGTCGGCGCGGCGGTTAAAAATTCCGGATTTAGCGCGCCCAAACAAAAAAACCAAAAAATAACGATATCGCTTGCCCCTGCAGAACTTAAAAAAGAAGGACCGGCCTTTGATTTGCCTATCGCGCTATCGTATCTCCTGGCTACAAAAGAAATTTCATTCGACTCGGAGAAAAAACTTTTTATCGGGGAACTTTCTCTTTCAGGCGATGTAAGGGGAGTGCGCGGTGTGCTCTCTATCGCCAAAGAAGCGCGAATGAAAGGATTTAAAGAACTTTACGTGCCGGAAGAAAATGCCGAAGAGGCGGCGCTAGTGGAAGGAATAAATGTTTTTGGCGTCACAACACTTAAAAGTCTTACGGAACACTTTAAAAATGATTCGCAGTCTAAAAAAATTGGGAAAAAACCAACCACTAAAATAATTTATGCTAAACCAGAAACACACTTAGACTTTCAAGACATCAAAGGACAAACCTTCGCCAAACAAGGGCTTCTTATTGCCGCCGCCGGAGGCCACAATGTCGGCATGTACGGACCTCCCGGCACCGGAAAAACAATGCTGGCGCGCGCTTTCTCCGGCATTTTGCCGCAACTATCGGAAGAGGAAGTATTTGAAGTTAGCAGTATTTATTCGGTCGCCGGCCTTCTGGAAAAAGGATTAGTAACTTTGCCCCCATTTCGCGCGCCGCACCATACCTCGTCTTATGTATCCCTTGTCGGTGGCGGAGCCATACCGCGCCCGGGCGAAATCACCCTGGCGCATCGCGGAGTTTTATTTCTTGACGAGTTCCCAGAGTTCGATAAACGGGTGATTGAATCGCTACGCCAGCCGCTTGAAGACGGAAAAATAAGCATTGCCCGAGCCAAAGGGTCTGCAATTTTTCCGGCGCGAGTAACTTTAATCGCCTCAATGAATCCGTGCCCCTGCGGATTTTATGAATCAAATATTAAGAGGTGCGTCTGCCGTCCGCAGGATATTTCCAGATACCGGCGCAAACTCTCCGGTCCCATCGTCGACCGCATTGATTTGTGGCTGTCAGTTGAGGGGGTTGAGTATGGCGAACTATCTGTACGAGGGGGAAGCGGGGCGGAGAGCAAAGACATGCGCCATAGGGTTGCGGGGGCAAGGCAGAGACAAGAAAAAAGATTTATAACAGCTGGAAGAAAAATCCGCATGAACAGCGAAATGAATGCAAGAGATTTGGTTATGATGATAGACCTCACGGCGCCGGTGAAAAAAATTCTCGAACAGGGCGCACAGCGGCTTAAACTCTCGGCGCGCGGGTATCATAAGATGATAAAGTTGGCGCGAACAATCGCGGACTTAGATGATAAAGATGAGATTGAAGAATCGCACGCCTTGGAAGCCTTCCAATACCGCCCCAAAGAAAATTCTTTTTAAATATTGAGGGACTAACCCAGCTAGCATAAATCTACGGCAAGACTTAGACTTGCCGTATCTTGCCGTGCAACCATTTTTGTAAGTTTTTGATATACTCAAACAAATGACAAACGGCAATAATCAATCAAAACTAGGAGGCCCTCCTTACCCCCCACCCGACGATAAAGTGCCAAAAGCTGGTGCGTCCCAAGAAGAATCTTCCCCTTCTATTAACAGGATAGAAGAAATGCCTGAAAGTGTGGCTTTAGAAAAAATTGCTGAAATTGAAAGTGATATTGACACCATTAAAACTAGAGAAAGTTTAGGTTATCTAAGGCTCGTCAGTATCTCTAAACATCCATCAGAAAAGGTAAAACAAAGGGCGCAAAATGTTCTACAAGGATTAGAATCACTACCAACTTCACCACAAACAGAAAAAGTTCCAAAAAATCAAACAACAAAAACAGTTCAATTAAGCACGGAAGAAATGGCCGCAGCGCAGACCAGATTCGACGAGAATATAAGAAAAGAAACGGAAGCTAAAAAAGACGAGGCGCTAAAGGAAATTGCTGGAAGTGAAAGGGAAATTTTGTCTTTAGACCTGGGAGAGTCGCGAATGGCGCTCACTTCCTTTAAATCAAGGGCTAAGTATTTCAGCCAACCGGGCCAGCCGGAAGAAGTAAAGCAGGCGGCAAAATCAGCACTAGCAAAAATGGAACAAAGAGTGAACGAATTGTCTCGACAAGAACAAGCTCCAACAGGAAAGGATGTAGAAATAGAAGTTTCGGATACTCCACTAGATATTGGATTGGGTACGGAAACACCGCTAGATTTTGACCTTAGCGAGCCAGCATCAACAGAAATTCCACCCGCAGGTGCGTCAAGCGAAGTCGCGCCTGAACTAGACAAAAACGCACCAGTAATTTCCAGAAAAGAGCTAGAGGAACGCGGTCTCATAAAATCAAATCGGAGAGGCAAACAAGTTCCTGGGGATGTCTCCACACCCGGCGATGACGAACTTCTCAATCTTTTCAAGAAGAGAAAGAGTATAGGGGACTTATTTGAAACTCCAGCGACGGAAGAAACTAAAGCGGACAGTGGGTTAACGCTTGGTAAAGAAACATGGGACAAGAAGATGGAAGGTTTACGGCCGAGAGGGGCGTTGGAAAAACGCGGTGAGGCTCTTGAAAAAGAAGCCAGCTTGTTAGAAAAGACTGGAAAAATCGGCAGAGGAATGCTTGAGAAGTGGCGTGGCGTGGGTGAATGGTATAACAAGCAGCCAACTAAAATAAAACTAGCCGTTAGTCTTGGTTTAACGGCCGCCGCACTTGGAAGCGGCGCGCTGGCGATTGGTGCTGGCGCAGCTATATTTGGTGGCTTGGCTGGAACCGCTAGACTTATCGGAAGTGCAGGAACGTTTGTCTTCATTGAAAAAATTTTACACACAGCGCACGCCCAAAAAACAGGGAAGGAACGTGATACCGGGTGGACAGAAAAACGTCAAGTTGCCGAAGCATTTATTTTTTCAGTGCTTCTGGGTGGCGGTTTTGCAAGTTTAGCGGGACACAATATTGCTAGCGGGCGACTTATGGAAGCGTTGGGATTTGGAGGCGGAAAAACAAGTATTGTGACAGAAATGGTTAGAGAAGCACCCAGACCGATAACTAAACCTTCTGGCACCTATGTCACACCGGAGCAGATGCCTGCTGGGGCGACACTCCCCGAATACACGGCCGTGAAAGATGACAATCTTTATAAAATAATCCGCGGAAATTTCTCGGATATAAAAAATTTACCGGCCGGACAACAGGAAAACGCCATTGAAAATATTCTCGCCCAGATAAGAAAAGACCCTGAATCTTTTGGAATTAAAGGCGATAATATAAACGCGCTCAAGGCCGGCGACATCATAAATATCCAAAAAATAAGCGAAATTATTGAATCGCATCAAATCGGCGGGCAAAGCATTGTAGAGCACGCGGAAGGATTAAGCCCTGAAACGGTTGAACATATTAAGGGATGGGTTTCACCAGATAAACCATCATTGGGATCATTTGATGGGGGGGTCCATACAGTTGACCTTGCAACATTCAATGAAGCTGGGCAAGAAACGGTAACCGATGCGCCAGTGGAAAAAGGCGGGGAAGATGTTGTATTAAGTGAACCAAAAGTTTTCCCAGAAACACCCAGAGAAATAAAAAGTGTGGTAAGCGGAGAAATATTGGTAAAACATTTTGATACTCCATCAGAAAAACTTGAAGGAGTACTTTCTAGGCACGACATGATAATAGTAGAAGATGCCCGCCAAATGTTAAGAATTAAATTAGACGATGCTTTTGGCAGTAAAGGATTTTTTGGTTTTGGCGCTGTCCCAGGAGAAAAATCTGCTGAATGGTTTGCACTTAAGGGTAAAACCATCGGGGAATTGGTGCTGGACAAATCACCAAACGAAGCAAGTATCAAAGTACAAAATTTCGTCGGGGGTCTGGCTGGAGAATCTGGACAAATGGCGAGGAAGAGCGAGTCGGTACAAGACTTCGTAAAAAGAGCCATGCTTATAATAACCAAAGCGGGAAACGAAAAAATAACATAAAAATATGGTCCTGTTAGAAATCATACGGTTAAGAACTTGTTCCCAGTGCTAAAGAACATTTTTTGTATTATGCTTAAAATACGTACTGCAATGAACGGAAACGCAATAAATCATATTCAAAATAAAATCCGCATAGAGATTGTCTGGGAGAACATGTTTAAACATTCATTATCAACTAGCGTTTCCTATTTCTAACAGGATGGACCCTAATACATTAAAAAATCTTATTGCCAAAGAATTAGGCGCGGGTGCGCTTAGGGATGAAGCCAAAGACGAGCTGATTATGAAAATGGGAGAAAATATTATGAAGCGAACGACACTTGCGATACTGAAACGGCTGACCCTTGAAGAACAAAACGAATTCGAGAAAATCGCGGGAAGCGGAGATTACCAAGCTGTTTACAATTTTGCCTCATCAAAAATTGACGGCTTCCAAGAATTTATCAAAAACGAAGCTTCACAAGAAATACTGGAGTTTAAAAAATTAGCGGGATTAGCTTAGTAGATTAAACAAAAATCGTTTCACATATGCGGGACGATTTTTGTTTTTAAAATTTTAGATTTAGATTAAATAACGGTTTTGCCCAAGGGTAAAATCACCAAAAAGAGTTTTGGGCTCCAGGGTTTTGGGCCCCGCGAACCTCAAAGTGTACATGGGAACCAGTTGAGCGTCCGGAATTGCCTACATAACCGATGACCTGCCCTTGAACGACTCTATCACCAACGCTGACGATATTTTCACTATTGTGCGCATACAAAGTTTGAGTGCCATTATCATGCTGTATAACTATATAGTTGCCGTAACCGCCGTTCCATCCTCCTTGCCTGCTTATAATTACATTTCCTGTCGCTGAAGCAACTATTGGTGCACCGCGAAAACTGGCTAAGTCAACGCCATTGTAGCCGTGTAGCCCCTGTGATCTATACCCACCGGCAATTGGCCTTATGTAATATCCATCATACGAAGGTCCGCCTGCTCCGTGGATTCGCGAGGTAGGTAGAGATTTCGTCGGACTTTGCTTCACCAGATTGCCTTCAACGTCGGGGATAATAATAGTCCCTCCAGGAAGAAGTTTCGTTTCAAACGCGAGCCCATTGTATGCGAGCACCTCATCGAGGTCAGCTTTGTACTTATCGGCTATTTTTTTGATGGTATCCCCATCCTTCACGGTGTACTGGATGCCCGATATCGGCAGAATAATGAGCTTCTGCCCATCCGAAATCACGCCACGCTCTACGTCGTTCGCCCAAATGATGGTGGAAGGGGAAACGCCGAACATTTTGGCAATTTGGGATATTGAGTCGCCCTTGCGCACCACATAAATACTTATCTCACCCGATTGATTCCCCACAAGGTCGATAGAGGTGCCGAGCGGTCCGGCGTCTGAAGAAATAGCGCTGTCGTCAACAATAGTAATGTCGCCGCCCCCGCGGGCATTTTGCTCCGTTCCCAGATTTGCCTTAAGCAGGGGAATATTTTGGGAATTTTTTTCATCTTTTATGGTTTTTTTACCAAGAAGCCCGTCCATAAAAGACATTATGCCGGCATTGGCGGGTACGGGAGCAAAAATAAAAATAACCAGAAACCCAAAAGTCGCAACCAGCGTTATTTTTACCGGGAGCGAATACATTTTATATGTCGGCGACTCTCCGAGCATCTTCGGGTCGGTCGCGTCTTTTTTACTATGAGAAATAAGCCTATTTTGGTAAATTGCCTTATTTCATTACAGGACGACCAAAAAATGGCTGTAACTAAGAAAATATGGCAATTTTTACGGTCTTTCGGTCTATAAACGGATAAAACGGCTTAAAATGAGCCATTTCTTCAGGATTTCATCTATTTCGGTCTACCCCGTAGTAGATCCCGCTTGGGCGGGATTCACTGCAGGGTCTATGTGTAAATGTTATCGGTCTCTAACGGCAAAGTCAATACAGAAATGGATAGGGTGTGGATAGTAAAAATTAGTATAGAGTATCTAGTATTGAGTATATGGAAAATCTAAAGGGATTAAACGAGCCACAAAAAAGGGCGGTTTTGCACAAAGATGGCCCGCTCCTTATCGTAGCTGGCGCCGGCGCCGGCAAGACCAAGACAATAACTCACAGAATAATTACCCTCATTAAAGGGGGGGTAGACCCGAAAGGAATCCTAGCCATCACCTTCACCAACAAAGCCGCCAAAGAAATGAGAGAAAGGGTGTTTGAGCTTTTGGGAACGCATAAAACAGGGGTCCATGCCGGATTCCCAAATTACGAAGGTCCCCTTATAAAAACATTCCACGCCTTGGGCGTGCAGATAATAAAAGAACAGGCCAAACACCTAGGGCTCTCTAAGTATTTCACTATCTTAGACGAGGGCGAGTCTGTTCTCCTTATTAAAGAGTGCCTAATTGATGAAGGGCTTGACCCGAAACAATTTGAACCGCGCCGAATGAAATATTTAATTTCGCGCTACAAAGGCGACTTTATTACCGAAAAAACATTTACAAATGATGCAAATGGATATTTTCCAAAAATTCTGTCAAAAATATGGAATCGCTATGAAGAGAAGTTGCGAAAAGAAAAAGCGCTTGATTTCGATGATTTGATTTTAAAAACTGTTTTTCTTCTTAAGGAAAATAAAAATTTGCGCAGCGAGTACCAAAAAAGATGGCTCTATATTCATGTCGATGAATATCAAGATACGAACACCGCGCAGTATCTCTTTACAAAGATTCTAGCCGAGGGGCATAACAACATTTGCGTCGTCGGCGACAGCGACCAGAACATTTACGGCTGGCGCGGGGCAAACATACAAAATATCCTTAATTTTGAGCATGACTATCCGAACACTACCGTTATATTGCTTGAAGAAAATTATCGTTCCACAAAAAACATCCTTGAAGCTGCCAATTATATCATCAAAAAAAACACCATAAGGAAAGATAAAACTCTTTTTACTAATAAAAAGGGCGGTGACAAGCTTGGCTTGTTCGAGGCCTATGATGAAGTTGATGAGGCGCAATTTGTAACTTCAAAAATACAATCGCTCGCCGAAAAAGGAATCCCAGGAGAGAAAATCGCGGTGCTTTATCGCGCCAATTTTCAGTCGCGCGTGTTCGAAGAGTCGCTCCTTTCGGCAAAAATTCCATATCAAGTGTTGGGCGTCAAGTTTTTTGAAAGAAAAGAAGTAAAAGACATCTTGGGATACTTGCGCTTGGCGCTTAATTCCGAGAGTGCGTCAGATTTGAAGCGGATTATCAATGTGCCCCCGCGCGGTATCGGAAAAGTAGGATTGTTGAAAATTATATCCGGGAGAGAAATGGATTTGCCGCAGGGCGCTAAGGAAAAATTAAAAAATCTTCGCGCGTTCTTAAAAAAAATTGAGGAAGCCACGGCACACGAGGCGCCGAGCATGGTGATAAAAAAAATTATCAAAGAAAGCGGAATTGAAAAGCTGTTGCGGGAAGGAACGGAAGAAGACAAGGAGCGGCTGGAAAACGCTTACGAACTATCGGCGCTTGCATCGCGCTACGACGCGCTCCCGCAAGGGGAGGGAATAGATAAACTTTTGGAAGATGCCGCACTTTTTTCTGACGATGACACTTCGGGGAAAAAGGGTAACGGCGGAGTAAAGCTTATGACCGTGCATGCCGCCAAGGGGCTTGAATTTTCTCATGTATTTATCACCGGACTTGAACAAGACCTCTTCCCCCATATTCGCTTAGGCGAAGTAGATATGTCTAAAGAGGATTCCGAGGAAGAAAGGCGTTTATTTTATGTAGCACTCACTCGCGCCGAAGAAAAACTTTATCTTTCTTATACTATGATGCGTACAAAATTCGGTTCACGACAAATCAATACTCCCTCAGAATTTATTTTTGATATTCCGCCGGAACTTATGGAAAAAGAGGAACGAGCGGAAATAGGAAAGATAATTTCCCTTGACTAAATACATAGGTTAGACCTATGTAACGTCACGATACGAGATTAATTCATCAACGCAGAGTTGAAATTCCGCTATGCCATCAAAATATTTTGGAAAATTCTCAATGTGTAGAATTGATTTCTCTTTTCTATCTATACCCAAATAATCACGGTAACTCGAATATATATACGAATCTAGAAAATTTTTTGCCTTTTTTCTGTCAGCAATTCCATTTTCTTTCCAAAGGGGGTCAATTATTTTTACGGGATTTAGGTGTATATATGAAAATAGATATTTTAAATATGTGTCATCATCGGCATGTGTTGCCTTAAATGTACCTTCAAAAAGTCCTCCTGTTCTTTTATGTTTCTTGTTAAAATACATTGAATAACTCGTAGTTAGTTTTTGCATAAAAAGACTTATCCCGTTTTCAATTTTCTCTCGTAAAAGCAAGTGAAAATGATTTGGCATTAAACAATATGCACCAATATCAACAATGGTCTCTCCTCTCTCAAACACATAGGTTAAACCTATGGGAATTTCTCTGACCACCACATTTTTTCTTGTATTACAAAGGAAAAGAAGCCTAATAAATCGATCATAATCGTGATTGTCTTTAAAAATTAACATTTTATCATTACCACGATTGTAAATATGGTAAAATTCTCCTACTGAGAAATTAAACTTCCGGTTCATGTAATTAATAATACAACATCCCATAGGTTTAACCTATGTACATAGGTTAGACCTATGGGCTATGGGAAAACTATGAGGGTAAAAAAATCACTGGGGCAAAATTTTCTGAAGTCAAAAAAGGCCTTATTTGATGTGGTTCAGGCCGGAGAAGTGAAAAAGGGGGAAACGGTTCTTGAAGTCGGGCCTGGCAAAGGGGCGCTCACAGAGGCGCTTCTTAGAGTGGGGGCGCGAGTAATCGCCGTTGAAAAAGATGCTCAATTAATTCCTTATCTCGAAAAAAGGTTTGAGGAAACGATTAGCAGTGGGCGGTTAGTTATTATTGAGGGGGATATTCTTGAATTCAACCCTAAGAAACCCATAGGTTTAACCTATGTACATAGGTTAAACCTATGGGGAAAACGCTACAAGGTAGTTGCTAATATTCCCTATTATATAACTGGAGAACTGATTAGGTTTTTTCTTGAACACGAGTGTCCACCGTCTTCGATGACACTACTTCTACAAAAAGAGGTTGCGGAGAGAATTATGGCGCGAGACAAAAAAGAAAGCATGCTTTCTATAAGCGTAAAAGTGTACGGGACGCCAAAATATTACGGAAAGGTTCCGGCGCGGTATTTTTCCCCACAGCCCAAGGTTGACTCGGCGATAATTTCAATAAAAAATATCCACTCGCCTTTTAAAAACGAAAAAGAGCGGAATTTATTTTTTAAAATTGTCCGCGCGGGGTTTTCGCACAAAAGAAAAATGCTCGCGGGAAATCTCTCACAACTTTTTCCAAAAGAAAAAATACTTGAAGTATTTAAGTACTGCAATGTTAGCGAAAAAGTACGCGCGGAAAATTTAAATATTGAGAAGTGGCAATATCTTACTAAAAAATTAGGAAGTTCCGATTTTTAAAATTGTTCCTTGAACTGGCGTAATAAGCGAGGAACAACCTTTATAGACAGGTTGCCAACATGTCGCGCCAGGAGAATAGTCACCAAGAACCCACGAACCAGGAAGTACCCGCCACCAGGCATACAAACCCTTCCCGATAAAGAGAAAAGACCCTCCCCGTGGGGGACCAACTATAACCGCAATGCCTGGGGAACAAAGACAGGGAATAATTTTTAAAATCCTCCCGCCGAAAGGGATCCCGAGAGCATAAGAATATGAGGGAACGCTGAAAAAAAGAATCATAACGGCAAAAAGGGTAATAAGGCGGACACGAATACTGTAATTCATTATCTATAGCATACACCAAAAAACAATCGCGGGAAAAGCAATATCGATTTCTCAACATCAACAAGTCAACAAGGGCGACCCTTGCGAGCCCAGTGCAAGGGTCGCCCTTGTTGAACTCGGTTCGGTGATATAATTTAATTAATCTATTTTCAAATGTGGGAATATTTTGTTGTTAATAAAAAGATAATTATCGCCCTTTTAATTGGGGGAATGCTTATCGGCTTTGCTTATTTTTCTTCTAGG
The DNA here is from genome assembly GCA_038063255.1 of Patescibacteria group bacterium. Classification (GTDB taxonomy): domain Bacteria; phylum Patescibacteriota; class Minisyncoccia; order Phycocordibacterales; family VMEP01; genus JAUYLU01. The sequence goes on along the minus strand of JBBTVL010000016.1, from coordinate 3,256 downwards.
GATTTTTCCTCGCGGGCTGTATATAAAGACACCATACAGGAAAGCCCTGGAAGCATAACTTTGGGCGAATTGATTGGAAAAGACACCGACGGCGACGGGATTAGTGATTGGGAAGAAGTGTTATGGGGAACCGACCCGACAAAAAAAGACACTAACGGCGACGGGGTCGGCGACAAGGCCGAGATAGAAAAGCGCCGACCGCTTTCTAAATACGCCGGAACGGCAACCTCCACCACAAATGAGAAAATTAATGAAACCGACGCATTAGCCCGGCAAATTTTCGCGGCCGTTTCATCGCTCAAACAGGGCGGTAACTTAAATGCTGATGTAGTAGAAAATCTTTCAAAGTCGCTGGCGGAAAACACCGTTAAAGAAAACACTAGAGTCCACTACGCGCTTAAAGATTTGCGCATTGTTCCGACAAATAAAGATACGGTCGTCGCCTACGGCAAGGGACTGGAAACGCTTATCGTCAAATATCAAAAATCGGGCATTGGTGGCGAGCTTTCCATAATCGCCCAAGCGCTTAAAGATGATTCGGCTTTAGGGCTTAATAAGCTTGACGGTTCTATTTTGCTTTATAAAAATATGGCGCGCGATATGCTAGCTATCCCGACACCAGAGGATATTGCCGCGCTTTATCTTTCCATCATCAATAATTATTACAATATTTCTGTGACGCTTGAAAAAATAAAAATTGTTTTTGAAAATCCAATCGTTGGATTCTCCGGACTTGCCCAATACAGCAAAGAAACGCAGTTGCTTATTGAAAATACAAACAACTTGGGAGTATATTTCACGAAAAATGCTACACCCCCACACTCATTATGAGGACCATGAGTGTGGGGGTATACTTTATTTATCCCCACACTCATTATGAGGACCATGAGTGTGGGGATATACCATGTTTTATGTTTATATATTGAAAAGTAAAAAAGACGGGAACCTTTACACGGGGTCAACCAACAACTTGAGAAAACGGCTTGAGGAACATAACTCAAAAAAGGTTTTTTCTACCAAAATACGAGTGTCGTTCGAACTTATTTATTACGAGGCCTATAAATCGGAACTTGACGCAAGAAAGCGAGAACATAATTTAAAGTTACGAGCCAATGCCCTAACCGGTCTTAAAAGAAGAATCGTTAAAAGCAGTATATGAATATTATGAGTGTGGGAGTAAACAAAAAAACTTTTATTTCTTCGGTGCTAGTTGTTAGCATGGCCTTCTCGTCGCTTTTTTTTCTTCCTCGGCACGCTAATGCCCAGTTGACATCAGTAATTGCAAATTGTTTTGGGGGTGGTGCTTCTGCGGCTTCTGCGGCGGCTGCGGCTACGGCTGCTGCGGCTCGGGCCGTCTGGGCTGTACCGGTAAGCATACCGACGGTTGAAACCGCTACTCCCGTAACTGCAAAGGCCACCTCCTTATTAGAATTCAAAGAAGACTGTTTAGACGGTATCGCTTACATGGTCGCAAAAATTATTCTTCGTCAAATGACGCAGAGCATAATTACCTGGATAAACACCGGATTTGAGGGCGACCCGCTTTTCTTAACCAATCCCGAACAATATTTCGGTAACATCGCCAATCAGGAATTGAATCGGGCTATTTGGGAAATACAGCGCTATCCAAATATTTTCGCCAACCAAGTTGTCATTGCTCTTACAAGTAGAACAAGAGGAGCGGCGGGAGGAGGCTACAACTTGGGGCAAGTAATAACTCAACAATGCTTAAGGCAGGAAGCGGAGCAGAGAGCGGGATACGACCCGAATGATTCCTCGGGCGCAGAATATGAAGGAGCCGCAAACTATCTCCCCGGCGACGCAACAACCCGCCTGGCCAAAGCGGAAGAAAAAAGAAAGGCCTCGGAACTGGCCGCCAAAGAAAAGGCGGAGAATAGCATTGTTGCCCGTCTGGCACGCGTAAAAAACTTTTTCAAAGACAGTTTTGCCGGCGTAATTGTGGCGCAGAATAACCCGAACCAGTTAGCCGCTATCGCCCCCACAGACCAATTAAAACTTTTGGAGAGCTTACAAAAGTCGTCAGACACGGCTGTTCCATCCTCTAACACAAGTCAGATTTTGGACACTATACGCCCAGAAGGCGTCACCCCAGCAACACCAACCGCTCCTGGTGTGGGAGACGCGGGCGGTTTTGACCAAACTGGCTTTGCGGGTACTAGCGTTATATCGGGAGGAACACCAACAAACTGCCCCACTACCGTTGCCGCTCAAGAGGCGCGAGCGGCGGCCTGTTCAAGAAGCGGAATATTAAGTTTTTCACAATGCGGTGGCTGGCCCGGATATTACGCCAGAACTCAAATCTGCAAAAATAACGCCATGTGCGCGATACTGGCCGCTGAAAATAAGTTGAGAGCGCAACAAATGCAGAAGATTACAGACGAAAAGAGTTCCATTGCCGGCGCGGGAGGAGCTTTGTCTGTAAAAAAATGCATAGATCCTATATATGATGACGAGGATGGATATGAGGGAGTTGGTCGAAGAATTCCACTTTTTTGTGCCGGAGGAGAAGTAACCGAAACCCCGAGAGGCGCTGTCGCCAACGCGCTCAATGAAGTTACATCCAGCTCTTTAAGACAGACGGAATTAGTGAACGAGCTCGGACAGGCAGTTGACCAGATACTAAGCGCCTTTTTCAATCAATTGATAACTATGGGTGTCAGGAGTTTGAGCGACGGTTCTATCGTGGGGGGTGTGGCGGCTACAATAACAAGCGGAGTTGCCGGTTCGTATATGACCCAAGCTCAATTCAACAGCGCGGCATTAAGTAACATCAACACGGCAGAAATTTCCGCGCAGAGATATTATGTGGCAAAAAATGAGACTGTTTCTCTCTTGCGGGATATCGTAACATCATTAAATTCATTGAGCTCCCTCGGCGGAGTAACTGGGGCATCGTGTCCGCTAACCATAAACCAAGCTTCTTCTGATATTTCTAAAGGAAGCCAGTATTCAGCACTGGCCAACGCATATGAAATAGAACTTCAGGCGCTGGCAAGCGATTTGGCAACTCTCCCGCAAATAAAAAGTTCCGCTCAAACCGCCAATGACTTGACTGGCGCGTATTATATTGCCTCTCGCTTGCCAAGCGCTACTACTGCTACTGCGGCAGAAACAGAAAGAAACCAAACTAGGACTAAAAAAACAGAAGTTGAGGCCCTAATTCCGGCTTGTGGTGTTGAGAAAAAGGCGATAGATGATGCCGCCAGAGCGGCACTCTCGGGCGGGAGTGGGAATC
>JBBTVL010000015.1:0-42688 GCA_038063255.1 Patescibacteria group bacterium | reverse complement strand
CCTTCAACAACAATTCTTCCTTTTGGATAAGGAGTCTTGTCGGTTTTGCAGTGAGGACAGAGCGTTACCCCAATTGCAACTATTGCGCGTGGTGGTAGTTCCATACAAAGATCTCCTTGTAATTATCTGGAGAGAAGTATATTCAAGACCTTGGTTGTGTCAAACAAAAAAAGACCCTTTCGGGTCTTTTTTTGTTCTTTTTATTTGAGTTTTACCCCAGCACCATAAGGTCATACAGTCTCCCGCTTCGCCCGTAAAGGTTTGTGCCTATTCGGCACCCGCGCTCGGCCTGGGTAGGTGCGGGACTTCAGATACGAAGCAAAGTAGTTACTTTAGCTCTACTTTACCACCAGCACCTTCTATTTTTTTCTTAATTTCCTCCGCTTCGACTTTCTTTACCGCGTCCTTAAGAAGCGACGGTACGCCGTCAACAAGGTCTTTGGCCTCTTTAAGACCTACCCCGAGCGCTTCTTTCACCACTTTCATCACAGCAATTTTCTGCGCTCCGGCATCAACCAAATGAACAGAATATGAATCCTTCTCTTCGGCTACGGCAGCACCAACAGCTGGCGCTGCTGCAACTGCGGCGGCGGAGACTCCAAACTTCTCTTCAAGAGTCTTCACCAGCTCATGAAGGTCTATTACTGACATTTTGTCTATTTCATCTATAAGATTTTTAAATTTATCTGACATTGTTTTAGTTTAATTAGTTTAATAGGTTACGCTTCGCTTTAGTTTAATAAGTTCCCTTTCTAAACTTATCGAACTTATTCAACTTTTCTGACTTATCAACTTACTGCTGTTTCTTTTTTTCTGGCAATCTGTCCCAATATCACTGCAAAGTGCGCAATCGGAGAATTGATAATATTTACAAATTGTCCAAGCAGTATTTCTCTTCCAGGAATCATCGCTATGGAAAGCATCGCCTCCGCATCCAAGAATTTACCTTCAAAAATTCCACCGGCGATTTTAATCGTCTCTCTGTGGTCTTTATGGAAGTTGTAAATCTCACGCGACGGAGCAAGCAGATCTTCGCCGTACGCCAGCGCTATTTCTCCTGGAAGCGCGGGCATCGTTCCTTCAAACTTGGCGTCTTCCAGGGCGCGCTTCAAAAGCGTTTTCTTGGAAACTTTGTATCCAATCCCCAAGCTCACAAGATGCTTTCTAAGCGTTGTTACATCGGCCACCGTGAGCCCATGAAAATTCACGAACACAAGCGACTTTGCGCTTTTAATAGCTTTCTTAAGCGTCTCAATTACTTCTATCTTTTTTTCTTTTTTTAATGCCATTTGAATTAGTTGTTAGTTTATAGTTTTTAGTCTTTAGTAAATCAAAAGAATAAAACTCAAACTACAAACAATAAAAGCTCCTAATGGAGCCGTGTAATCAGCCCTAATCCCTAACGGGACGGGTAAATCGACCATTGGATAGGCTAAACCAATCCGAAGGATTGGTCGCCCGATTTTTCGCAAAGCGAAAAATTTAGGGACTTATTTAAGGCGCCGAAGCGCCGCCTATCGTCTCTACGGCTTACATATCAAAGATATTAAAAAACTATTTAAAAGTCAAGAAAAAAACCGCCGAGCAAAAAGTGGGGCAAGGCGGTTCTCGATTATCTGCTGGTCACTTAGTCCCCAAAAAGCTCCTTCAAAAACTCGTCCGGGGTCTTCATATTTTTGAGCTTATTCTCAAGCTCCCCAATCACTGCCTGGGATTCCCCGTTGGCCCTTGAAACTTTGGCTAGAAGTTCCCCGACAGAGGACATTCCGTCTCGCTCCAAATATTCAACTACTTTCAATCCCCTTATAAGGAGCTCCGCATACTCAAGCTTCGGGGATACTGCTATCTGTGTTTTGCCTTCAAATATCTCGAAGAACTCCCTCTCCTCGCCCCCTTCGAACGTAGCATGCTTAATCGTGTAGTCCATTTGACCCCTTCTGCAAAATATAGATAGGTGGAATCGAGCAACTCCCAAGGGCATTAAAACAGAGAACCTGCAGAGATGTCAACTTCTACCTTTTCCCTGCGCTTCCATTTTTAGATTCTCCGCTTTCCATCCTATAGCATTGGCGAAAAGCTGAAAAAGGGTAGCCAGACCGGCGATGGCGAGTACGAGGAGTGGAAATTTAGCATAGGGGGTGTAAAAATAGAAAAAAGTGGCAAAGAGGGCAAGCCAGACGCCGGTGCACCATGGACAATCAAGTAAATCGGCAATAGTGCGACGCGGACCTGCCCTAGGTTTTATTTTTACAGTAGTGTCACTCCCTCTTGGGGATTCTTCAATGTCCAAAAAGAAGTCGCGGACAAATTGAGTAATTTTGTCATAAATAAATAAGCGAGTCAGACGGAACGAGGCAAGCACCAAAATAAAGAAATCAATGGCGGACACGGCGGAAACACGGGCGGATATATCGCCCAACCCCGCAGTCATAAGAAGTAAGATTACAGCAAATATAACGCTAAAAATAAAATTCCATAAATTTTGCTCGTTTTGAAGCGGCTTGGGTAAAAAATTATTTTCCATGCGGGCTATTATACCAGAGAATGGCAAAGAAAAAACCCCGAAGCGCGCGGCCGGGGCTTTTCAGAGTTGCGGTAACTAGTGCTTGATGAACTGACCTAGTACCGCCTTGCCAATTTTGCCACAGGGGCAAAGAAGTGATTTGGGAACTACGATGGTCCCGAGTTCCTTGTTGGAAGTGGTGGCGAGTCTAATTTTGAGAAATTCGCCCGCCTTGGAATCGGTCTTACTCGTTCCCTGACCGATTACCTGCGCACGCAAACGCTCAGGGATGCCGAACGAAACAAAAATCTGCCAAAGCTCCCTGGAACAGACTTTGCAGATGCGAACATGGAAAGTGTCCACCTTGATCGCCGAGACTTCATCAATCTGCGACCTAAGGCAAGCCGTATCTATTTCAAGCCGCCAAGTCCCCCTTACTGGAAGAAAGTCGATTGAATCGAGGCCACCAATTGCCTGCTGCTGCGGTGGCCTGAATTTCTCTTCGGCTTTCCGCCGGGAAACGCCTTGCGCGATTCTGCCTGCCGAAGTCGCAAGCGCATGCATTCCAATACGGTCCATGTATGGTCCCCCTGTTAAAAACAACAAAAAAGAAATTGTCGCATCCCTACGACAATCTCCACCCAAATTAATTTTATACCTCCACCAAAAAAACCGCAAGTATTATTGACTAACTTGGGGGTTTCATCTCCAAGTCGCTTTTATTTACTGAATGCTTGGAGAATGGTGGCTTTGATGTCTTTTAGATACGGGGCAGAGTAGGAGGTTAAAGCCAGGGCACTAATGCCCAAAATTATGAGAAGGGTGAAGCCGATAAAAAATTTTAGAAAATTATTGAACATTATTTTTTATACCTAAGGCATTCTTATGTGTTTATTATACCTAAGGCATCCCTTAGGGGGTTAGTGGGATTAAGGCGGTGCGGTCGGATTTCACGGCTTCAAGGCGGGCGGTGTCGCCCGCCGTGGTGAGCAGGGCAATGGCTTTGTCGTAGTACAAAAGCGCGTTTCCCTTGTCGCCGGTATCACGATAATACTGCGCCAGAAGTATCATCAAATCAACACTTTTTGGATTAACGGCGAGGCCTTTTAAAAGAATCTTTGGAGCTTCAGAGAATTTTTCTTTGTATGACAGTGCGTATAAATCATAAAGCGCGCGGTACCCAGCGATATAAGCAGGTTCATTTTTTATTGAAATAAGAAGATTTTTCTCGGCGCACGGATAATCTTTTAAATAAAAATGGCACAAATCTCCTAAATTACTGAATGAAACATAATTTGCGGGGCGGATAGCGTTTGCATATTCCCACGCAAGTCGCGCGCCGCCGTAATCTCCAGCAGCTTTATAATCCGCGCCGAGTAGAATCCAAGTTTCAATATCGCCAATATTTTTCTTGAGCATCGCAATATCGGCCGAAATTCTATCCGTTAAAATTTTCTTAACCTCTTCCGACAGATTGGCATTGAAATAGACTGGTCGGTCAAGCGAGGGTGCCTTAGGAATATTTTCAATAGGTATTTGCTCTATGGTGAAATCCCCCGTTCCTTTTATAGTGGCATCCTCCGTTTTCACCTCTTTTATGGTTGTAGGTGTTTCGGCCTTTTTCGGCAAAACAAATATGGCGCCAACCGCAATTAATATGAACACCAATACAAAGATGATTTGTTTAGAAAAAAACGAAGACATGAAAAGATTCTAGCTAAAAAGCATGCCATTTGCAATTTTATGACCAACTTGGAAACCAGGTTTCCAAGTGTTTTAGGTCCAACCTAGGGGAGTTTAGATTCTTTTCCTCCCACTTGGAAGCGAAACCTCCAAGTGGGAGGAAAAGGTTCAATCTTGTCGACTTGGAAGTTCGACTTCCAAGTGTTTAAATTCTCCCATAGGTTTAACCTCGGGGGAAATTGGGCAAAACAAACCCCACAAATCGGCCTAAGAAAAACAGGCCGTTCGCTCTCCTTACAGGAGCAGTACACCTTTTGGATTTTTGGAACAAAAATCCAAAAGGTCTTGCGGCGCTTGCGGGTCTCGCGCCTCACCCGCCTCGGCGTCCCAGTTAACTGGGTCCCGCGCCTCCGGCCGTTTTTGTTTTTTATCCACTAAGCCAATGCTTTGCATTGGATAATGAACAAAAAACAAAAACCCCTCGTAAGAGGGGTTTTTGCCAGCTATCCACATTTAGTTTGGTTCTAGAAACAAAACTTTTAGTGAATCACCTGAGTATCTTTTCACAAGTTGGAAGCTCGGCTCCCAAAAAGATACTAGGTTAGCTTAATTTCGTGTTTACTTCGTCAGCGTGAACGAGTCCATACCGCCCGAAGGAAGACCAGAAATCTGGTATCCGTTCGTCCAGTCGAGGTTCGTTGTTGCTGCCGTAGTCGTAGACACCGGAGACCAAACAAAGTTGCCTACACCGGTCGCGTACTGGCCCATGAGGGACGAGAGCGATGGATAAGACGTATCGCCTGAAATCTTGGTTGTCACGGTACCTGCAGAGCCAGTCGTTCCTGCTACCTGCGTAATGCTACCTACTACCCTAAAGTAGCGAGTGGCACCGGCAGGAATAGTAAGAACTGACGAGAACGCTGCGGTATTGTTGCCGTCGGCAACACCCGCGAGTGTCGTTACAACTTGTCCATCAGTGAATCCAGGGACTACACTTGAGAACCCTGAATCTGTGTACGCCTTAACAAGAAGATTAGTAACTGTAGTCGTACCATTCGGAGTTGAAGCCGAAGAGGTAGCTATGTTGATAACCACTTTGTTTAAGGCAACATCGCCTGATGAATTTGCGGTAACTGAGAAGCGATATAGATCGATCCCAGCTTGTGCAATAAGAGTTGCAGATGAAAGAGCGATTCTAGCAACCGTTGGATACGACTTCATGACGCGAACACCGTCCATGGCTGTGTCAGATGATGAGCCCTGAGAAATTGTTGTTCCAGAGTCAACACCTGTACCTTGCGTGCCTGTTGAATCAGTGCCGTTGTAATCAACTGCAACGAGTGCTCCAGACGAGCTTGTGGCAGAACTTACGCCGATAGCCCCAAGGTCAACCTTGATGGTCATAATCTTGTCACCATCTTTAGGAACTTGGAATGCGGAAATAGTCGATGTTGCGTTTATGTTGTTACCTGTGAAGGTAGCTGTACCAACTGGCGTTGCGCCATCCCACAGTGATACCTGTACCAAGCTGGCTGGCGAGCTTGAAGCACCATTTGTAAGCTGGAGAGCTACTTTAGTAAGGTTGATTGCTTCGTTGGTAGCGTGGAATCTAAGCGAGCCCATAGTAACTCCGCTTGTCCCGCCGGCAACAACTGCGTACGAAGGACTTGAAGCATCTTTGGTTACAGTGAGAGCTCCTGCGCCAATTGTCTGTGTAGGACCAACTGATGCCGTTATCGTCTCCGTAACATCATTTCCTGAAGTTACTCCAGTTACCGTGATTGACGGAGCTGTAGCAATACCCCATGAGAATGTGTTGCCGGTTGCCGTGTTAGCCAAATTACACTTCAAGGCAATCGTTTTCACTGTGCCTTTTGTAACAGTGAGCGGTTGGTCAAGTGTAAATGTGTTATTAGCATCGGTTGCGCCTGCTGCGTTTACAACATTTGAACCGGTGTTAAGAGGGGTTGCGCCGTCATATAACTGACAAGCCGTGGCGCTGGTAACTGCTGCGCTACCAGCAAAAGTAAATCTAAGCGGAATAGACGAGAACCTGACATCCTCACCTGACTGCGAGGCATCAAATTGGTAGTTGGCAAAAAGCTTGCCTGTACCTGAAGTGATTGTCTGGGCTGAAGGTGAAGCGGAAACTGTAATCGCCAATGAAGCTGCCCCAACCGTCATGGTGTTCATAGTCACCGCGGTTGAAAGCGTTGACAGACTGATTGTGTTGCCAGTCGTTTGACCAGTTACAGTCGTCCACTGCGTTGAAGGAGTGGTTGAAACAATGTAAGTTGAACCATTACCAATGCTGGATGGAACCTTACCCTTAAGAGTGTAGACACCCTTACCAATAGGATAAGTTACTGTGTCTGTGAAAGTGACTGTCTGTTCTTTGCTACCGCCAGTGGTGGCTGCTACTGCGTCAACCGGACCTGCAACAACATTACCGTTAGGACCATAGAGAGAAATACTAGTTAGAACACTTACTACCGTTCCAACTCCAGATGGAGTGGTTGAAGCAACAGTGAATACATGCGACTGAATAGAAATCGGCTCACCTTTGAGGTCAATTTCATATCCGCCGAGTATTTGGCCAGGAACATTAACCGCGATGTTCTGCGCGGCAACTGTCGTTGCCTTTGAAACCGTGGTTACCGAACCTGCTGAAACATCCTGACGGGAACCACTAAACCAAGGGGTCCCGGCTAGGAATTCTGAAGTTGCAGTGCTAGCTGTGCCTGAACCTACTGGAGGCGTTATTCCATAACCATAGGTTTCGCCAGTCATATAGACATCGGTATTCTTGTAGATGTCAAACTCGACTGTGCGTCCTGCGGCCCCGGAACCGACAATATCTCCCTGGATATAAATATCCTTACCGAGACCTTTGTCAATAACGATGCCCGAACCGAAGAGGGATGTGTAGTATTTGCCGTCTGCTGATGCGACTGCATCGTAGGCCACACCGTCAAAATAAGTCTTCATATTGGCAAGGTCACCCGAGCCAACTGAACCAACTTGGTTCCAACGAATTGACTTTAGGCGAATTTGTTCTGCTGAACCGGCTGTTATGCGGATACCAGCGAACTTGAAATTCGTCGTGCCGATTTCTTTGGACTGTGTTGAATTTGGGTCAAAAGACGAAACCGCATTCGTCACTGTACCTATAGTGAGCGAAGAGTTGACTGTGTGCATCGCGCCCGAGATTGGGAGCGAACCTGACACAGTGCCACTGGTGTTTACTGCGATGACATTAATAGCAACAACTTGGCCTGCTTTCGTACTATTGTCAGCCGCCGAGTTACCTGCGATTGTCATTGTCTTTGAAGTCCCGGCCTTAACCGTGAACGCGTCACCGACTATTGCCTGGTGATTTGAATTGAAGGTCTTGGCAATACCGAGTTGCGAGCCGTCTTCATCCAAGAGAACTACTCCCGAGAAAACAGAATCAACTGCGGCGCCTCCGCGCTCAACCGTGATGCCGGTTACAGTTACATCGTTTGAACCTGCTGTAAGGGTAACTCTGGTGAACGGAACGCGTGATGCGCTCTGAACCAAGAGGCCGTTAGCCGGCTGTGTCGCTCCTAATACTGAAAGAGCTCCACCTGCTACTGGAACTGTCGTAACTGTGCTATCGCACTTCTGACCCGTTGTTGGGCTAAAGCCGGCAGTTGATGTACAACCCGGCACCGTAGAAGTAGAGCCTGTGGTTCCGCCACCCATAGCATTCAATTTTGCTCTGGTCATAGCTCCCACGAAGCCTGTTCCCGATGTGAGACCAATCGGAGCAAGAATTTCTGATGCGTAGAGCTCCTGGAATTTAATCACCGCCGCCTTGGTTTTTGCGCCAAAGTAGCTTGACTCGCTTCCCGGAGAACCCGCGCCAGAAGTGGAAACCTGTGTAGCCGCGTTTGTGTTAAGAGCTTTTTGTAGCTCCATCACATCGCTACCAGTGCTTCCTTGCTTGAGGTTGGTCGAAAAGGTGGCTGCTTGTACGGTCGGAGCCAGAGCCACTAATGCAAACATTGCAATAGCCAGCACAGCTACGAACACAAGCAATCCTGTTACTTTTGATTGCGTTATACTCATAATTTTTATTTAATAACTAACTTTAATTCCGTAACCACTGTTATATGGAAACGGAACACCACACAACTTAATCATTAGCTTCGACATCGCTAACTCGCCGTGTGATATTACAAACTTACCCTCCGCCCTTAAGCGGAGAATTAGCTGACAAAATTGGAACACATTCGGCCTACACATTCGCTCTGTTGAGCTCAGTACTCCCTCGCTCACGCTCGATTGCTGGCCTCAGTGCTGACTGATAACTATCGTCTCTCTAACTTTATACATGGAAACCATTCGGAAAAAACTGATACTGTTTCGTTATTCTGTTGTCAACGAGCTCTCCTGTGTCTTCCGGCTCACCCGACTAGTGAAACCGACTTACACACTATTTTCTAACACAAAAAATGTTAGGAAAATGACCCTAAAACATTTGCGAAGCAAATGTTCGGGCTAGCCCGGGTGTACCCGTCGCCCTAGGGCGAACAATTTCCTACATAGAAATTGTTTTAGCCTAAAAACAGTATAACATAATGCGCGAAACGCTTTATGCTAACTGGGTACATTATATAGCATTTAGGGATTCTCCCTAAAACGCTATATGTGGATAACCACGGGACAAGCTTTTTAAAAAAAGCTTGTAATTTCATGGTCATTTCAACGAGCGAGGAGCGCGTGGGAGTGTAATCACTCACACAGCGTCCGAGCGGCATTGAAAGCACCTTTTACGCCTTTATCGCGTAGGGTTATCTTCGCATAAGTAACTATTCAAGTCAATAATTGGAAGGGGTACCAACAACCAACTACCGACAACGGGGAAGAGAAAAGGAAAACAGGGGGGAACCCCTAGGCCAGCGAATATCTGCTCCAGCGTTTATCGCCTTTTCTTACAATAACCTTGTCATTAACCATCTTTGTAAGCTCTCTTTGAATGGTCTTTTCGCTTACCCCGGTAAACGAGTTATATATATTTTTTATGCCCAAATCCTTGTTTTTTCTGATTAATTTCAATATGTGGAGACGGCGATTTCCTTTGTTCTCGCTTGGACCCCCCTTGTCGGACATCGCATGTCCGACAGAGGAACGGCTACTGCGCCCATAAAGGACATTATCGTTTTGTCCTTTATGGATACCTCCCTCTTCTCCTATCAAAATATTGTCCCTTTTTTTAAGCGATATTTCCAATTCTTCAAAAAGCTTTTCGGGAAATACTATATGGCTGTCTAATGCCATACCTCCTTTAAGCGTCATTTCTTTTAGAGAGACAAGTTCTTGGCGCATAATGGCGTGATTGTTTTCCGAAACCATTTTGGCAAGCAACATGATTTCAAAAAGGACAATCATCTCTTCAATCATTTGGGCCAGCCGAGTCAGTCGATCGCGTTTATCCTTGTGAGCGCTCCCATGGGAAGACGCATATATGTCCTTTAAAATAATAATGGCGCATTCGCGCGTACGGCCGCGAACCGGGTCGCTTACTTCAATGTGCTCTGTCAGAAGATATGTTGCAGTTGATATCTTTTGGGTCTTTTTTATAATTGAATCAACATCAAAAAGATTAACTAAAGAGTTGTTAACAACGGCTTCTTTTTGTTGTCCTTTAACATCAGAATTGTCCTTTTTGTTGTCCATGTGTCCTTTATAAAGTTTGTGAGAAAAAATTATGTCCATTATATATGGGACATTGGGAAAGTCAAAAGAGGGGAAGGGTTAGGGTAGTTGGTAGTTGATTAGGAATTAGGAATTAGAGGGAAACAATTAACAAATAATATTGAAATATCAACAAAAAGAGTAAAAAATATAATTTTCTCTGTGTTATACTTTACTAAATTATGGCTAAAAAGAATGGGAAAAGGGACGAAATAAATTTGTTCTCTCGCATAGGAAAACTAAACCCGGGGCTTAAGGAAGATACGGTGCATGCGGTCTTGGCAATTATATTCTTTATTCTTGCTATCCTTTTTGTGCTTGCCTCTCTTGGTAAATCAGGACCCGCCGGGAACACTCTATTTGAATACTTGACGCTTTTTTTTGGGGTCGGTTATTACCTTCTCCCGACGCTCTCTCTCATGCTTGCAATTTCTTTTGTGCGCGGGGTTCGCCCCGCTCTAGCTCTAGCCCATATACTTGGGTCTATTCTTTTCCTTATATCGGGATTGGGAATCATTGATATAACTCTTCCGGGGGACGCTGGCGGAATCATCGGCGGACTTGTGTCGTATCCGCTCATCTTGCTTTTTGATGTCTATGTGAGCTTGGTGGCACTTATAGGTCTTCTTTTAATTTCCTTTTTGGTAATATTTGATGCCCGTCCCAGCAAAGAATTATTTTTTTTCTGGAGGCGATTTTTGGGCAAAAGAGATGCAAAAGAAAATGATAGCGAAACGGAAATCACTCCCTTGGTAGTAAACGGCGCTACCCAAAACGGAGACGACGGTAAAAAAGAAGAATCGTCCGTCGCTAAAGTTCTTGGTATCGCCTCAAAGAAAAATGAAAAAGAAGAAGAAATCCTGATAAGTCCCAAGGGATTAAAAGACATCCGCAGATTTGCCAATTACGCTCCCCCGCCGCTTTCTATATTTGAGACTGACAGAGGCAAGCCCGATGTCGGCGACATCAAGACCAACGCCAACATTATAAAACGCACACTTCAGAATTTTGGCATTGATGTGGAAATGGATGAAGTATCAATCGGCCCGACCGTCACTCGTTATGCCCTTAAACCCGCCGAGGGAATAAAACTTTCGCGGATTGTCGGACTCAAAAATGATCTTTCGCTAGCGCTTGCCGCCCACCCTCTTCGCATAGAAGCGCCGATTCCGGGCAAATCCCTGGTCGGCGTTGAAATTCCAAACACAGTGAGAGCAACAGTGGGACTGGCGACGCTTTTTTCCGATGAAAAATTCACGGGTGCTACCAGGCCGCTGATGCTTACTTTGGGACGAAGCGTTTCCGGTAAATCAATTTTTGCCAACTTGGGAAAGATGCCGCACCTTTTAATCGCCGGGGCAACTGGTTCTGGGAAATCGGTTACCATACATGCCATCATCAACTCGCTCATATACCGCAATTCTCCGGAAGACCTTCGCTTCATCATGATAGACCCTAAGCGTGTCGAGCTGACGCTTTATAACCGAATCCCCCATCTTCTCACTCCTGTTATAACCGACGCTAAGAAAGCGATTCTGGCGCTTAAGTGGGCGGCTAAAGAAATGGAGCGCCGTTATGACATATTAGAAACTGAATCCGTGCGCGACATAGAATCGTATCATTCCAATATCGTCTTCCCGGCTTATTCAAAACACAAAAATAAAAAAGTAAGCGACGAATTCGTAGAACTGCCCGAGCGAATGCCTTATATCGTCATCGTCATTGATGAGCTGGCCGACATTATGTCAACCTATCCTAGGGAGCTTGAGGCCGGCGTGGTGCGTCTGGCGCAAATGGCGCGGGGGGTGGGCCTTCATCTCATTTTATCCACCCAGCGTCCGAGCGTTGATGTCATCACCGGTCTTATTAAGGCCAATATTCCCGCTCGAATCGCGCTTCAGGTCTCTTCACAGATTGATTCGCGCACGATTTTGGATACCGGCGGAGCGGAGACGCTTCTCGGTGCCGGCGATATGCTTTACATTTCGGGCGACATGTCAAAACCGGAGCGCATCCAATCGGCATATATCAGCGAGCAGGAAGTCAAAAAAGTAGTGAAATATCTTGCCGACCAATACAAAGACGAGCTACCCACCGAAGTAACGATGACTGACGCGCCCAGCAACAAATCAATATTTGAGGCGACGGTTGATGACGATAGCACCATTGAAGACGATGATGAACTTTATGAAGAAGCTAGGCGGGTGGTGACTGAAGCCGGCAAAGCTTCATCGTCGTATCTTCAGCGCAAATTAAAAGTCGGCTATGCCCGGGCGGCCCGGCTTATCGATATGCTTGAAGAAAAGGGCGTAATCGGGCCGGGCGACGGCGCCAAAGCGCGCGATGTACTTCTTAGCGCGAAAGGGACGGGGGAGGGTGAACAACCATGAATCCCGTTAGAGGCCGCGGTCGAGTAAATTTCGCATAATTAATGTAATATGATAGAAATAATCCAAATTTTTAATAATAATTTTGCGCAGGGCGTTACGAACGCGACCTGCCTCTAACGGGATGAACAAAGATCCGCGGCGCGCGCTTAAATTATCCCTAGGTATCGCGCTTGCGCTTATAATCGTGCTCTACGCGTTTGATAAAACTAAAAACCTTATCATGGGACCAAAAATAACCGTGCAGACTCCGCGCAGTGGAGCAGTAGTTCTAAGCTCAACTTTACCCATAGAAGGCATAACGAAAAATATCTCCAAAATTTCCATCAACGGCCGGACGATTTCAATCGACCAAAATGGAGTATTTAAGGATCAATTGGTAGTGACGGAAGGTTATAATATAATAAGTGTGGCGGGGACAGATCGTTTTGGAAAAACAAAAAAAGTTGAATTAGAAATCGTACGCAAAGAACGGCAGTAAAAAAATAAAAGTTGAAAAATTAAAAATAAAAAAAATAACGGGATGATTAAAAAAATAAAAAAAGAAGATAAGGAAATAGGCGCTTCAATAGAAGACACGATTCGCGAAATAGAAACGAAATTCGGCGAGGGAGCCATTATGAAGTTGGGCGATAAACCGAAAGTGAGCAGTGTGGGAGTTATCTCCAGCGGTTCGATCGGTCTTGACTACGCTCTAGGAGCGGGCGGGATTCCGCGCGGCAGAATCATTGAAGTTTTCGGCCCAGAATCTTCAGGCAAAACTACGCTCACTCTCCATATCATTGCCGAGGCGCAGAAAGCCGGCGGAATATGCGCTTTCGTTGACGCTGAACACGCTATGGACCCGGAATACGCAAAAAAATTAGGGCTAAAAATAAACGACCTGCTTATCTCCCAGCCGGACACCGGTGAACAAGCGCTTCAAATTGTGGAAAGCTTGGTGCGTTCGGGAAAAATTGATGTCGTTGTTATTGACTCGGTGGCGGCCTTGACGCCTAAAGACGAAATCGAGGGCGATATGGGGGCGTACCATGTCGGCAAGCAGGCGCGATTGATGTCTCAAGCGCTCCGCAAATTGACCGCCATCACCGCCAAATCAAAAACCGTGGTTATTTTCATCAATCAAATCAGAATGCAAATCGGGGTAATGTTCGGCAATCCAGAGACCACGCCGGGCGGGAAAGCACTCAAGTTTTATACATCAGTACGCATTGATATCAGGAAAATTGCCTCGATTAAAAAAGGAGAGGAGACCGTCGGCTCGCGCACGCGGGTGAAAGTAGTGAAAAATAAAGTAGCCGCGCCATTTAAAAGCACTGAATTCGATATTATATACGGCGAAGGCATTTCCAAAGAGGGTGAACTTATCGCTCTCGGGGAAAAGTTCGGAATAATTAAAAAAGGAGGGCAGAGTTATGAATATGGCGACACCAAACTCGGGCGCGGATATGACGCCACTAGAACATTTTTGAGAGAGAATCCGAAAGTAGCAAATACTATAGAAAAAGACATTAGAAAAAAACTATCCGAAGAACCGAAGTAAAAAATCCGCCCTATTGTTGATTATATCTTTTCTCACCCCCCCACTTGGCGGTTTAACCGCCAAGTGGGGGAGTTATAGACATTTTTAAAAAAATCCTTACAATAAGCCGGTATCCACTTGTCCTGTTAGAAGTTTAAGATTAAGGTTAAAATACCGTGAGTGAAGCCGAGAGGCGCTACGCTAACAAAAATTCATTAAAAGAAATAATTAATACGAACTTCTAATAGGATGCTTGAATACAGCGAAATACGTCCTGGAAAATATATTATCTACAATAAAGAGCCCTATGAGGTGATTGATTCACATGTGGCACGGACACAGATGCGCAAACCGCAAAACCAAACTAAATTAAGGAGTCTTTTGAACGGCAGAATCGTGCCGGCGACATTTCATGCCACGGACAAAGTAGAAGAAGCCGATTTAGGAAAAAGAACTGTTAAATTTTTGTATCACAATAAAGGAGAATATTGGTTTTGCGAGGAAAAAGATCCGAGCAAGCGGTTTAAAATAGACGAAAAACTGTTAGGCGAACCAAAAAAATTTCTAAAAGGCAATATTTTAGTGGAAGTGCTTACTTTTTCAGAAGATGACGATGAGGAACCGAAAATTATTGGCATTCGTTTGCCTATTAAAGTTGAACTTAAGGTTACCGACGCACCGCCCTCTATAAAAGGAAATACCGCTTCAGGTGGGGGAAAAACGGCAGTGCTTGAAACCGGAGCAACTGTAACAGTCCCCTTCTTTGTTAATGTTGACGATGTAATCCGCGTAAATACTGAAACTGGAGAATATGTGGAGCGTGTGGAAAAAAAGTAGTCTTTAGTTAACGGGAGACATAGGGTAAGAGTCCTAAAAATCGGGCGCGCTTGACGGCGAGTGCCAATTGGTGCTGACTTTTTGAAGAAACGCCGGAACGTTTCCTGGACTGGAGACGCGCGTGGGGCGTCAAAAATTTCTTCAGAATTTCAATATCCTTATAATCAATATACTTAATATTATTTTGCGAGAAATAGCACTGTTTTTTCATAAGATAAACATACTAATCTACTAATGTTACGAATTATACTAATGGATACTAATATTTTAAACCCTTATTTGTAGTCATTCGTATATTAGTATTCATTTGTATATTGGTATCGCCTTCGCTAGAAGGGTATATCTTCCGGATTTGCCTCTTCTGTTGGGTACTCGATTCCACCTTCTGCCTCTGGCGTTTCTTGTTTAGGAGCACTAGCACTAGTGCCACCACCCATTCCGCTTTTTGGCCCAAACTGTACTCTGTCGGCGACAATTTCAGTACGATACTTCTTTTCACCCGTACCCTTATCATCCCAGCTTCTCGTCTGGATGCGCCCTTCAATGAGAACAGACTGCCCTTTCTTCAAATATTGTGCCGAAGTTTCGGCCTGACGCCCGAAAACTACGATATTGTGATAATCAACCGACTCTTGTTTCTCGCCTGAAGCATTTTTCCAGACACGGTTCGTCGCCAAAGAAAATGTCGTTACTTTCGAACCCGAAGGAAGAGATTTCATCTCCGGGTCGCGGGTAAGATTTCCTACAATTAGTGCTTTGTTTAAATACATAATTTTTATTTAACTAATTCGGCGACCGTTTTCTCCATTTCTTCTTCGCTCATCTTCGCTCCTTTTTTGGCGCGGGGGCGATCATTCGGGCGGAATGCTACGCGGCGCGAATACATGGTATTCTCGCGAACAGTAGTAATTAGGAGAAATCTTACCACAGACTCCAGCGATTCAAAATATTTTTTAATATTTGAAATATTTTCCGCTTCAAGTTCAAACTTAATAGAACCAAAATAGGCGCTCCCGAAAATTTCTTTTTTGTGGCCTATCATTTTAGACATCGGGTAAGCAAGATCGCGGAGTTTAGGAAATTCTAGGGTGATGATGGCGCCTCCGTCTTTTACAATGGCGCCCTTCAAGTCTTCCACCAGTTGGAAAAGTTTTTCTTCGGACAAAGAAGCCGTTAGAAGATAGCCCACTTCGTAGATTCTCTTCCCCTCTTCTTTTACTTCAACTGCGGGAGCGTTTTTTACCATCCTATTAGAAGTTCGTATTAATTATTTCTTTTAATGAATTTTTGTTAGCGTAGCGCCTTACGGCTTCACCCACGGTATTTTAACCTTAATCTTAAACTTCTAACAGGACAAGTAAGTTCTGAATTCCCCCATGCTATCAGAGGAGGGTATATTAGTCAAAAAGGTCATGTAATCCGAAGCTATCTATTGCATTTTTGAAGAGCGCTTCCGCCACCATATTCTCGTTTTCTCCTCTAATTCTGGCTATTTGGGCGGCCGTCTCACGTATAAATAACGGTTCGTTGCGCTTGTCGCGATAAGGTACGGGCGCCACATAGGGCGAATCCGTTTCGGACATAATTGAAGTAAGAGGAAGAAAACGAATAACGTCATTGTAATCGTGGGTAAATGTTACCACTCCCGTAAACGACATCGTGAACCCCAAATCCAGAAATTTTTGGGCAATTTCTTTATTTCCTGAGAAAAAATGAATGTTTCCCCTTAAATGTTCCCCGTGTTCCAATTTGTACGGGGTAAGAATTTCTAAAATATCCAAATAGGCGTCCATGCTGCCGCGGGAAGGCCTGCCATGAATCATTAGTGGCTTATCAACTTTAATCGCTAGTTCAATTTGCGATTCAAAAAGCGCACGTTGGCGTTTTTTCTCGACTTCTGATGTACTCCCGCGAAAATAATCTAACCCGCACTCGCCTATCGCCACAACTTTTTTGTGATGAGCCAATTCTTCAAGTTCTTTGGAAACTATTTCAACTTTTGTGTCAGTTGGGTGAATTCCAACTGTTGCATAAACTAGAGATTCTTTTTCAGCAAGCGCGACGGCTTTTCTTGAACTTTCAAGATGTGTTCCTATTGTAATCGTGGCTATATTACTTTCCTTCATTCTCGCCAAAACCTCATCACGGTCTTTATCAAATTCTTTGTCGTGGATGTGGGAATGTATGTCTATATAATTTATTTTCATAAATTGACAGTTGTTTAGACAAAGTATATTGTGCGTTTAGACTGAAGTCCAACCTTCACAAAAAGGGAACACCATGAGAAGCCATCTTCCGTTTCAGCAACGGGAAAAGCAGTTCCGCGAGTGGTTCAAAAAAGCTTCTGCTTACGACACTGCCTTGCGCAATATCGAGGACGTAGTGCTTAAGAAATTGCTCACCTTGGACAAGCGACTCAAGCGGGGGTGTTGGGTCTTGAAAATCAATCATTTCGGAGACAACCCAAGAAGCAGTCATATTGCTACCAATCTGTCGGTGGCAATATCAAGCGGTGGCATTGGCTACAACTACGCTGGCCAGGAATTCTATGTCCGCTGTCGGTGCTTTGCCTTTCAACAGCGAACTGGGGAAGGAATGGAAATTCGCGACGAGGATATTGATTTTTCCATTCCACGACACTACCTTATGGGCGAAAAGATTTTCGGAGAAAAGACAACGCCTATTTCGGAAATCTTTGTTGGCCAGCATCAGATCTTTGCGGCCATCAGGAACAGTTTTGGCCTGCGCACACGAGTCGAGAAGGTTCGGCGCGATTTCCGAGAGTTATTCGCGCAAGGATGGCAACATCTTCGCACATAAAACTTTCCGAGAAGTGACAGCGCGTGGTCAAATGGCCGCGCGTTTTTTATTAATCCTTGCGCGGGAAAAGCGGGGTATCTAGTATGCTTGTACGATACTCCATATTCCCCTTTCCAACTCTGCCAATAAGCTCCGTAATTTTTAGGGCGGTATCTGGGAGAAATGGCAAAAGCATTTCAGAAATTTTCTCAAGTCCGAAAAGAAGATTGAATATTACTCCTTCTGTTTTTTCTCTATTTGTTTTTATAAGCTTAAACGGCTCGTAACCGGACACATATAAATCAAGTGTCTTGATAAGCCGCCATATCGCGTTTGAGGCCTTGTGGATTTCGTAAACCTCCATCGCCCGCTGGTATTCCGGAAAAATTTTAGAATTTATAAAATTTTCGATACTGCCGAGCTCCCGCAACACCTCACCCGACACAGTTTTCATATGATCCTGAAGAGGCGCCAGATCGCATGTATTGCCTTTTACGATACCACCGAAATAAAGAGAAGACATTTTAAGCACGCGGGAAACCAAGTTACCGAGTCCGTTGGCAAGATTCCCATTATAATTTTCAATAAATTTTTCGCGGCTAAAATCACCGTCTTCATATGGAGACATCTCGCTTGAAAAATAATGGCGAAAGGCGTCTTTGCCGAATTCATTTATAAGCGCCATCGGGTCAATTACATTACCTAGACTTTTCGACATTTTTTTTCCGTCGGAAGTGATAAATCCGTGCACCATTATAGACTTTGGAAGCGGCAGGCCGGCCGATATTAACATTGCCGGCCAGATTGCAGCATGAAAACGAAGAATGTCCTTGCCAATCAGGTGCAGATCGGCCGGCCAATATTTCTTAAACATTTTTTTGTCGGAAGACCCATAACCAAGCGCCGAAACATAGTTGGAAAGCGCGTCGCACCAGACATACATCATCTGGGAAAAATCGCCGGGTACTGGAATCCCCCATGGTATGGCTCCCTCAAGGCGCGAAAAACTCACATCAGAAAGTCCTTCATCAAGAAGCGATATTATTTCTTTCCCGCGCGAAGCAGGAATAATTTTTAATTCTCCGCTCGTTATTCTTTTTTTAATTTCCGAAGTGTAGTTCCCGAGTTTGAAAAAATAATTCTCTTCTTCGACAACCTCAAGCGCCTGCCCGGGATAGTTGGGGCACTCGCCACACAGGAGCGTGTTCTCTCCATGAAATGCTTCGTCCCCCATGCAGTAGAGTCCTTTATATTTCTTTTTATACAAATCTCCTTTAGCCGCGATTTTTTTCCAAAGTTTTATCGCCCCCGGCCAATGGCACAACTTGTCAGAAGTGCGAATAAATCCGTCGTTTGAAACGCCAAGCGACTTGATAAGCGCTTTCACATGCTTGGTGTTTTCGTTAACAAAGGCCTTTGTGGAAAGACCTTCTTTTTCGGCCGCCTTGGCGATTTTGGCGCCGTGCTCGTCTGTTCCGGTCAAAAAATAGGTGTCTATGCCCTGTGAGCGTTTATATCTTGCAATAATATCGGCAAGCACAAGCTCATAAGCAAACCCGAGATGCGGAGCCGCATTGGTATATACAATAGACGTCGTGAGATAAAATTTCTCCTTCATAAAATCAGAAATCGCGAATGGAGCTACTTCGCCTCTGCGGCGACCATTTTCCTTTTTTCTATATCGCTGGTGAACTCAAGAAGCGCGGTTGCTATCGGTATGGCAAGAACCACTCCCAGAAAACCGGCCAGCTTGAAGCCGATAAGAAGGGATAGAATAACTAAAAGCGGCGGCACGCCAGTCACCTTGCGCACCACTAGAGGATAAATCAAATGATTTTCAAACTGCTGAATAATGAAGTAAAAGCCGATAACCATAAGCCCGAGGGTTACCCCGCCATCGACAAAGGCCATAATCACAGCCGGTATGGCTCCCATAATCGGACCGAAAACAGGAATAAGTTCAAATATAGCGGCAATTATGGCAAGGAGAAAGGCGTATTTTACGCCCAAAATAGTGAGGCCTAAATAAACCAATACGCCTATCAAGAGAGCGAGTAGAAATTGACCTTGCATCCAAAGGGCAATTTTATTTTGCGAGCGCTGCCATAGGTCTATGGCGTATTTTTCGTGGCGCGCCGGCGTCACTATGCGCAAAAAATTCTCAATACCTCGGTCTTGCACCGAAAGATAAAAAGAAATCACAAGAATAAGAACAAAACCGGTGAGACCGCCGAAAACAAAGTTAACCGCTTGGATCGCTCCGCCCCCAATGCCGAAAACGGTCGTCTTGGCATTTGTCAGCAAATCATTAACGGATAAGTTTGACGCCAGGTTGCTTAATAAATTTTGGGCGCCGAATAAGCTGTCCAGCGTTGAATCAAATCCTTCAATGAAACCGATATATTGCGGAATTGATTCAATAAAGCTGGAAAGTTCGGTAAGGAGCGGAGGAATAAAAAAATAGAAAAGAGCCAAGAAAAGGACTATGAATACTAGAAAAAGAAAAATTACGGCGATGACGCGCGGGATTCTGAATCTAATAAGGTGCTTGGTAAGCGGTTCAAGCGACGAGGCAATAACCACCGAGGTAAGGATTACCAGCACTAAATCCCATATTTTATACAGCGCCACGAACACCAAAAGTACGGCAAGTATTTTTACAATACTCCCCGCGGTTACTGAAAATTCTACTTGAGATTTCTCCATGATTTTAATAGGTTTTAGCTATTTCCGCCAAAGGCGGATCAGCCTCTGGCTGAAATGTTTAGTGAATTACATTTTAATTAACACCAAAGACAAGACTTACAAGGGCGACCCTTGTATCCCTCGTGCTCACAAAGGTCGCCCTTGTAAGTTGCCACCGCCCTTCGTTTACCGCTTATTATTTATCTATAAAAGGATTCTAACGCAGTTTTAGCTGGTGCGCAATTTGTGACCCAATCTCTACTAATTAGTTTGTCTTCAATTTCTCCGTGATAAATGAAGAAATTTCAGAAATTTTAGATCGCTCTTGTCGTCCATCGTCACGATATCTGATGGTAACCGTGTCATTATCCAGTGTTTCAAAATCAATAGTAACGCAAAAGGGCGTGCCGATTTCGTCTTGGCGCCGATAGCGCTTGCCGATATTGCCGTTATCATCAAATGCAATTTGCGGAATTTCTTTTTTAAGCATCGCATAAACTTCACGCGCTTTCTCCATAAGTTCTGGCTTATTTTTAAGAAGCGGAAACACGGCAACTTTCACCGGCGCAAGCGAGGGCTTTAATTTCAAATAGACTCGCTTCTCCCTAGAACCGCCTTTGGCAGTTCGGGCGACCGGATTATCATGATCCGGTTTAGCCCCGCCAAGTTCGTCTTCGGTATAAGCAGAAAGTAGTACGGCGAGCACAGTGCGATCTACGCCGAATGACGGCTCAATTACATTTGGGATAAATCGCTCTTTTGTTTCTTCGTCATAGTAGGATAAATCGACAGTACTCTCGCTTGAGTGCGCAGATAGATCAAAATCTGTTCTGTATGCCAAACCATATAACTCCTTTCTGCCGAACGGATAATCGAATTCAAAATCAATAGTTCTTTTTGAATAGTGCGCGCGTTCGTCATCCGGAACTTCAAGTTCATGAATACTTTTTTTAGAAAGGCCGATGTCGCTCATCCACCCAAGCATTTCTTTGCGCCAATACTCAAATGAATCTTTCCATTCGGATTCTTTTACAAAATATTCAATTTCCATCTGCTCAAACTCGCGCGTACGAAAAATAAAATCGCGCGGAGTTATTTCGTTGCGGAATGCCTTGCCTATCTGGGCTATGCCGAATGGAATTTTAGGATGAAAACTATCGACGATATTTTTGAAATTGACGAACATTCCCTGCGCTGTCTCGGGACGGAGATAAACTGTTGCCGACGAATCTTCCATTGCCCCGATTTTCGTTTCAAACATCATATTGAATTGGCGCGAGGCGCCCAACTTGCCTCCGCATTCCGGGCAAACTCTTTTTTCAAGAGCATCGGTACGAAACCGTTTTTTACAGTCTTCACAATCCGATAATGGGTCTGAAAACCCGGAAATATGCCCGGAGGCCTGCCAAACTCGCGGGTTCATTAAAATGGAAGCATCCATGCCGTACATTTCATCCTTGCTATCGACAAAGCGCTTCCACCAGAGATTTTTTATATTTTGCTTGAGTGCCAGGCCGTACGGGCCGTAATCCCAAGCGCCGGCGAGCCCTCCATAAATTTCAGAGCTGGAATATATAAAACCTCGACGTTTACATAAACTTACAATTTTTTCTAAATCGGTCATATAAGTGATGAACTAGAAATTTGGCAGGGCGAGCCCGCCGTAAATTTCCGAACTCTGATACAAAAACCCGCGCCGTTTAGCAAGCGACACTATTTTATCCATCAATGTTTCTTCATTATTTTTTTTCATGTAGTATTCGGTATTTAAATATCCGTATTTTCCTAACTCCTAGCTCCTGATTTTCTAGCAACTATTTTTGGATTATATCATCCCCCGCTTTAATACCGCTGTCGCTTGAAATCCTTGTGGTAAGCGCACTTTTTGTAACGGCGATATTGGCGTTGGTAAATGTGTCTTTGGCCGTCAATGAAGATTCGCCTGTAACCGTGGCGCTGATACCAACTTGGGAAAGCGAAGCGGTAAATCCTATTTGAAACGATAATTGGCGTATTGGGCTATCAACACCAACCCCCTCTCCGACGGATCCGATATTCCAAATTATTTCTCTAGATTTATCATCAAATGAAACTTCTTCGCCGTTTGGGAAAACATTTCCCAGAAAGCGCACATAGTTTGGCAAGGTGGTTTTTACCGAAGCATTAGAAAGATTGTTGGAAGAGTTCAATACGGTCCAAGTGATAGTATAAGTAGTTTCGTTATCGGCCCTAGGGGGAACTCCGCCGCTATTTTTGAATGGACCATCATAGTAACGGACAAATGACGAGAGTTGCACATTGGAGCTGACTTTAATCACCTTCTTTTCTGAAGAAGTTATTCTTTCCGGCACATTCCCTTCTTTGACCCGCCTGGCGCGCACTCCGACTTCAAGCGTAAGCTTTGGGTTTTTCAGAATAAGGCGATTACCGGAAAATGCCGGCAAAACATTGAATGAAAAACTAAAATTGCCGCTGTCTCCGCCCTGAATCTGCTCTAACTTAGGCACCGTATCTTTATTCCATGTAATGGTGTTGTCCTGCGAACTGAAAAAACCGGGGAAGCCGGAAACAGTTTGCTTATCAATTGCATCGCCCTCAATGTGGACGAATAATTCAGCATCAAGCACGCGGTCGGGTAAATTATTTACCCAAGAAAGCTCTCCATTAATACGCCCACTAGCCGGAATTACAAATTCCGTGCCGGACTCTCCGTTTATCAAAAGTTTTGTCTCAATAAAAGGGCGCTTGATGGTAAGCGTTTCTAAAACCGAGCCGTAAATTATGCCGATTACTTCTCCGTCTTTGTCGTCCTCCTGCCCCGAGTATATTCGGAAGGAGCGCTCTTCTCCGTCCTCGCCGGCGAGTTTGCCGCGAATAGTTATTTTTTTCCTGGCCAACTTATCAAGATCTCCCAAGCGCCAAACATTGTTGCTGTAAGTCGCCTCCGGAGTTACGCCTGAAAGCGTGAATCCGGTGGGATACTCGATGCGAAGCAACATATTTCTCAAAATCTTGTCGGAGTTAGCCAGCACTTCTACATCAATCGAAATTTCTTGATTGGCGTTTACCTCTCTTAAATCGCTTACTGAAATAGATATGGGGCTTGATTTGACATGCACGGGGAAAGTCGTTTCTTTCAGAAAAATAGCGTTTGAACCCTCTAGCCGATATTCCAGTGTTGCTTTTACAATACGTTCGCTGCCTTCATCGCCGAAGACAACAATTTTAATACTTTCTGATGCCGATTTTCCCGCTCCGATATTGCCGATTGACTTCGTCAGGCGCACTATGTCCTTGTCGCCAAAAAGAGTGGCGCCTCTGGGATACTCAATAATTAGGTCAGCGTACTCTAGCGCCTGTCGATTGCCGTTCTTAATCTCAAATTGGAGGTTAAGATCGCTGCCGCCTTCGGTAAAGGCCGGACCAAGCACCGACAAGCCGATATTTTCGTTGGAAACTATATTGAAACCGCCGTAAAAAGTATAAAGCGCAAAAATAATGGAGAGAAAGAAAAATATCGCCGACCCTATAAAAATCTTTTTAAACATCAAATTCCGATCGACAGGGCGCATAGGGAGCTTTTCTTCCTCGGGCCAATCATCCGAAACATCGTACTGCCCCTTATGGAGCACTCCGCGACGATGCCTTGTAACCGCGCCGTCGTTGCGGTACAGGCGTTCTGATATTTTTTCAATCGAATCTTTTTCCCTATCTTCTATAGCCATGAGGTTTATTATATAACGGAATACAATATAATTAGTTCGTTCTTTCGAAATAGAAAAGGCAGGAGCCCTTTCCATTTCTCACTCACTACCAATTATATAACTGGGTACAATAAAATTGGTTCGCTCGGTTGAAATGTATAAAGCAGTAGTCTTATACATTTCTCTCTCGCTGCCAATTATATAACTGGGTACAATAAAATTGGTTCGCTCGGTTGAAATGTATAAAGCAGTAGTCTTATACATTTCTCTCTCGCTGCCAATTATAACAGAGGTAAATGTTTAGCGTTGAGCGGTTAGTTAAGGGGACGCGTAAAGAATTTCCCTAATCGCTACACGCTACTGACATTCCCCCATTTACCCATTCGCACGAATTGGTAAATGGGGACTTGAATTAGGATTATATAATTAAAAAAATTGGGAAAGACTCCTGATGGTTTCGGAAGAGTTCCCCATTAAACGGTAAAACATCTGGGAACTTCTCTGTTCTTTCTCTAAAATATCGGCCGCCGCAAGCAGGGCCAGATGTTTTGAGGTTGATTTAAAAGATAATTTAATTTCTTCGGCCACATCCCCCACCGATGCCTCTTTTTCTTTTTTAATAAATTTAATTATAGCCAACCGCCGTCTGTTGGCTAGGGCTTTAAGAACACGCTCCATTTCTTTTTCTTTCATCATATCTTTTATTTTTATGTGTCTACCATTTTACTACATTTACCCATTCGTGCGAATGGGTAAATGGGGATAGAACGATTAGAAACAAGGTGGTCAAAAAAACTAAATACTATAGGTGACTTTCTTTAAGGGCACGGTTTATTTCGTCAAGCAATTCCTTGCTTCTACTGCCCGCTTCTTTAAGAAGTTCGGTTGAGAGCTCCGAGGAAAGAATTGTCTTTGTCTTTCCTTCCCCGTCCCAATATCCTAAGGCGTATAGAATCCTCGCCAATAAGACAATTTCCAGATTTTTAAGTGTTTCTGGTTCCATTTTCTCTTTTTCCAAAAAAGAAAAACCTCCGACCAGATAGTTAAAAAGCTTTTCGTTTTTCTCTTGGCCGTGGAGAAATCTCTTAAGAAGGTCAGTAATTCTGGCGACGATTTTAAGCGAGGCAGGGGAAAGAGAGCTACTCCCAAATTTATCTTTCTCTCTCGCATTTACAATACGCCAAGTATCCCTGCCCCTGATAAGGTCTACAGCGATATAGGAAAAATCTTGGAGATGCCCGCGCAATTTTGATTTAACTTCGCGCACCCCCTGGGCGAAAGCAATAGTAAGCCCTAATTCTTTAGTAAAAAGATAGTAGTAGCGGTTGGAATCACCTATCGGAGCGCCACCGAGCACGATTCCTTCTGTCTGATAGAGATGGTAGGACATTATGAAAAAGAAAGTAACGCTTCAAGCGCAGAAGGGAGTTCAGCAATATCATCCTCTTCGTTAAAATGTCCTTTGCCTCTCTCAATAATAATCTTTGGGGAAAGTTTCTCCTTGAAAAATTCTTTATTTTCAAGCGGTACCCACTCATCGTTATCCGAGAAAATAAAAGTGAGATTACTACAAACATTTTTGATTCTTGAAAAATCAATCGGCGTATTGAGCCATGGGTCCGCAATCTTTTTTGCTTCTCCAGATTCGAGCACCACTTTCCCGAAATAAGGAGCGACAAGTACTGCCCCACCGATCTTTTTATTATCCAATGATTCCAGATATCTCAATACCGTATTCCCCCCGATACTATGTCCTACCAAATAAGTCTGCTCGTCTGGTGCTCCGATGAGAGAAGCTAGATATGTTATCCATACCTCTTTATTAGGACGCTCGGTATCTGGCATATCGGGAACGGTAACTTCGAATCCCCGGTTTTCTAATTCCTTCTTGAGCCAAGGGAACCAGTCTGAACTAGAACTAGCTTCCCACCCATGGATTATGAATACTCGTTTTCTTGTCCTGTTAGAAGTTTTTTGCATAATCATATTTTAAAACTTATTAAGCCACGGGCGAATTCTCTCACAAAAGTCATTATACTCTATAATTTTTCTGAACTTCTAATGGGATTTTTTAGCGAAACTTTTAAAATAGTATCGTTAATCAATATTTCTTCGCCGTTATTTTTTTCAAACACAATTTTGTCCGCCGATACCGCCTTTTTTAATTGTACTTCAAATTTTGAAATTAATTCCCGCCCCCTTGTATCGGTATCAATTACAAATGAAACGACATCATGATGCGTAAGTTTTTCTTTTTTACGCAATTCTTGGATTGCTCGCGTTAGGTCGCGAAACTGTCCTTCTTCCTTGAGTTCGGGTGTAATATTTGTGTCCAGTGTCACCGCCCCCTTGGAAAATGCTCCCACAAAGATTTTTTTAACATTAACCTCGTCTCTAATTAGTTCTTCAAAAAATTCACCTTCCTCTTTGCTTACTTCCAAAATGGCAAGTGGCTGACGCACTTTTATTCCTTTCTCCGCGCGAAGGGCGAGGGCAAGCTCAACAAGACACCTGGTTGTTTCCATTTTGGCGATATTTTTTTTATCAATCTTCCCCGCTTCGGGCCAAGCTTCAAGATGCACGCTTTCTTTATCTTTTAATCCTTTCACTTTCTGATAAATATCTTCCGCAACAAACGGCATTGCGGGAGCGATTAATTTGGAAAATTCAAAAAGGACAAAACGGATGGTCGAAAGTGACATTTCTTTGTCCTCTTTATCATCTCCCTTCACTCTTTCTCTGGAGCGGCGCAAGTACCAGGTGGAAAAATCGTCAACAAATTTTTCAATTCCGCGCACAGCAACATCAAGCTCGTAAGCATCCATTCCGCGCGTCATCTCTATAGATAATTCTGAAAGGCGCGACAATATCCATTGGTCCAGTACATTTTTGCTCTTCTTGAACGAGTCCTCAAAACGAAGTTCATGGGCATACATTTTGTAGAAACTATAGACATTAAGGAGCCGTAATATAATCTTCTTATAGACATCACTAATTCCCTTTTCCGAGAAAGCAATGTCTTCTCCGCGCATTACCGGTAACGAGAGAAAATAATAACGGAGCGCATCAGCGCCGTATTTTTCAATCAACTCCGTCACATCCGGATAATTCTTAAGTTTTTTGGCCATCTTCTGGCCGTCTTCGCCCAAAATAAGGCCATTCACGATAACATTCTTAAACGGCGTCTCGCCGAAAAGCGCAACGCCAAGTACCATCATGCTGTAAAACCATCCGCGGGTTTGATCCAGTCCTTCGGCGATGAAATCGGCGGGAAAATTTTCTTTAAAAACTTTTTTGTTCTCAAAAGGATAATGAAATTGCCCGTAGGGCATGGAGCCAGATTCAAACCAGCAGTCAAAGACATCTTTGATGCGCTCCATCTCTCCACCGCAAGTGCAAGATAGCTTCACTTCGTCTATATACGGGCGGTGAAAATCAAGTTCGTACTCTTTGTTATGGGGAAACGGGACAAAGTCAATTTTCTCAATCTGGCCGTTTGAAATAAAATAGTCCCCATTGTCTTTTTTGCGTTCTTCCTGATATTTTATTGTTTCCTTGTCACTCATACCTAAAGCCCCGGTGATAAGCATCCACATTGGAGAACCATGGGTAACAATAAGTATCGTCTCATTTTTATAGGTTTTTTCCATATCAAATATCACCGAAACTACCCGTGATCTAACCTCTGCGTGGCTCTCACCGTCATCATGGCGAATATAAAGATCATTTTCATTAAATGGTTCTGGATTATTGTTACTTATTTTTTTACCCTGACGGTCGGAGCCGTGATTAAATTCAATCAATCGTTGGTCGGACAAGATATTTTGTTCCGGGAGTCCAAGTTCGTGTGCGATAACTTCTGCGCTTTCCTTAGCACGAGCGAACGGTGAAGTCATAATACGAGTTATCCCTTTTTTAGAAAATTCTTTAGCAAAACGCCGTATACTTTCTCGCCCATTCTCGGTTAGATGATTATTCGGGTTGCCTGTGGAATCGTTAGTACCAGAAATATTGCTCTCAGCTTGCCCATGTCGCATAACAAAATATTTATTTCCGCTTTTAGGTATTGATTTCTGAAGTTCACCTAAACTTCCAATAATTTCAATTTTTTTACATTTTTCACAGCGCCAGACCGGAAGGGGTGCGCCCCAAAAACGAGTTCGCGAAATCGCCCAATCCTTGGCCGCTTCGAGCCATTTACCGAAACGGCCATCTCGCATGTGCGCTGGCACCCAGACGATTTTTTTGTTTTCTCTTATCAGCTTGTCCTTAAAATCCGTTACTTTAACAAACCATGAATTTGTTGCATAGTTTAAAAGCGGCGTGTCGCAGCGCCAGCAGAGAGGATATGGGTGCACCACTTTTTCTTTGGCAAAGAGAAGTTCTTTTTGGGCGAGATATTTTACAATTTCAATGTCGGTTGACTGAGTATCGCCCTTTTGTTTTACATATAAACCGCGAAAATCTTTGACTTCGTTTTTCATTTTGCCATCCATTCCTACATGCTGAACAATGGGAATGTTGTTTTTGAGCGCGAGTTGCATATCGTCTTCGCCGAAGGCCGGCGCCTCATGGGCGATTCCGGTTCCGGTTTCCGTCGTAACAAAATCAGCATGATAAACTTTCCATCCGTTTTTGTGATTTTTTATTTTTTCATCTTTATAAAAATAATCAAACGGAGGAATATAAGATTTACCAACAAGTTCGCTTCCCTTGAAAGTTTTTAAAATATCAACCTTTGTTTTTATCTCTCTATTTTTTTCGTTGTCAATTTCTTTTTTATAATCTTCGTAATCTTTTTTAGAAAATATATATATTCCATCAGGAACATTCTGATAATTTTTGATACTGACTTTTACATATTCAACATTCTTGTTTACCGCAAGGGCTGTGTTCCCAGGCAATGTCCACGGTGTCGTCGTCCACGCCAAAAGAAATGTTCCTGGCTCATCAATAAGTTCAAATTTCACTATCACCGAAATATCAGTAACATCGTGGTACCCGCCCAAAGCGACTTCACTCTGAGCAAGAGTGGTCTCACAGCGCGGACACACCAGCATTATTTTATGCCCTTCGTATATCAGCCCTTTGTCATAAAGAGTTTTGAAGGACCACCAGACGGATTCCGTGTATGTGGCGTCCATTGTTTTGTAGGGATTCTCCATATCCACGAAACGCCCGGTTTTAGGAATTATTTTTTTCCAGTCATTTTCATAACGAAGTACTGCGCGCGAGGCGGCATCATTAAAATTCTCAATGCCGAATTTTTCTATATCTTTCTTATGCTTGAGCCCTAGTTCTTCTTCAATAATATTTTCAAGCGGAAGCCCATGACAATCCCAGCCCCACTCTCGGCGCACAAATCGCCCGCGCATGGTTTGATAGCGCGGAATGACATCCTTGATAGTTCCGGCCAAAATATGCCCGTAATGAGGGAGTCCGGTAGCAAAGGGCGGTCCGTCGTAAAATACGAATTTTTTACCGGAAGCCCTTTCAGTTAAAGTTTTTTTGAATATCCCCTTTTCTTGCCAAAATTTTAGTATTTCTTCCTCTAGTTTCATCCCGTTAGAAGCAGGTCGCGGTCAGCCCGCGCCTTGCAAAGTTATTTTTGTAAATAATAACACGATCGTGATTCATAATTGTTTTAAGCTCCTATTTAAACCGTGACCGCGGCTTCTAACGGGATTCATACTATTTACCCACCTAAATTTTTACTAGAAATCGAGTAATGTATTGAGTTTACCACACAAAATTTTTCTAATCGCTCTACTAAAAATTACACAAATTTAGGCGGGTAAATTAATACAGACGCACTTATTAAATAAAAAAACCGCCCAAGTACAGAAGCACGGAGCGATTTTGCGTCCGCTTGCGCGGACGGACCGTTCTAGACGGCGGGGACGGGAGCGAAGTAGGAAAACCACTCGAAGATTCTGGCCTCCACCGTCTTGTTTTTGTGGCCGACAGCGACAATCTTCCGCCCTTGCCCGAGCTGGCGCACGACCCAGAGCAAAAGTTTTTCCGGACACTCCGCCACCGGAATTGGCGCGGGGTGCCAGTACTTGTCGCATATGGAAACCATGTACCGATTGAATGTCTTCATATGCTGCCACCAATGCCAGAGGGACTCGGCAAAAAGATGGATTTCGCTGTCCTCTACCATCTCGCGAACATGTTCCGGAAGAGTGAGGGCTGAACGAACCTGCCTGATGGCCTCTTCAGAGAGAGGCTTTTTCACTTCTGTGGCTTTTGTCAATTTCATCCCCTGAAAGAACTGTTTTTGGAAATAAAAAATCTGGACCCATTCCAGATGAAAGAGAGTGTAGCACTCTATTTTTCGAAATACAAGGAAAAAGCGCCGTACCACATCGGGCACAGCGCTATATTGCGAAAAAATCACCGTCCAGCAAATTCTTTGAATCGCTCTACCGGAGGAAAGACCGTCTTAGTAACTCCTTGAAGTAACCGCCAAGATGGAATAGGTAGAGCGCACTACATGTTACGATTGCGCCAGTCGCAAGCCCAATGACCCAACGGCCGAATTCAATTGCAATCGGAGGGTGTATCGCAAAAAGGAGCGGGGCGTAGGCGTATGCATAGCACGCGACGAGCAACCCCAGAAAAGCTGAAACACAGCGGGGTGTTTGTTGCTGGAGTATCTCTTGGGGAGTTTTACCCTTCAGCTCGCCACGGACGGCAAGGGCGAGAAACAGCAGGTTGATGACAACAGACGCGGAGCCGAAAACGATTACATTATTCGGATTAATGGTTTGTTGCATAAATTCCTCCTTAGGAGCCATCTACCGAAAGACTCTCAAACTGAGAACATTATGTCAACCCTGGTAAAAGTCAATTAAAGAAAGTAAAACACCCTCATTAGGAGCCCCATAGGAGAGTCCTATGGGGTATTTATGCGGGTTCACCTGCACACACTTCACATTTTATTTGGCGCGGAAATTCCAAGAAGCGAGAGGGATTTTGCCAAAACATTTTTTGTCGTTTCAATCATTTCAAGGGCGCCGTTGTTATAAGAAGTTTCTTCTATCACTCGCACGTCGCGATAAAATTGTGAAAAAACGGTAGCAAGTTCATATGCATAAGTGGTTAATTTTTGTACTTGATATTCTTCCACAATTGATTCAATAATTTCTTCCAGTTGAGCCAATTTTAACGCGAGGGCGCGAGCGGATGGAATTTTCACCACTTCCAAGATTGTAGTGTTATCTTTTTTAAAATCTTTGGCTTTTTCTAAAATAGAATTCATGCGAGCATGAGCATACTGCACATAAAATACGGGATTTTTTTCTGATTGTTCTTTAGCACGCACAGCATCAAATTCCATGTGAGTGGTCAGCGCTTTTTCACTAAAGAACCATCGAACTACGTCAAGGCCAAATTCATTAACTAAATCTCTAAGTAAAATTACATTACCCGCACGCTTCGACATCTTGCCATCTTTAAGCGAAACCAATTGCGTAATAAAAATTTTTAAATCCCCCTTCCATCCGAGCATTTTCTTCACTGCCTCCATTCGTTTTACATGCCCATGGTGGTCCGCCCCCCAAACATTAATCACTACGTCATAACCACGCAAGAATTTTTCACTATGATAAGAAATATCGGAAAGAAAATAACTGTTCGTTCCATCGGAACGTACTACAACCCTGTCTTCATCATCGCCATATTCTAAAGTTTTAAGCCACATAGCCCCATCTTTTTCATAAACTAACTCTTTCATTTTAAGAGCAAGAAATGTGCGGTCGTTGAGTTTTGACGCACGTAATTTTTCATCTTCTGAATACCACTCGTCAAATCTTATGCCGAGTTTCTTTTCTATAAATTCTTTGTTGTCTTTTTGTATAACTAGAGCCAATTTAAATCCCGCTTCGCCAGCATCACTTAACCCTATTTTAAGTTTTGAAATTTGTTTTTTTAATTTTTCGGTAAGATATGTCTCCCCCATTCCAAGGGCGGTTTTACCAAGTTCTTTTATCTGATTGCTCTCGCGAGAATCGTTTATATAGTATTCGCGCGTTACTTTGGCGCCCGAAAATTCCAAGATGTTTGCGATTGTGTCGCCGTAAAAAGCGCCTCGGCCGTGGCCGATGTGAAGTTCGCCGGTCGGATTGGCGGAAATAAATTCAATATTTATTTTCTCCCCCTTTCTAAAATCAAATCCTTTTTTTATTTTTTTCTCAACTTCTTTAAGTTCATTTATAATCGCTTCGTCTTTCAGAAAAAAATTGATGAAACCGGGGCCGGCAATTTCAATGCGTTCAATAACACCCTTAAGCTTCGGTTCAATCTCCCCCTTTATCTTCTCTGCCAATTCGAGTGGCGATATCCCCGTTACTTTTGCTGATATAAGAGCGCAATTAGTAGTGAGGTGACCGTTTTTATTCCCCTCCGAAAACATCACTTCGGGCATCACATGCGGAACCGCTCCTTTAAGCGCATCCTTAATAGTCTCTCTCATCATAGGCGAATTCTAACACGGCATTGACATCGGGTACCAAAAAGCGTAGCTTGATGCCAGCGTAGCACATTCACAATATTTCGAGAGGAAAAAAAATGAACATTGCATACTTGATGTATAAAGAACGGGTGCCAGATATGCAATTTCGCAGTCTGTGCATACGCCTTCTTCGCGAAGGCATCCGTTCGGAAACCCAGCAAAGCAAGAAAGCCGGGGAAACCGAACGGGCGACGTACAGTCTGCCATTCGCCATTTCGCATGTCTATGACATCAAGAACGGTTGCCCCATGGAAACCTGCCGGCAAATCGGCAAGGCGAGCATCAATGAAGGGTTCGCGCTCGCTAATGGCGTGCGGATGAACAACGAACTCAATCGGGACTGGCAAGTCCCATTCTGGAACTCAACGTTCGAGGATCCGAGGAAGTGCGAAAAGCGCGGTCTGGCGCAGGGAGATCTAGGGCCGGCGAGCTACGTAGTCCTGCATGACTTCCCCGCCCATGATGGAACGATGTTCAACCAGATCCAGGCTGTCATCGACCAAGTTCGGGAACTGCCCCATTTGAAAACCCACACTATGACCACGCTCTACCCTCCGGGAATTTTCCGAGGGAAAGGCAAGCGTCAAATGGTGGTGACAGTCCCCTGTTGGGGCACGGTGATCAACATCTTCGTCCTCGATGGGAAACTTCATCTCGAGATGGTGATGCGCTCAGCCGACATGGTCGTCGGAGAAGCGCACGATCGACTGATGTTTTCCGCATTTTGGCTCGCGTTTTGTCATGTCCTTGGGTACGAACCAGGAAAGATGAGCATCGTATATCTCAACGCTCATTACTACGAGAACCAAAGGGGAGTGCTTGAAGAAATAATCTCTCGCGAGCCGCGGCCATTCCCGACCGTGACGCTCAAAAACCCGCCGGATGACTTCTTCGCGTTCCGCAAGGAGCACTTTGAGGTCGCGAATTACCATCCGTATCCGGCAATAAAAGACATTCCGGTCAGCCCATAAGGAGGCGCTATGCCAGAAGTGAACATGCGCCATGCGCGCACGGAAGAGCAGCGAAGGTTGTACGAGCGGATACAGGGAGATAGGGTGTGTTCCTTCTGCGTTGACTTTTGCCAAGGGAAGTCGCCGACCTATCACCCCAACCCCGTCATCAAGGAAACCGAGCACTGGGCTTTCACTGAAAGCTTCCCGAAATATGAGGGGGCTGAAAAGCACTTCCTCATAGTCAGTAAATTCTTCGACGAAGAAAGACATGTGCTCTTTCCCAACTTACCACCGGAAGCATGGCAGGACCTCGGGGTGCTCATCGAATGGGCTATTGAAGAGTATAGGTTGCCTGCGGGCGGATTCTTCTTCCGCTTCGGCGACACCGACTTCACTGGTGCTTCCATCTCCCACTTCCATGCCCAACTCATTTTCGGCGGCGGGAAAGAAGGTGAAGCACTCCGCGTCAAGCTCGGCTACAAAGCGAAATAGATTCATCTCCCGGAAACCAACCGGGGGATTTTTTTATGCAAAAAAAAGCGACCCGCTAAGGCCGCTTGAATCATGTTCCATCAGAGACTTCGATGAGCTCTATTTCCTTGCCACGAAGGAACTCGTCGGCGTCGAGAAGTCCATACGATGGGTCGCGGTAGAAAAGGCGTTTTACGCCAGCGCGAGCCATAAGATGGGCGCACGGAAGACATGGGAACGTCGTGAGGTACAAAATCGAGTTGTCGGTTCCGATCTTCTGCCGCGCGGCTTCGCCAATGACTATGCGCTCCACGTGCTCGGCATTTGAAAGATCCGTTCGCACCCCGCTTTTGAAAATGCTGCGCGGATCGCCGAGAGTTGCCGCGATCTGTTCGTGCGGCTGATGCTCGTTGTAGGCGACGATACTGCGGCCATCCGGGGTAACGAGCACGCCGCCCACCTGCCGCCACCAGTCCGGACTCCGCTCGGAAGCTTTGCCCACAATGGCCATCATTTCTCGGTCAAGATTACTGAGCGGGAGACGGCGGTCGGGCACCAGAAGTTTCTTTTCCTCGACGTTATTCCGGTGATAGCGAAGTCGTGACGGCGGGGTGACAAATGTTACCCTTCCTACACCGAAATACTTCTCCGCCACCGACAGACTGACGTCCTCGTCGGGCATGAGTATCTGATGAGAATTTCCACCAAGCGAGGAAATATCGGCAACCGTAGCGCGCATTACAGTGACTTCTTGCGAAGAAAACAACGATGAAACCGCCACCCACATCTCTTTGGAAGGCACTGCACGAATCGAATCCTTCTTAGCGATGTAGGAGAGTCCTTCAGGCAGATCCCGAAGCACTTCTTCCGTGAGAAGCGCGATTACTTCCGGCTTCACGCGGTCGAAGAGATCAAGGTAGCCCTTGTGGAGCACTGGCATGTACAGAATTAAGATTTTCATCTTTCCTCCCCTTCGCCGAGAGGGCCTGTGACACGTTCTATGATTCCTGGAATCGAATCTTCGAGCGCTTTCTTTATTTGTCTACCAATATTGAGAGTAAAGTGGGCAACACGCGCGCTTGTTGTCGTTTCCCCCTGGGCCGGAAGAACGACGATCTCACCGCAATACTGCTTAATCTCGTCTATCTCCTCTTGCGGAATCGGTTTATTTTTCCTCGTCGTCTCCGAAACGATAAGAACATCTGGCCGTACCGCCTTGATGAGGGCCCACTTCTCGTGGTTAAGCTCCTTGAGCACCACCACGTCGACGCTGCGGTTTCCCGCCAGAAGATCAAGTCGTTCTCCTTGAGGAACCATCGGCCTGTCTTTTCCTTTTCGGTGACGAATCTTCTCATCCGAGTCGACCCCCACGATAAGGAGATCGCCAAACGAACGCGCCTTGGCAAGATACTTCTTGTGGGCATCGTGGTACAAATCCCAACTTCCCTGGGTCATCGAAACTCTAAGGCCAAGCCCCCTGCAATGTTCTGCTAAGGAACCGATTTCTTCCAGCGTTTTTAGGCGGTCCTTTAGCTCAACGCTAGGACCAAATATTCCCTTGTTAATCATTTTGGAATCCTCCAAATTTGAAGTAACTAGACTGTCATTACTTCTATACTTTTATTGCCAAAAAGTAAAGCCTCTGGTAATTTTAACACAGACTCTTTCAAGGGAGACGTGTGATGCAAAAACCGCAAGTTGCAATAATCGCCGCGCTTCATGAGACGACAGGAATTATCGGGAGCAACGGTCGATTGCCGTGGAAATCGCCGGAAGATATGAAAAATTTCCGTGAACTGACAATGGGCAAACCGATTATCTTCGGCAGAAAAACATGGGAATCACTTCCTGGAAAACTCCCGGGGCGGAAGCTAATTGTTGTAAGTAAAACGCTATCGCAAGTTCCAAATGGTGTTACTCTCGCATGTTCGGTTGAGAGAGCGTTGGCTTGGGGATACGAATACGCCGACAAATTGAAAAGTAAAACGATTTTTGTCGGTGGGGGTGCGGAAATATATCGCGCGTTTCTACCCCAAGTGAAAATTATGTACCTTACCATCATCGGAGGAAATAAGCCCATTTCTGGTGACGCCTACTTTCCCGAATGGAGAGATTTTGGGGAAATTGTGGCAGAAAGAATTTTGCCTTCATATCCCCTGACCAGGTTTTTGACCATTCGTCGTAAGTGAAACAATAAAAAAGCCCCGCACTGCGGGGCGTTTTTTTATCTCTTTTTATTTAGGTTTCTAATTTTCTACTGACTATAAACTACTAACTACAAACTAGTTTATTTCATCCAGCACTAATTTTGTGTCTGTCTAAAAAAGCGAAATGCTTCGCCCGAGACGAGGGTTGCGCTATTCGCGCACGCATTTCGCAAAATATTTATGGAATTTTGTTGTTATTGTGTTTTTTATTGCAACAAACAGCAAAATTAGTGCGGGATTCCGTAAAAATAGCGCTAGCTATTTTTACTTCACATTAATCCCCCTAAATTTTGCCACAGGCAAAATCGGGCGAACAATTTGCCGAGCAAATTGTTTTAGCCATCGACTATTTGACTTCTATCCCCATGCTCCGGGCACTGCCTTCAATTATTTTCATCGCGCTTTCTATGTCGTTGGCGGTGAGGTCTTTCATTTTCTTTTCGGCGATTTCGCGCACTTGAGCTTTACTGATTTTGCCAACCTTTGTTGCTGTGTTTTTCCCGGAACCTTTCTCTATGCCGGCCGCTTTTAAAATAAGCCCCGATACTGGAGGAGTTTTTACCACAAAATCAAAGCTCCTGTCTTCATATACCCGGACCTTTACCGAGACAATATTCCCCGCCATATCTTTGCTGGCGGCATTAAATTTAGTGACAAATTCACCTATATTGACGCCGGCTTGGCCTAACGCGGGACCCAGTGGTGGCGCGGGCGTAGCACGGCCTGCCGGCACTTGGAGTTTTATTTTCTTCGTAATTCTCTTTGCCATGATTAGTTTTATAAGTTAAATAAGTTTAAGAAGTTTTATAAGTTTATATCTTTTGATTTTAAAAATTTTATATAACCACTGATTGCCTTCAATAATTCTGTATATTTATCAGTTATTTCTTCTGCTATTTTTTTCTCAAGAAATCCTTTCTTGAAAGACCGTATAATATTTCTTTTTGTCTCTTCAGCTTCTCCTTTAGCTATATAAAGATACCTGACTTTTTTCTTATATGAATGCCTAGTGTACCCCTCCGATATATTATTTGCAACTGCCGCCAAAGATATTTTAATCTGGTCTACACTTCTAAACCTTTCATTATTGGGAAATTTGCCAGTGACTTTATGAAGCATCAACTCTAATTCCTCTGCCATCTGGTAAATTTTTAGATTTTCAAGCCCCGTTGCCATTCTATTTTTTATTTTTTTATTCCTTATTGAACTTTTATAACTTATTACCTTACATAACTTGTCGAATTAGATTTTCTTCACTTGCAAAAAATCTAATTCGACAGGGGTTTCGCGCCCGAACATTGAAACAAGTACTTTCACTTTACCTCTTTCATCGTCTACTTCATTCACTTTTCCTTCAAGGTCTTTGAAAGGTCCGTC
Source organism: Patescibacteria group bacterium (assembly GCA_038063255.1). Taxonomy (GTDB): domain Bacteria; phylum Patescibacteriota; class Minisyncoccia; order Phycocordibacterales; family VMEP01; genus JAUYLU01. The sequence continues at coordinate 5,324 of JBBTVL010000015.1, read as the reverse complement.
GGTCACCATTACCGACTCACCCATCGCAAGGTCAATGTTGTGCTTAACGGTGTCCGAACGCATCCGTCCGAAAAGGAGGTCAACTTCGTTTTTTTCCAAAGGCACCGGATTGACACCGGCACCGACGAAACCGGTTACTCTAGGGGTATTTCTCACCACATACCACGAATCGTCATCCACCACCATGTCTACCAGCACATAACCGGGATAAATTTTCTCTTCAATTTCGACGCGCTTGCCGCCTTTGATTTTTATTTTCTTTTCAATCGGCACAATGACATTGAAAATTTTTCCCTCCATGCCGAGCGATTCAATGCGCTGTTTTAAATTGCGCATAACCGCGTTTTCATAACCGGCATATGTATGAATGGCGTACCAATTGCGCATTCCTTGTACTTCTTGCTTTGACATCCCATTAGAAATTAAAACTAATAAATTTTTTGTTTTTCATTACTTCAATTACTTGGTTATTTTTATCTATATTTAAAATCAAGGTGAATTTCTAACGGGACAAGTGATTGATTTTTAATGAGTGAAGTGACTGATTTTAAACTTATCTAACTTATTGAACTTATTACCTTATAAAACTTACTTAAGAATCAATTTCTCAAGCGCTATTTTAAAAATATAATCAAAGAGGCCCAAAAAATAAGCGATAACAATAGAAATAATGACAACTATAATCGTGAAAACTATTGTCTGCCGATTCGTAGGCCAACTGACATGCTTCAATTCTCCTTTTGTTTCTCTTAAATAATCTATAAATGACATGATGTAAGTTAAGAAGTTACGCTCCGCTTTAGTTTAATAAGTTTCATAAGTATAAAATTCTAAAACTTATATAACTTATCCAACTTTTTAAACTTATAAAACTTTGTAAAAAAAACACCCCGCAGGGCTTTGGGGGAATACTATACTTATGTTTATTCATAGTCAAGTTCCAATTTTTAAGGAGCGGAGCGACTATAAAAATTGAGAATCCCGAGTACCCCCGAGGGGCCAAACAAAAAGGCCCGCGACTTTCATCACGGGCCAGCAATACAACCACGGTCGGCTAGGTCGGCTGTGCCGTTAGCCCGAAATCAGCGATATCGAACATCATTTCCTTGCCAAGAACGGAATAGTATCCCTCAGCAGGTTTCTTGTAGTAAAAGAGGGTTACTCTCTTCCCGTGGTCCTTAAGAAGCGATACAAGCGGAACAAAGTCTCCGTCGTTCGCAACTATGACCACATCGGTAATCTCCGGCATGAGAGGAATAGCTATGTACCCGAACTTGCTAAGAACCCAGTCTGTCTTGTCTTTATTTTTCTGGGCCTCTTGGATTCTCGGACAGGTAATGTAAAAGAAGTTTTCGTCGTAGAGATTCCTGATTCGGTGCTCATAGAGCCCGTCTTGGTAATCGAACATGAACGACAACGCTATCGGGGCGATGGAGCTCGCTCTTTCTCTGATGCGAGACAGGTCAATCAGATACCCTTGTTTGAATGGCTCAACACGGATACCACCATCGCAGAGAAGTACAAGTTTCTCGGGCTGAGGCCGACACCTGTCATGGCCTTTTGCCATAATACACCTCCTTCTTCAAAGTCTTGCGTGAGTCTAGCAGAAAAAAACAAAAAAGGGGAGTACGAGCCCCCCTTCATCCGCCGCGGCAAGTTTTACTTGCCGCGGCGGAAAACTGCATTCGCGTTTTTAGCGCGAGTCCGGCAGGGGAATGCGAGCGGCGTGGAAGAACCGCTTGTAGAGCATGTTGGTGAATCTCTTCACTTTCTCGCCCATTTCCCCGTCAAGCTTGTCGAGCACCCGTTCGGGCACGACGCCGTGAAGCGTCCTTTCTATGGGCGCACTCCACTTGCCGATGAGTTCGGTAAAGTCACGGTCGCTGCCGTAAGCATCTTTCACCTTGAAGTACAGGATTCCCCTGTTGTTACTGGGATTCTCGTACACCTCAATGACCGACAATCCTTCCGGCCGCGACCTCCCCTCCAAATTCCTCTCCGACGCGTGCGCCCAGTAAAGACCGGGAGCGATGTTATCCTTGAGGACGGAGATTGGCTTGAACCGCGGGTCTTTCATGATTTCCACGATCTTGGCCTTTTCGCCGGCATCCTTCTCCTGAAGCGTACCCAGTTCCGCTTGGACGAATTGCCCCCTGCGGTCCTGAATCAGCTTCTTGAGCTTCGACTGGAACGGAGTGTCGTTCCCAAAGCCGCCGTCCGGCTCAAAATACAGAAACACGGCGCCACGAAAAGTTGTGGCGTACTGGAAGAACTTTTTGTTGTCCCTCCTGCCGCCCTCGACCCTCGCGGATTCGTTGAACTGCTTCATATCTTCACCGGATATTTCCCTAAGACGCGGGTACTTGTGCTCCCGCCCCGCTTGGTACTCTTCGGCGCGGGCTGAAACGGTCTGTCCGAAGTGAAGCGCCGCCAGAAACTCGTCGCCGGTTTTTGCCAGCTCAACCATCTTGTACAACAGCTGGTCCCTTACCGCCGGAACCTTTTCGATCTCGACGATCTGGAGGTTGGCGGACCTGACTTCGGCCTCGATCTTCGGGTCTTCTTGCCACCCCTCGATTGCCGTGAGTTCCGCGACATAATTGCGGAGCTCGGGGAGCGCATCGATCGCGTCGCCCGCGAACTGCCTGACCTTCTGCCGGTGCTCGCGGAACTCATCGGCGGCACCGGGCTTCGGCTTGACGATAGTCGGAAAGTTGAGCCCGTCACCACCCTTGACGGAAAGCAATGCCGACTTTTTGGCGGGAAACGGCTTTGCAGACGCGAAAGCGATTGATATCGCGGTGCTACCCGTACTTGTTTCTTTTTCGGTTTTCATGGTTATCTCTCGAAGGTTGTTGGAAAGGGTAATTCTTACTACATGTTTTAAGGTACTAAACCCCTTTTCTCCTTGGGGTTGTTTATCCAATTACAATACTTACATAAAAATGTCAACTTGTCAAGGCCATTTTATGACCACTTGGAAACCTGGTTTCCAAGTGGTTTAAAATATTCAGGCAAAACAAAAACCCCTCATCCGCCAGCTGGCGGATTAAGCAGTTTTTTGTATTCGTCTTATCCTCTTTCACTACACCCTAACCGCTAATAGCTAAACGCTAGTTCTACCTTATCTCGTAAGTAATAGTCACGCTTGAACTTATCTTATTCTCCCCTTTCGGAAGCTCGGGAGATGAAACTGCACCGCCACGCCCATCGGCTGATTCAAGTGCCTTAGCATAATAAATCGGGTAATTGCCCCCTTCGGAAAAACCAATAATGCGCACCAGTGATACTCCGAGGTCGCGCGCCAAAATTCCGGCTTTCTCTTTGGCGTCGGCGATTGCTTTCCTGCGCGCCTCGGCTTTCAGGGCTTCGTCGTCGTCAATTTCAAAATTCGGTCCCGAGATTTCGGTAATTCCCGCCTTGGCCAGACCTTCAAGCACGGCGGGAGCTTTGTCAGTGTTTCTAACCTTTACAGAAATATTTTGAGTTACATCAAAACCAGCAAGGGTTTGCTTCCCCGGTGGGCAGTAGGATACCGTGCAAGGTACGCTATTGTATTCATACCGCGGATAGGCGCTATAGTTTGTTGTTTTTATGTCTTTATCGGCAATTCCGGAATTTTTCAAAAACGAGAGAGCCGCGTCAATTTTTTTGCTTACTTCTTTCTGCGTTTCGGCCACGGTCTTGCCTTGATGCGTTACGGAAAAATTAATTGTTGCGATATCGGGCACGGCGAACACTTCGCCAACTCCAGAGACCGATATTGTGTTGCTGGCCAAAACGCCGCCGCCGATGTATTCGTACGATTTCAATTCAGATATGAATTTTGCAACAAAGAAAAGGGATGACATCACCAGAAGCGCCAGTGTGGCCTGAATAATTTTTTTGTTACTCAAAAGATTTTCGTTTTGCATAAAAAATATGTGTTTATTATTTGTTCATAATACCACATGGCTTGCCATGGGAAAAATGGAAATAAACAAAAAACATCTCAAAGGTGTTTTTTGTTTGACTTTTATAGTTACTATTAAACTGAAGAGCAGGTGCCATTCGCGCAATTGGCGCATCCCTCTTTACTGCATTCGGAACCCTGCCACAGGGCAATAAGGCCGCCCACTATCGCCAAGTTCTTGAGAAACATAATCTGCTGTACTTGGTCGATGGTAAGGTTCTTCAGATGAAAGAGCACTGTCGCAAGCACGGTAAAGACGATAAGCATGAAGATTGCAATGCGCTTTTTCCACCCTAGGAGGAGCATAACGCCGCCGCCCAGTTCAAAGATAATCGCAAGTGCGGTTAATACTTCAGGCATCGGCAGTCCGGAGCTCCCAATAAACTGCGCCGTTGAAGAAAAATTAATCAGTTTATTGAAACCCACTATTACGAAAATAGCTGAAAGGAAAACTCGCGCGGCTATGCCCATATAAGGGTGTCCGCACCAACCCATACATTTATTCATTATTGTTTCCATACGCGTATATAGATTATTTTTATTAATTTAATAATTCCCTACAGTATATCACCTAGAGCGCGCCAGTTACAAAGAAGATAAGTAGGGTGCCTAGAACCGTCGCCAAAACGGTCTTTAGCGAAGAATCCTTGCTGTGAGCTTCCGGCAAAATGTTGGATGCCCCAATATAGAGGAAAAATCCGGCAAAAAACCCAAGATAGAGAAGAAGCGCGCTCTCCGGCAGGGTAAAAAATAGCGTGGACAAACCGCCCAGTACGGGAGCGATAGCAGTAAGAAAGAGAAGTTTAATGATTCTTTTCACGGGATTTTCATGGACAATCATCAAAGAAACAGTGTTCAAGCCGTCAGAGAAAGCGTGGGAAATTACGGCTACCGCCACCAGAGTCCCCACCTCCGGTGAAATCTGAAACCCAAGCCCGATACCCACGCCATCCAAAAACGAGTGGCCGGCTATAGCTAAAGCCGAAAAAATTCCCACGGTCGGATGCTTGTGCGGACCGTATGTTTCTTCTTGAGAGTGATGAATCAGAATCCACTTTTCAATAATATGAAAAATGAAAAACCCCAAGACCAGAGCAATCATTGGATACAACGGATTGACACCGAGCTCTGCAACTTTTTCAATAATCTCCGGTAAGAGGTCGAAAGCTACCACCCCTAAGAGTACGCCCGCGGTAAAACCCAAAACCAAGTGAAGCTTGTCCCGGTACTTAAGCGCTAAAAAACCGCCTAAAAAAGTGGAAACGAAAGTGAGTAAAATAAAAAATATTACCATTATTGAATTATATCAGCGAACCGGGGGTGCCTATCGGGATTTGAACCCGAGATAACTCCGCCACAGGGAGCTGTGTTG
>JBBTVL010000014.1:9595-17683 GCA_038063255.1 Patescibacteria group bacterium | reverse complement strand
TAAAAAGCCCTTAATTTATGGTCCCGTTAGAGGCCCCTGCCCGCCAATGCCAGAGCGATGAGAGTAGTATGTTGTAGAAAGTGACATATTTACACTACAATCTATATAACTTACATTTGTGCATCAGGCGATGGCAGGCGGGGCGGTCACGGGTTAAGAAAGAGCTTTAAACAATATGAATCACAATAGTATCATTATTCACAACAGTAATTATGCAAGTTGCGGGCTGACCGCGACCTGCCTCTAACGGGATGGCCCAAAAGGAACAACAGAAAGACGAAAAAGAAGAGGTAAAAAAAGTAAGCTCTGGGCATCACTATGATGCCTCTGATATTTCCGTTTTGGAGGGGCTTGAGCCAGTACGCAAGCGCCCTGGAATGTATATCGGTACGACCGGTATTGACGGGCTCCATCATCTAATTTGGGAAATATTCGACAATTCCCGGGACGAAGCGATGGGCGGATTTGCCGACCATATTGAGATTGCGCTCCTGCCCGATAATCGCGTACGGATTGCTGACAACGGACGAGGCATTCCGGTTGATGTTCATAAGAAAAGTAAACTTTCCGCTCTTGAGGTAGTAATGACTACGCTTCATGCCGGCGGTAAATTCGGCGGGGAAGGATACAAAGTTTCCGGAGGTCTCCACGGTGTCGGGGCTTCAGTCGTTAACGCGCTTTCAAAATACGCTAAAGTTGAAGTTCACCGAGATGGCGGAAAATATGTTCAGGAATACACACGGGGCAAAAGGAAAGTGGTGGTTAAGAAAATTTCTTCGTCAAAACTTCATGGAACTATTGTTTCGTTTGAGCCGGACCCGGAAATTTTTAAGGAAATTAAATGGGATTGGAACATGATTGTCAATCATATGCGCCAGCAGGCCTACTTGGTGAAAGGAATGAAGATAGATATTTTAGATTTGCGTAATTACGCGGGGAAAATTGGCGAAGAATACTATTTAAGCGAACTTATTTTAAATGCTCCGTCAATGTCATTTTATTTCGAAGGCGGGTTGGTATCACTAGTGAAGTTTTATAATCAATTTCAAAAGCCGATTCATAGAAATATTTTTTATGTAGATAAAGAGTACGAAGGCGTGCAAGTTGAAGTTGCACTTCAATATATCGACGACATTACCACTAAAATCGCCGCTTTTGCCAACAATACTTACAACGCGGAGGGCGGTACGCATATAACGGGATTTAAAACTGCGCTTACGAGACTTCTTAACGCCTACGGCAGGAAAAATAACATCATCAAGGAGAAGGATGAAAACTTCACCGGCGAAGATGTGCTTGAGGGGCTGACTGCGGTAATTTCCGTGAAGCTTCAAGAAATTCAATTTGAGGGTCAAACAAAAGGTAAGCTAGGAAGCGTTGAGGCGCAGAGTGCGGTAAATTCCGTGTTTGGTGAGGCGTTTGACGCATTTCTTGAAGAAAACCCAGATGACGCTCGCGACATTATGGGCAAGTCGCTTTTGGCCTTGCGAGCGCGTAAAGCTGCCAAAGCGGCGAAAGATTCGGTGCTTCGCAAAAGCGGGCTTGAAGGAATGACATTGCCGGGGAAACTCGCCGATTGCCAAACCAAAGACGCATCGGAATCGGAGCTCTTTATTGTGGAAGGAGACTCGGCCGGGGGTACGGCAAAAATGGGGCGCGACCGCCGTACGCAGGCGATTCTGCCGCTTCGCGGAAAAATTTTAAATATTGAACGGGCGCGTCTTGATAAGATGCTTGCGTCAGAGCAGATTAAAAATCTGGTGGTGGCGCTTGGCACGGCAATTGGGGACGCCTTTGAAGTTTCAAAGCTCCGTTATCACAAGATTATTATCGCAACTGATGCCGACGTGGACGGAGCACACATCAGAACGCTTATACTCACGCTCTTTTACCGATATTTTCGTCCTCTGATTGACGGTGGCTTTATTTACATTGCCCAACCGCCGCTTTACAAAATTAAGAAAGGCAAAGAAATCTCCTATTTCTATAGCGAAGAGGCGAAGGTGGCATTCCTTAAAAAAGAAGGGAGAGATGTTGCTGAAATACAGGAAGTTGAGGAAGGAGCCCTAGAGGAAGAAGATGGCGAGGGAGATGGGGGAGAATCTAAAGACAAAAAAAGGGTCACTAAGATTTCAGTTCAGCGCTATAAAGGTCTCGGCGAAATGAATCACGATGAGCTTTGGGAAACAACCATGGATCCTACGAGCCGTATAATTAAAAAAGTTTCCATAGATGATGTGCAGGATGCCGACAAAGTATTCGAGACGCTCATGGGTACAGATGTGCCCGCGCGCAAGAGCTTCATTCAATCAAACGCCAAGATGGCTAATATTGATATCTAGGGTATAATTGAAAGATTAAAAGTTAAAATTTAAAATATGGCAAAAGGAAGAGATAAGCAGAGAAGAGAGGCAAAGAAACCAAAAAAGGCAAAGAAGTAATTAAAAAATCCCCCCGTGAGATAGCTTGTTTCATCTCACGGGGGGATTTTTTAATCCTATTTTTTATTTGTAATTTCTTCTTTTAACTTTTCAATCAGATTTTTTAAAGTTTCTTTTTCAGAACCACCTGCGCGGCTTTCCACAGTTATAGTTTCCGACTCCACCTCCTTATCTCCCAATACTAAAAAGTAGGGGACTTTGCTCGTTTTGGCGTTTCTTATTTTCTTGCCGAGTGACTCGTTGCTTTCGTCAAGTTCCGCGCGAATTCCTGCCGCTTTAAGCGCGCCACATACTTTCTCGGCATACTCTTTGTGTTTTTCGCTGATAGGAAGCACCGCCACTTGTACCGGCGAGAGCCAAAGGGGAAATGCTCCACCGTATTTTTCAATAAGAAAAGCCATTGTGCGCTCAATGGAACCAATGGAAGAGCGGTGCACCACAAGGGCCCGATGGTTCTTACCATCCTCGCCAACATAAGTGAGATTGAAGCGGTCCGGCATACAGAGATCGTATTGCACAGTGAAAGCAGTGTCTTCTTTTCCGTTGGCATTACGCATTTGAACATCAACCTTAGGGCCATAGAAAGCCGCTTCATTTTTCGCTTCTATGAAAGGGACTCCTCGCTTTTCCATGAGTTCTCTCAAAAGTATTTCCGATTTTTCCCAGCCCGCGTCATTTTTATAATATTTTTCGGTATTGCTAATATCGCCAAGTGATAAACGGTAATGATAATCCTCTCCCATCTTAAGACCCAGCACGCCATTGGCGTATTCAATAAGATCGAGCGCACGACCCATTTCTTCCACGGCCTCAACTTCCCCTTTACAAATAATGTGGGCGTCGGCAAGACAGAAAGAGCGCACTCGTTGCAGGCCCATAAGTTCTCCTGACTGCTCATATCGGTATTGTTTTGCTAGTTCGGCGATGCGCATCGGCAATTCACGATAGCTGTGCGGTTTTGAGAGATAGAGTTGGAAATGATGCGGGCAGGTCATCGGCCTTAACATGAATTTTTCGTCATCTATCTCTATAGGGGCGTACATTGAATCTTTGTAGTGTGGATAATGCCCAGATTTTCTATATAGCTCTAATTTTGCTATATCGGGAGTGTAAACATGGAGATATCCGCGTTTAAGTTCCTCGTCAACGATAAACCGCTCTAGCTCTCGGCGGATGGTTGCACCCTTGGGTAGCCACATGGGAAGGCCTTTTCCAATAGTCTCGTCAATATAAAAAAGATCTAGTTCGCGGCCAAGTTTTTTATGGTCGTTTCCAGACGGTTCATGTGAAGAATCTTTAGTAGTCATATAAAAAAAATTATAGCATTTTAAAGCCGGTTTACAAAAAGAAAAAACGGATCCCACGGAGATCCGCCCTCAATCTTCAATAATCCTCTCGAACCAACTTCCCGGAAAAACTATACTCCAGTTCCCGTTTAGTAATTTTTTTCCATATACGGTGGTTCCGTTTCGGTCTTTTAGTGTAAACCAAAGGCCGGTGTGGTCGCTCGGCTTGGGCTCATCAATAAAAAGCTGTGTGTCCTCAATCATGAACCCGTCAAAAAAATCGATTTGGTCTTTCTTTATAGAAACTCTTTCGCCGGGCTGAAGCGGGTAAAATGTCTCAAACATGCGGCCTCCTAGGCAAGTTTCTTCCAGAGTCAGTATATTTAGTTTTTTCTTGCTGTCAATTCTACACCAGCTCTTTCACCGCCTCAATTAAAATACTTGTTTCGCCGTTTCGATTTGAGATGCGTCCTTTGATAGAAATGCATTTATCCTGCACGAAAAGATCTTTGTGGGCTTGAAATATTTTAGGGAATGCTACCGTTTCAATAGTGCCTGAAAAATCGGCAAGTTTTATAAACGCCATCTGGTCGTTATTTTTAGTGAAGACCGTTTTTGCTTCTTCAATAATTCCAGAAATCGCGCAGAGCATTCCTTCGCGTAGTTCCTCTTTCATCCTCTTTATATTTATTTCTTTTTTTTCCAGTTTGTCGCGGTGCTTGTCCAGCGGATGGCCGGAAATATAAAGGCCGAGCAGTTCTTTTTCCCATGCCAGTTTTTCTTCTTTGGTCGCAGGCGGGGCATCTTTAAGTTTAAATGTTGGCGCCACCGTGCCCATTTCGCCGAAAAGGGATGTCTGATTTTGGTGCACCATACCCCTTTCACGATTGTAATCAAGGGCTTCCTCCATGTTTAGAAGAAGTTTACCGCGTTCGCCAAGTTCATCTAAACTCCCAGATTTTATGAGTGCCTCAAGAGATTTTTTATTTAAATTTTTATGTTTGACACGTTCCAAGAAATCTAGAAATGTTTTAAACTTTCCTTTTTTCTCTCGTTCATCAATAATTGCCTGCGCAATATCTGTGCCTAAATTTTTTATAGAATAAAGGCCGAAACGGATTTCTTCACGGTTTTCTTTCTTTTTTAATACTACGGTGAAGTCCCCAAAGCTTTCATTTATGTTTGGCGGGAGCACAGGAATTCCCATGCGTTTGCATTCCTCCATTATTTCCGTCGCTTTTTCAATGTCGCCGGCATCGGCCGTAAGCACCGCCGCCATATAAACGGTGGGGAAATTCGCTTTCATATAGCCCGTCTGGTAAGCCACCCGGCCGTAGCTTGCGGCGTGGGCTTTGTTGAAACCGTAAGCGGCAAATGGCTCAATCAACTTCCAAAGCTCAAGCGCCTTGACCGGCTTCATTCCCTTATCAATAGAGCCGGATATAAATTTTTCTTCCTGCGCCGCCATTTCTTTGGGAATTTTTTTGCCCATGGCTTTGCGCAAGCTGTCGGCCTCAAGCCAAGAGTAGCCGGCGATTTGGATAGCGATTAGCATAACATCATCTTGATAGGTGATAACGCCGTATGACTGGTCTAAAATTTCCGCCATTCTCGGGTCGAAATATTGCACAAGTTTCGGATTGTGCTTGCGTTTTATGTAATCTGGAATTTTTTCCATGGGACCAGGGCGATAAAGGGCGACCATGGCGTTTATGTCGTGAATGCTAGTCGGTTTCAATTCTTTCAAATAGCGCGTCATGCCAGAACCGTTTAGTTGAAAAAGCCCCATAGTTTCTCCACGGGCCAGCATCTCGAATGTTTTTTTGTCGTCTATTGGAATTTTCTCAATGTCTACATCAATGTCGTATAATTTTTTGACGATGCGCACGGCGTTTTCCAAGATAGCAAGATTTCTGATTCCGAGAAAGTCAAATTTAAGAAGCCCGACGCCGCCATACTCGTCGGTGATGGAATACATGTCGTATTGAGTGATAACTTTTCCCCCCTTCGGGTCGTGTTGAAGCGGCGTCCAATCGTAGAGGTCTGTGGGCGCAATGACGACGCCGGCCGCGTGAACGGAGATGTGACGCACGCACCCTTCAAGTTTTTTCGCCAGATCAATAATTTCTTTGGTTTCCGGCTCTTTTTTGTACATAACTAGAAGTTCGGGCGAGAGTTCCATGGCACGGTCAATTGTCATGGGGAATCCTTGAGAGCCCATTGGGATAAGGCGTGAGATTTTGTCTCCCACGGCATATTGATGTCCCAGGGCCCGCGCCACATCGCGCAGAGCACCGCGCGCCATCATGGTGCCAAAAGTACCAATTTGGGCAACTCTATTTTCACCGTACTTGTGCTTAACATACTCGACCATTTCATCGCGGCGGTTGTCGGCAAAATCCATATCAATATCGGGCGCTTTCGGCCGCTCGGGGTTTAGAAACCTTTCAAATGGAAGTTTATACAGAAGCGGATTAACTGTTGTGATTCCTGTGAGATAAGAAACTAGAGAACCAGCGGCCGAACCGCGCGTCGTCGCGTATATGTTTTTCTCTCTGGCGTATTTTAAAAGATCGGCAACCACCAGGAAATAAGGAGTATATCCTTTGTCGTTTATAATTTTCAGTTCGTATTCAATCCTATTTCTGACTTCATCTGTTTCTTTAAGACCGCGAAAAGAGATGCCCCCGTAAGCGAGATTTCTAAGCTCTTCTTTGGGGGAAATACTTTCAGCGGTTTTAAATTGAGGCAGTACCCATTTACCGAGCTCGAGCTCTATACTGCACATCTCGGCGACTTTCATCGTATTTAGAATTGCCTCGGGAATATCTTTAAAATATTCAAGCGCCTTTTTTGTATCAATAAACGAAAAATCATCATCGCCAAAAGAAAAACGATTTTCATTTTTGGTGTCATCATTTGTTTGTATGGCTAAAAGAGTATCGTGCGCCTTATGATCGTCTTCGTGCAAATAGTGTGAGTCTTGTGTGGCGACTAGAGGAACATTTAATTTTTTTGAAAGGGCGGCTAATTTGTCGCGCACTTTTTGGGCGCCTTCGATTTTGATGTGATTCATCACTTCCAAAAAATAATTTTCTTTGCCGAAAATGTCCTGATGCTCGCGAATGATTGCTTCCGCTTCATCGTCTTTTCCGTTTGAGAGTGCCCGCGATAATTCTCCGCCGAGACACCCTGAAAGCGCGATAATTCCTTCATGATATTTTCGTAAAAGTTCTTTATCCATCCGCGGCTTGTAATAAAAACCCTCAAGGTGCGAGAAAGTAACAAGCTTAATTAAATTTTTATAACCCGTTTCGTTTTTAGCGAGAAGCGTCAGATGGTAGCGCTTATTGTCCAGGCCAGCTTCTTTGTCAAAACGGGTGCGATTTGCCACATACGCTTCAACGCCGATTATCGGTTTTATGCCGTGCACTTTGCATGTTTTGTAAAATTCAATTGCGCCATACATATTGCCGTGGTCGGTGAGTGCCAGTGCCGGCATCCCGTGCACCTGGGCGAGTTTTACCATCTCGTCAATTTTTGACATCCCGTCGAGGAGGGAATAGTGACTATGGGTATGGAGATGTATAAATTTAGGTTCCATGGAAATAGTCTATAGTTTATAGTCTATGGTCTATAGTAATTTCTGGGGGCGCGTATTTTTCTACCAACTATAGACTACAGACTACCAACTTGATTTCGTCAGTATATCAAACATTTCTGGTATCATTAAAAAATGCGAAATAATCTTTCAAAAACCAAGTATTTCATAGGCATAGACGAAGCGGGGCGCGGGCCGATTGCGGGACCCGTGGCCGTTGGGGTGGTGGCCATAAAAATAAAAAATAAAAACTCAAAATTTAAAATTTTTAAAGGAATACGGGATTCTAAACAGTTAAGCGAAAAAGCACGCGAAGTTTGGTTCAAGAAAATTAGCCAATTAAAAAAAGAAAAAGCCCTTGATTTTCATGTTTCCCTTATTAGTGAAAAAGTAATAGACAAAAAGGGAATTGTGTTTGCAGTTTTTTCCGGCATCAGGTTGTCGCTTAAAAAGATAAAAGCAAAACCATCGTCTGCGTATATTCTTCTTGATGGTTCTTTGAAAGCCCCCGTACAATTTAAAAACCAAAAGACGATTATAAAGGGGGATGAGACTGTACCCGTTATTTCCTCCGCTTCGATTATGGCTAAAGTTACCCGTGACCGCTATATGAAAAGGATTTCAAAAAAATACCCGAAATATGCTTTTGAAAAACACAAAGGGTACGGAACGAAGGCACATTATAAAAAAATAAAAAAACACGGACTGTCAAAAATCCACCGAAGGAGTTTCCTAAAGAAAATCATCAAAATCAGTTGAT
>JBBTVL010000014.1:0-9495 GCA_038063255.1 Patescibacteria group bacterium | reverse complement strand
TTGATATTTATAGATAATAAGTTATACTGACGAAACTATGGTTGTACGAATGCGACATACGAGGGCTCATACGGCAAACCGCCGTTCGCATCATGCGCTTAAAGGCGCGATGCTTTCCATTTGTGAAAAATGCGGCTCTCCCAAAGAAAACCACAAAATGTGCCCCGCCTGTGGTACCTACAAGGGGCGCGAGGTGGTGAATGTTTTAAAAAAGATGGAAAAAAAGCAAGCAAAAATGAAAAAAAATAAAGAATCCAAATAATAATGGCTTTGCCCATGTTTTTGGATTCAACTTGTTGAATCCAAAAACATGGGCGCAAAACATTACCCGCTTCACCCGCCTACATTTCCAAAGGAAATGTAGGCGGGCAAGAAGTTTTTGCGTACAGTATTCATTTGTTAAGGATAATGCTGTATTATTTGAGTAATGAGTATTTTGTGGCAAAATATTCAAAAAGCAAAAATTTAGGCGGGTGGCGATTTTTATAGTCGCATAGCTCCTTAAAAATTAGCCATATGGCAAACAGGCACCTTTCAAGATCAATAGCAATGCAGACACTCTTTGAGTGGGATTTCAACCATGCTAAGGGGGTGGCTGTAAAAGGAATTGAGACAATTTCCCAGATGTTAGAGCGCAACGCCAAAGAATTTGCTCCCGGTATGGGAGATTTTTCGTTTATGGAGAATCTCGTCGGGCAGATTCTGAAAAAACAAAAAACGCTAGATGACATTATCACGAAAGCTGCGCCAGATTGGCCAATTGAGAGAATTTCAATTGTTGATAGGAATATTTTGCGAATCGGGCTATACGAACTTCTTTTTTCTGATAGAGCCGAAGTTCCGCCCAAGGTAGCCATTAACGAAGCGATTGAGCTGGCTAAAACATTTGGAGGGGAAAACAGCGGAAAATTCGTGAACGGAGTGTTGGGTGCGGTTTATAAAGAAATCGGTGAACCGCAGAAAGAGGAAACAAGCCCTAAAAAGAAAGATGGTAATCAAGGTCTTGATCTTTCAAAAATTCCTCTTGAAAAATTGGGTGGGGCTGTAGTATATGCCCGCCATGAAAGACAAATTTATCTAGCGCTGGTGCACGATATTTTTGGGCATTGGACTCTTTCCAAGGGACACATTGCTCCCGAAGAAGACGAGAGTACGGGCACAGCGCGTGAAATAAAAGAAGAGCTCGGCATTAATGTCGCTATTAAGGAAAAGTTAGGCGAGAACGAATATGTGGCATCGCACCCGGAAAAAGGCAAAATCAGAAAGCGCGTATCATATTTTTTGGCCGAGGCGCCTTATCAAAGGATTACTCTTGAAAATACCGGCGGATTAGACGATGCAAAGTGGTTTCCCATGGGCGAAATTGCCGACCTTAACATTTACAACGACATTTTGCCAATTATTACCAAGGGGATAGAAAAAATAACCCACCAAAATTTTGCAAAGCAAAACTTAGGCGGGCAAGCAAAAAATAAAAATAAGTAATTTTTCACTAAAAGCTAACTCCAGCCATAGGCTGGTCCGCCTCGGGCGGAAAAAACTAATAACTACCCAAATGATTGACTTCTCAAAATTCGAAAAAAAAGTTGGCGTAAAATTTAAAAACAAAACGCTTTTAAAGCAGGCTTTTGTGCACCGCTCTTATATTAATGAAAATCCCAAAGTGGGAATCGGCCACAATGAACGGCTTGAATTTTTGGGCGATGCCGTGCTTCAGCTAGTCGTAACGGATTATTTGTACAAAAAATATACGGACAAGACAGAAGGCGATCTCACTTCCTATAGAGCTTCTCTTGTGAATGCCAATATTGTAGCTCTCGCCGCCGCCAAGCTCGGCATGAATGAATATTTACTCCTTTCCAAGGGCGAGACCAAGGATATTGGCAAGGCCAGGCAATACATTTTGGCGAATGTTTTTGAAAGTTTTGTCGGTGCTCTTTATCTTGACCAAGGCTACGCCAAGGCGGAAAAATTTATTGGCAATGCCCTCTTTGGTGAAATTGAAGAAATTATAGAAAAAGGTTTATATAAAGACGCCAAAAGCTTAATTCAGGAGAAAGCGCAGGAACATGAGGGCGTTACGCCGGCCTACAAAGTAATAGAAGAAACTGGCCCCGACCACGACAAGATTTTTATTGTAGGAGTTTATTTCGGAGATGAACTAGTTGCGGAAGGGGCTGGTAAATCTAAACAGGAAGCCGAGCAGAAAGCGGCGCAAGGTGCTCTATCTGGGAAAAGATGGAATAAGTAATATGCTAAAACGCCTAGAAATTTTTGGCTTTAAGTCATTCGTCAAGAAAACCCCTCTTGAGTTTTCTCAAAAAATTACCGCTATTGTCGGGCCGAACGGTTCCGGTAAATCAAATATTGCCGAGGCGATTCGTTTCGTGTTGGGCGAACAATCCATGAAATCTCTCCGAGGAAAATCCGGAACTGACCTCATTTTCAAGGGTTCTAAAAATTTGAGCGCGCTCTCTCGCGCTAATGTGGCTATAGTTTTTGATAACAAGAAAAGGTCGTTTGGGAAACACGAAACGGGGGAAAGCGGAATAAATCTTGATTTTGATGAAATAATAATTTCCCGCGAGGTATACGGCGACGGAACGAATCATTATATTGTGAACGATTCGCAAGTGCGCCTGAAAGATATTTTGGAAATTCTGGCGCCCTTAAACATCGGTTCGTCCGGCCACCACATAATTTCGCAGGGCGAGGCCGACAAAATTTTGAATGCTTCCATCAAAGAGCGCAAAGAGATGATTGAAGACGCGCTCGGACTTCGCGTCTATCAGTACAAAATTTTAGAAAGTGAGAGGAAGCTGGGGAAGACAAATGAAAATATAAAAGAGGCGGAGAGTTTGCGCCGAGAACTCGCCCCGCACATTATCTTTCTCAAGAAACAAGTGGAGAAAATTGAAAAAGCGAGGGAAATGCGGGAAGAACTGAAAGGCCTTTACCTTGAATATTTCAAGAGAGAAGACGCGCGTCTGAAAAGTGAAAAAGAAAACCTAAAACAGGCGATATCTCTCCGCAAAGAGCTTGGAGCACTTGAAGAAAAATTAAGTTCGCTTAAGCGAGAATTATCGTTATCGCCGGAGAGCGTTGCTTCGGAGCGGGAGGCGCGGGAGTCGGATACCTTGCTTCAGCAAATCCGCAATAAAAAAGAAGAGTTATCACGAAGAGTTGGGCGCCTAGAAGGAATTATTGAGCTTGAAGACGAGCGGGCTAAAGAGATAAGGGGGCAAGGCAGTTTTGCGCTTGTGACGATTAGTTTTTCCGAAGTCAAATCATTCGGAGACAAACTGCTTTCGCTCGCCGAAGAAGCTCTTAAAAAGCGCGACAGAGATTTTTTTGAACAAGCGCTTAGCGAAATAAAATCTTTGGTGTCGCGTTTTATCGCCGAGAAAGAAGAAGAAGGAAGCGCAACTCAAAAAGAAGAAAAAATATTAAATAAAATCACGGAGCTTAAGAAAGAACGCGCAGGAGCGGGGGAAGAGCTTGTAGCGCTTAATCGCGAAGAAGAAAAGATAGTCCTAAAAATGGCGCAGTCAAAAAGGGCGCTGGAAGAAGCCAAAGAAACCCTGCGCGACAAAGAACGCTCGTTTTTTGAGCTCTCTTCCAAGCGAAGTGAGCTTGCCTCACAAGTCGGGATATTTGGCATACAAGAGGAAAAATTCCGTTCGGAAGAAGAAGATTTCAAAAGAGAAATGGGTGAAGCGTTGGCGCTTGTCGGTGAAGAGGTAAATAAATACCAAACGCACGCCTTAGGCGAGGAGGGCGAAGGGGGACAAGAAACGCGCCGAAAAAAGATTGAAAGAATAAAAATCCGGCTTGAAGATGCTGGTGTCGGCGGGGGAGAGGATGTTTTAAAAGAATACGAAACAACGCGAGCACGCGATAAATTTTTAGAAGACGAACTCTCCGATTTAAAACAAAGCAAGGGTTCTCTTGAGGCGCTTATGACCGATCTTAAAGAAAAATTAAACGCGGAATTCAAAGATGGCATTTCAAAAATAAATGTGCAGTTTGGCGAATTTTTTAAATCAATGTTTGGCGGCGGTACGGCGCATCTTTCTCTGGTTAAGCGTGAAAAGCGCAGATACGGCATGGAAGAAGAAGACGAACTTTTTGACGATAAAGAAAAAGAATTTGAAGAGGGTATTGAAATTAATGTTTCGCTTCCGCAAAAAAAGATAAAAGATTTGGCGATGCTCTCCGGCGGGGAGCGCGCGCTTACTTCCATCGCGCTTTTGTTTGCGATATCTCAAGTCAATCCGCCGCCATTTTTAGTTCTTGATGAGACGGACGCCATGTTAGACGAAGCCAACTCGCGCAAGTATGGCGATATGCTTCAAAACCTATCAAAATTTTCAAATCTTATCGTGATTACCCACAATAGAGAAACAATGTCGCGGGCAAATGTCTTATACGGCATCACCATGGGCGCCGACGGCGTTTCGCGAATTCTTTCCGTCAAATTTGACGAAGCCACCGCTTACGCGAAATAACTAATAGTAAAATAATTAATAATAAAGATAACCAGCTACCAACAATCTTAACTTTACTTTCATTAACTTTCATCATTCTCTCATTCGTGAGAATGAGAGAATGATGAATAGGTAGAAATTAGAGAATAGAGAATATAAACAAAGAAAAAGCCCGCCGAGGCGGGCTTGGTGCAACTGGAAATATTTTTCAGCTCATTATCGTCGCAGAACGTTTTTCTTTACCCACCTTATCCCCTCCAAGATTGGTGAGATTACGAGCGCGAGTGCCAAAAACAATGCATCAAAGTCGTCTTCGCGGGTATTTTTTTCGTACTTTTTCGGTGCTCCCCTGGTCCTTTCCAGAATGAGATAGATACCCCAGAAAAAGATGACAAAAAATACAAGAACCGCCCAAAGTTCATAGTCAACCGTCAAAAGTTCATCGTTGGGACTTTTCATGGCTCCCTCCTTTGGGAATTTGAGATTTACGAGTATACAAACCCACCTTTTTATACTATAGAAATCGTTTTTTTGCAATACCAACTAAACAAATTTATAATCAATAGTTTTTCGCGCCATATCTGTCGCGACTACTTTGAATCTCACAGGGTCTCCGAGAGTAAAACTTCTTTTTGTTCGTTCGCCATAGACGCGATAATTTTTCTCGTCAAAAACATAATAATCGTCTCCTAAGTCGCGAAGCTTTATCATTCCTTCGCATTTAGTTTCTTTTTCCTCAACATATATGCCCCATTCGGTCACGCCAGAGATTGTGCCGCCAAAAGTTTGTCCGATTCGCGAGGACATATATTCAACCTGTTTGTATTTTATTGAAGCACGTTCTGCGTCAGATGCTTCTTTTTCGCGCTGTGATGAATAGACGCACATCGCTTCATAAAGATGCCACTCATCTGTTTTTATTTTTTTACCGGAAAGATATTCTTCAAGCAGTCTGTGAACCATTATATCCGGATAGCGTCTAATGGGGGAGGTGAAATGAGTGTAGTGCAGAAAGGCCAGTCCGTAGTGGCCGATATTTTTTGTCGTGTAAATAGCCTTTGCCATTGAGCGGACAATTGCCGTCTGAATCGTGTCTTTGCCCGACTTACCCTCGAGTCGCTTTATAAGATTGTTCAGTTCCTTACTCTCGACGATACCGTCTTTCGTTTTTAAGTTGTGCCCCAGACTTTTCAGGAAGAGGGTCAAGTCGCGCATCCTGTCCCAATCTGGATTGTCATGCACGCGATAAACGAAGACTGATTCCTCTTCCATTTTCGCCACGAATTCCGCCACTTTTTTGTTGGCAAGAAGCATAAATTCTTCAATGAGCTTGTTTGTGTCCTGTCTTACCTTTTTAAAAACACGAAGAGGGACCCCATCACTATCAAGCTCAAATTTGACTTCTTCTTGGTCCATTGATATTGCGCCTTTGGCATGACGCTCCTCGGTCAATTTTTTCGCCAGCGTATTAAGAGTATTTAGTTCTTTGTAAAATGTTCCATGTTTTTTGTTTAGTATTTCTTGCGCCTCTTCGTAGGTAAATCGCTTGTCGGAATGAATTACGGTCTTCCCAAACCATTGTTCCAGTACGCGAGCATTGCCATCAAGCACGAATACCGCGCTCATTGTGAGTTTGTCTTCATTCGGATTTAAACTACAAAGGTCGTTTGAGAGCGTTTCGGGAAGCATCGGGATAGTGCGGTCAACAAGATAAAGAGAGGTGGAGCGTTTTATAGCTTCCTTATCAAGAGCAGTTTTTGGCTTAACGTAATGGGATACATCGGCAATATGGATTCCAACTTCTATTTTGCCGTTGCCCAAATCATTGTATGAAAGTGCGTCGTCAAAGTCTTTGGCATCAAACGGGTCTATTGTAAATGTCGTTATATTCCTGAAATCACGGCGTTTCTTTATCCCCACACCCAGTATTCTCTCATACTGGGTGTGGGGGTTTATTTCTTCCCCGCCTGCGTGTATCGCGCGGGCAGGTTCGTCTACTCCGATTTTCTTTAATTCCAACGCCTCTTTTTCGACATCGTGAGGAAATTCTTTCTTGAATCCCTTTTCAAGCGCGATTCCCTTCATTTCGGCGTTGTGTTCACCCGGTTTCCCCAAAACTTCCGCCACTTCGCCTATGGGGTTTTTCTTTGAATCAGTCCATTCGGTAATTACAACAAAAACTTTCTGTCCTTTTTCCGCGCCGCCCAAGTTTTCTTTGGGGATGACGATGTCCGTATACATTTTTATATCCGACGGCACTAAAAAATATTTTCCTTTTTCTTCTTCAATCACTCCGGCGAAGCCCGCTTTTGAACGCGAAATTATTTCTGTAATTTCTCCCACATCTTTTCCCTCGCGATTCTTTCCAATGATTCTTACGCACACTTGGTCACCTTGTAGTCCGGTATTTAAAAATTTAGCTTCAATTTCTATATTTTCCTCGCGGTCCTTCACGCGCACAAAACCTACACCCTTACCGGTGATTGAAAGAAAGCCATCGACTGTACTATCGTTTGTTTTGTGTTCTTTTTTGTTTTTCATCTTTTAGAAGCCCACTATAACATGTTTTTATTGACCTTTCTCTACCTTTTTGTTACTATCGGGCCTATGTTAATGATTCGCCTACAGCGCACAGGCAGGACTAACGACCCGTCTTTCCGGGTTGTTTTGACTGATAAAAGAAATTCTCCCAAGAGCCAAAATTTTGTGGAAATTCTCGGTAATTACGAAGTGAAAAAGGGAGTGCTTGCTATTAATAAAGAGCAAGTTCTCCACTGGATAAAAATGGGAGCCAAGCCGTCTCCGACAATGCACAATCTTTTAATATCTGAAAAAATAATCTCCGCCCAAAAAATAAATGTTTTACCGAGAAAGTCCCCGATTAAGCCCGCCTCGGCCGAAGCCGTAGGCGAGGCAGGGAAAAACCTGCCCGCCGAAGCACCAGCTGTAGCTGAAAAAGTCATCCCCGAAGCCACTCCAGTCGAGACCCCGAGAGAAGTACCAGAAAATTAATATGTTATGAAATCCGCTACTTGGCGGATTTTTAAAATTGTCATATTATTATAGGAGCAGCACTTAATCGTCGAAAGACTGCATTAGGCATTACCAAGGCAATAATTTTAAGTACGATGGACAAGGACAAAGAATTTCTGGAGTATGTTATCAAATCGCTCGTCGATAATCCGAATGATGTGAAGATAAATAGAACAGTTGACGAAATGGGAGTTTTGCTCACGCTCGATATCCATTTAGCGGATATGGGCAAAGTTATCGGTCGTCAAGGGAATACCGCCAAAGCAATCAGAACGCTTCTTCGCGTGGTGGGAATGAAAAACAGCGCCCGAGTTAATTTGAAGATTAACGAACCGGCCGGCGGCAGGCGCGATACTATGGGGGTAAGCACAGGCCCAAGCGCAACCAAGACAGTAGAAGAAGCGATGGAAGGACTTTCGGGACTGTAGGAAGGGGAAGTCTATAGTTATTAGTCTATAGTCATTAGGAAGTACAAAATCAAAAAATCCGCTATGCGGATTTTTTGATTAAACTTCTTATAGTATAATTCGCGCGAATTAGAGAATGAGAATTCTGTTTGATAAATTGAGTTATTTCTATAAACTACAGACTATAGACTAAAAACTATCCATGACTTTCCATGTTATCACAATTTTCCCGAAAATGTTTGAGTCGTATTTGGCCGACTCTATTTTGGCGCGGGCGATTAAGGCGAAAAAAATTAGCGTGAAATTTTATAATCCGCGTGATTTTACCAAAGACAAACATCACAAAGTAGACGATAGGGCATACGGCGGTGGTCCGGGGATGGTTATGAATGCATTGCCCGTTCTTAAGGCGGTTGAACGGGCAAAATTAAAAATTAAAAATTCTAAATTTAAAATTATAATACTTTCGCCGGCGGGGAAGAAATTTACTAATTCTGTAGCACAAGCACTTGCTAAAGGCGGGAAAGATATCATTCTCATTTCTGGACGATACGAAGGTATTGATGCGCGAGTGAAAAAAATTTTAAAAGCTGAAGAAATATCAATCGGCGATTATGTGCTTACCGGTGGGGAGCTTCCGGCTATGGTGATGATAGACGCGGTAGCACGGCAAATAAAAGGAGTACTCGGCAAACCTGAATCAATAGAAGAGAATAGAGTATCATCAAGCGAAATGTATACGCGCCCTGAAGTACTTACTTATAAAGGGAAAAAATACAAAGTTCCAAAAGTGCTTCTTTCTGGACACGCTAGAAAAATAGAAGAGTGGCTAAAACAATCTGCGGTTCGGCAGATTGTTCGCCCTAGGGCGACGGTACACCGGGCTAGCCCGTCCCGCCAGAAGGCGGGATTAGGGAAGAAAAAGAGATAAAATAAGGTATGGAAAGAAAATCCATATATGAAACGATTACAATCGGGGCAATTGTTGCCATAGCCCTTTTTGTTTTAGTCGCCTTTCTTGTGCAGGGAAACAAAGAAGCCGTTTCTTCTTTCGTGTCGGCCGGCGGATGGCTTTCCGTTTCGGCCTATGTCTTTTTTGGAATTCTAGCGGTCGTGGTTCCGCCCGCCACCAATGTATTCCTTATTCCCATCGGGACTGCCTCATGGGGGCCTATTGCGACCGGACTGCTTAATATTTTTAGCTGGACGCTCGGCTCCATAATTGCTTTTTTACTTGCGCGCAGATTTGGCGAACGATTGCACGCAAGATTCCCTAAACTTTTTGAATTTCCGTTGGTAGAAAAAATTATTGGCACTAAATATCCGCTGTTTACTCTTATTTTCGTCAGGATGAGTTTTCCGGTGGATATAGTGAGTTATGCTGTCGGATTTTTTACAAAAGTGAGGTTCCCGATGTATATTCTGGCGACCATCATAGGAATAACGCCATTTGCTTTTTTCTACGCTTACGCCAGCGAACTATCATTTTCAACCACTATTTCTTTTATCGGAGGCGCCTTGGCGTTATTCGGCATTTTTGTATTTGTACGGCTAATTTGGATAAAGAA
>JBBTVL010000013.1:4713-10850 GCA_038063255.1 Patescibacteria group bacterium | reverse complement strand
ACTTGCAAATTAAAGTAATTTTGAAGATTGCAGTATTGCTCTGTTTCAGCAGTATCTATTTGAAAGACCTCATATTTTTCTGCTGGCGACTTATATTCTGCATCAACCAGCACAAAACCGACATGTGGAATCAAAATCATGAAGTCCGGCCGTTTAGTCATATACTTTTTCAAAGCTGGAGAAAAAGTAGAAATGTCTTGCTGGATATACCAGTAAGGTATGTCATTTTTATCGAGCCATTGCTGAAATTTAGACTCGACATCTTTACTTTTTTCTTCGTTTTCTTGTTTGGAGGACATATGATTAAAAGATTTTCTTTTCTTCTTTCAAAACCGCTAAGTTCTATTCTGGTGCGCCGGGCTGGATTCGAACCAGCGATGCCCGATGGGCGGCGGATTTACAGTCCGCTGCAATAGCCACTATGCGACCGACGCATGTTTTATAAATTTTTTGAACCGGCGTTGATGCTTTGGATTTGCGGGTTGTATTTCGCGAAAAAATTTTTTAATTTCGGGAACTCTCGTTAGATACACTTTGTGTAAACTAATCGCCGATGGATGATATCGTAATAGTTGCAACATCTTTTGTAAAGAGCAGAGGAGTGGCCATGAATGGTTCGTGAGAGAAATCTGTGTGCCATAGCGCAATTTATATATAGACCCATCGGTATCAAAGAAACCCCGCAAGAATGATTTCATGTAGTCATCGCTATCAAATATCCATGTTGGCACACCTACTTGTGACAATACTTTGTTGCGCACCAGACCCTCTTGAAAAAGCCATTTTGTTGCCAGCGTTGAACCAAGATAAACATCTTTATACCCACTCTTGCGGATTGTTATTCGAGGCGTACCTCCAAAGACTTTTTGTATTAACGTGAGTACATATTTTGCATATGCCATTTCTTTAGTTCCTAGTGTCACCCAAATTTGAAAGTGTGTAATACTCCCATCTCCTAACAATACACCGAGCAATTCAGCAAGCTCACTCGAATAAGAGGGTATCCTAATGTCAGTGCGCTTGTTGTTGCAGTGCTCCTTTTTCTCCCGACAGGTTTTTATGCGTAGTCTTTTTAATCGATCGTACACTGTTTGATAAGAATGTAAATTCAATACGCTTGCTATTTCACCAATCGTTTTGTTATGCACTATATATAAATCGCGAAGTTCTTTTCGATATTTTTCCTCTTCTTCTATTGTCCATCGACGCGCCATGGGTATAGTATACCATAGATATTCGTTGACCGCTTGAGTACCGACGCGCTGTATTAACTTACAACCTACGACTAACAACATACCACGAAAAAAAGAACGACTCAATAATTCGAGTGTTTGCCTATTACACGCTATCGCTTGCAATAGGCAAACACCAAGAACTAAGAGGTATGTAGGTTAAAAATTTTTTAAGCGATCAACTTTTTTTAAACTAATCTCTCTCGCTATAATGAAAATTTCTAGTACAAATTTAGTGCGCCAGGGCTTTTTCTTTTTTAACCAAAATTCTTTTTCGGTGAAAAACTTTCTTTACTTCCATATGAAGTTTCCCGTCTCTTAAGGAAACAGCAATTGTATCCCCTTTGGCCACTGCGCGCGAAACCATAAGAGAAGCAACTGGGTTAAGTACGCTTGTCTGAATAAGGCGCTTCAGAGGCCTGGCGCCGTAGCTTGGGTTGTATCCTTCTTTGCCGAGATATTTGAGTGCCTCGTCGTTTATGGCGATATTAATTTCTTTTTCCAAGAGCCGTTTTGTAATCAAATCAATCTGGATTGAAACAATATGCCTGATAGTCTCTTGGGACAGCACATCAAAAACAAGAATATCGTCCAAGCGATTCAAAAATTCCGGCCGGAAATAATCTTTAAGCGCCTCAATGACTTTATTTTTGACCTCGCCGTAATCGTCTTTTTTGGTATTGCTGCTGAAACCCATCGATTCCATTTTTTCTATGAATTGCGAGCCGATATTGGAAGTCAGGATGATGATGGCGTTTCTGAAATTGACTACTCTGCCCTTGGCGTCAGTAAGACGCCCTTCATCAAGGACTTGAAGTAAAATATTAAATACTTCCGGATGGGCTTTTTCTATCTCGTCAAAAAGTACCACTGAATAAGGCCTGTGGCGCACAGCTTCAGTTAATTGTCCCGACTCATCATAGCCGACATAGCCGGGAGGTGAGCCGATGAGTTTAGATACCGAATGCTTTTCCATATACTCGGACATATCAACCTTTATAAGCGCTTTTTCATCGTTGAACATGAATTCAGCCAGCGCCTTGGTGAGTTCTGTTTTACCAACGCCTGTCGGTCCCAAGAACATGAACGAACCTATAGGGCGATCGGGGTCGCCGATGCCGGCACGGGAGCGCCTGACAGCGTCGGCAACCTTAACTATAGCGATATCCTGTCCAATGACCCGCCCTTTAAGCATATCTTCCATACGGCCCAATTTTTCCGATTCTTCTTCAAGCATCCGAGTAAGCGGAATTCCCGTCCAGCGCGATACCACATCGGCTATATCCTCGGCGGTGACCTCTTCTTTCAAAATGCGCCGCGATTTTTGAAGTTTCTGGAGACGCGCTACTTTCACTTCCAACTCTTTTTTTAGGGCAGGGACTTTGCCATAGCGAATCTCCGCCGCCCTCCCGAGATCGACTTTCATTTCAGCCGCTTCGCCTTCCAGGCGCAACACCTCAAGGTCTTTTTTTATTTTCCTTATATCAACAAGAATGTTTTTTTCATTGTTCCATTTTAATTCAAGCTCGCGGGTCTTTTCTTTCAGGTTGGCGATTTCTTTATCAATCGCTTTTAGGCGCTCTTTGGCTTTCTTTCCATCGCTGTCGTCGCCTAATTCTTTTTTGAGCGCTTCTTTTTCTATTTCAAGGCGCAGAATTTTGCGATGCGTTTCTTCAAGCACCGGCGGCTTATTTTCAAGCGCAATGCGCAAGGACGACGAGGCTTCGTCTATAAGGTCCACTGCTTTATCCGGAAGGAAACGGCTGGTTAGATACCTGCTTCCAAAATTCACCGCAGCTAAAATAGCATCATCTGTAATGCGCACACCGTGGTACAGCTCGTATTTTTCCTTAAGACCGCGCAAAATCGCCACCGTATCTTCGATTGACGGTTCGTCCACATACACCGGCTGGAAGCGCCGAGCCAGTGCCGGGTCCCTCTCTATATATTTTTGGTATTCTTTCAGAGTTGTGGCGCCGATTGCCCGAAGCTCGCCTCGCGCTAAAGCGGGTTTCAGCATGTTGGCGACATCCGGCGCGCCCTCGGCCGCTCCCGCGCCGACGATAGTGTGAACCTCGTCTATAAAAAGAACAATTTTGCCCTCGGCGCGCTCAATCTCGCGCATAATAGTTTTCAATCGTTCCTCAAATTCACCGCGATACTTGGTGCCGGCGATGAGAAGCCCCAAATCAAGCGAGACCAGTTCTTTATCTTTGAGAGATTCCGGCACATCGCCTTTGACTATGCGAATCGCCAACCCTTCAACTACCGCCGTCTTTCCGGTCCCGGCCTCGCCTATCAAAATAGGATTATTTTTTGTGCGCCGCGAAAGAATCTGGATGATGCGCATAATCTCATTGTCGCGGCCGATGACCGGGTCAAGCTTATCCTCCATGGCAAGATTGGTAAGACTGCGGGTGTATTTCGCAAGCGTCCGCGCTTTCTTGGGAGTTTCCACTTCACCCCCCTGACTTCTCAATTCCTCAAGAACTGTAACAACCTGGTCTTTTGTTATTTTGAAACGAGAAAGTACCGCGCGCGCCTGCGGGGAAACATCAATAAGCGCGATAAAAAGATGTTCCGTTGAAATAAATTCGTCTTTAAGCTCTTGCGCCACGCGTAAAGAACTCTCAAGGGCGCTGGCAAGCTCTGGAGTGAGATAAAGCTGATACGACGGAGAAATCACCGTCGATGACTCCGGCTGTTCAATGGCTTCTAAAAGCGAGTCGGTCAAAAGCACCGTGTCAATGTCGAGTTTGTCCAAAATAGAAATTACGATACTTTCTTCCTGAAGCAGAAGCGCAATCAAAAGATGAAGCGGGCTGACATGGTTCTGGCCGCGCTCGATAGCCAGCTCGTGGGTTTTTCTTATCGCCTCCTTGGCTTTAGTTGTGTAATTATTAAATGGCGGCATGGGAGTAGTTTGTAGTTAGTAGTTTATAGTTTCAAAAATATTCTAAAGTACTTATACGCCTAGATTTACTGTTCCTTTTTAGGTAGGGCTTGATTGGCTATGCTCTCCTTAATCAAGTTAGAGGGAATGGCTACTCTTACCCCTTCCCTATATATAGTAATACCAACCACCACCCCGCCGAGGTTAACTAGAGGGCTTCCAGAGTTATCCTTGGAAAGAGCAATACTTATTTTTATGAGCTTTATAGTTTTAGTCTCTTTGGAAGGAGAGGACTTGGATGTTTCCTCTGTGCTCGAAGCATTTCCCTCGGTGATAATATCGCGCACTAAACCTGAAATAATTCCTTTTTGCAAGTCGCCTGATGGCGCAATAACGAGTACTGTCTGTCCGAGCTTAATCTTATCCGAGTCGCCGAGTGTAAGCGTATTTGGAATATAAACATTTTTCTTATCATTGCCGAACTCCGCGCTAAAAAGGGAAAATCCGCCCTTGTCGGCCGATATTATGGCCAGTGGAAATTCTTTGCCATCAGAAAATATACCGTAATACTTCGCCTCTTCGGCAAAATCGGAAGGATTTACATCGCTTGCTATAATTCCACCAGAAGAAAGCACTATCCCAGCGCCTACTATATCCCCTTCTTGGCCGAGCTTTATTTTAACGATTCCTTTGGCGTTATTTTCAACCGCGCTAGCTATTAAGTCTTCTTCAGGCACGGCTTTTATGACCACAGCCGGCTCTTTGGTAACTCTTTCAATGGTCTGGGTGACCACTTTATTGATGGTCTGGGTAACGCTCTGCGGGGCCTGCTCCATCAAAGACACGGTAACCACGCCAGTCGCTATTGAGGTGACAAAACTGACTAGGAGAGCTAAGAGAATAAGTTGGCTTTTATTGAGGTCTTCCATTAGTCGAATAATAGATTAAAGCCTTTTATTTTGCAACAAAAAACGCCCAACCAAAGGATTGGGCGTCTGCAGAACTTCAGGTTCAGGAATGGCGGTGCCCTCGGCCCATCACATGTTCAAACCACGCTGCCATGGAAATTCCGTTCCACCCAGAAACACCTTTCGGTTGGAATTTGATCGGAAAGGCTCGGCCATTCTCCATAAACTCGGAGAATTTTTTATCCTTTTCCATGGTACGGTGCTCGCATTTGTTCCAGTCTGGGGAATTCCCTATTATCTCCATATGGCATGGAGAATGATTTTCTGTCCTAAGCGCACATTGATTTCCCTGAGTATCAATCAGGCCGCCCATCATTGGCAAAAGACTCATACCATAAAATGGGCAACGTGTGATAATTTTGCTTACAACTTCGCCTTCTAAAAGCGCATGTTGGCTCAATGTCATGGGATCTCCTTAGTGATCAAGTCTGAATATAGAATATAGTGTCCGCTTTTTACTTGCAACGCGCCTCTACTACATCCCAATCAATTGTCTTAAAAAACGCTTCAATATAGTCCGCGCGCTTGAGGCCGTAATCCAACATGAAGGCGTGCTCAAAAACATCCATCACGAGAAGCGGAGTTGCACCGGTCAGGTGTCCGACATCGTGTTCGTTAATCCATACATTAAAAAATCTTTCTGCCGTTTTGTCATAATAAAGCACAACCCAACCAATTCCGCGTATTACCCCCATTGCCCTGAAGTCCTTCTCCCACATTTCTAAACTTCCCCATTCTTTTTCAATACCTTTTGAAATACCTTTTACCTTATCAATTGAGGTAGATTTTTTAGACATATTTTCGAAGTAGAGTTCATGCAATCTCATTCCGTTCCATTCCCAGCCGAGACGACGGTTTAATTCCGCAAATTCTGGGGTTCCGAATTTCCCGTCTTTTTCCATTGCAACCAAAATATCATTCAACTTGTTGAAATTGGTCACATACCCCTGATACAGAGTGAAATGATTTTTAAGAAGCACGTCGGAAAAACCTGGCGTTCCTAAAAGATGGTCAAAATTTTTCGCTTCATAATTCATAATTTTT
>JBBTVL010000013.1:0-4613 GCA_038063255.1 Patescibacteria group bacterium | reverse complement strand
TTCGGCAAACGCAAATATTTATCGCCGTTTAATTCAACGCTGTCAATTTCCAAAAGTTTTTTTATAAAATAATCACGAAGTGCTGTGAGCCTTTTTGATTCTTTGTTTTTTATTCCTTGCGCAATTTTTAAAGATTCCGACATCCCAACTATAAGCGGAACATTTTCTGTTCCAGCCCTTAATTCTTTTTCCTGACCTCCTCCGTGAATAATTGGCTCTAACCTTGTTCCATTTTTTACATAGAGAATGGCCATGCCCTTCGGCCCGTAAATTTTTGCGGAATTTAAGGTAAGAAGCTGGACACCTAGACTGTTTACGTCCAGATTTAAATAATTCGCGGCCTGAACCGCGTCCGTATGAAAAAGCGGATATATTTTTTCCTTTTGTTCGATTTTCCAAAGTTTTATGGCACGGCCGATTTCTTTTATCGGCTGAATAGTCCCGATTTCGTTATTGGCATACATTATGGAAGCCAAGACAGTATTTTTGTTAATATGCTTTTTTATCTCACTGGTTTTAACTATTCCGTTTTTTTCGGGCTTTATGTAATGAACTTTCACGTCCCAATTTTGCAAAGCCCGGCAGGTGTCTAAAACCGCCTCATGTTCAATCGCCGAAGTGATTATTTCAGGGTTTCCTTTGTGGAGCTTACGCCATGCAATAATTGTGCCTTGTATAGCCAGGTTTAAAGATTCCGTCGCCCCGTTCGTGAAAATTATTTCACTGGCACGGGATTTTAAAATTCCGGCTATTTCTTTCCGAGCATTTTCAACCGCCTTTTTCGCTAAGACACCTTCTTCATATATGGCGCTAGGGTTGCCAAAATCTCGCGACCAAAATGGCTCCATCGCTTTTAAAACGCGCAGGTCAACCGGCGTGGCTGAAGCGTGGTCGAGATATACTCGACTATTTTTCATTTTCATCTTTTTGTTCATTGGTGGTTAGAGAATAACACCGTAAAATTCTTTTGCAAAAGAAGCCTTATCGGTTATAATTTCCAATACTTAACTTATGCCACTTAACGACCATACATTAATTCTTATACTTTCAGGAAGTCTCGTACTTCTACTTGGAATCGTAATTTATTTGGAGGTTCGTTTAAGGCGACTTCTACGGGGCAAAGATGCTCAAACACTTGAAGATACTATTGTGGCCTTGTCCAAAGAAACTGACTCTCTCAAAGAATCAAGAAAAGAAATTGAAAGCTATTTGGCAATAGTGGAAAAGAGACTAAGACGAGCAGTTTCTGGTATCTCCACTATACGCTTTAATCCATTCAAGGGAACTTCTGGAAGCAACCAAAGTTTCTCTACGGCATTCTTAAATGAAGAAGGTGATGGAGTAGTTGTCTCGTCTCTTTATTCCCGTGACCGAGTTAGTATTTTCGCTAAACCAATAAAAAATAGTTCATCGGAATACGAACTCACCGCCGAAGAGAAAGAGGCGATTGCGAAAAGCAAAGTTTAAAGAGTGCGCTAAGTATTCCCAGTTGCTTGTACTAAAAACTGCTATGGTAGTTTGTAATTTAACTTTTTAAACTATCCCCCTATTCGCTACAATTAGAGAATGACATTTTTGTTGAATGATAGAGTAATTTTTTAAAAATCTTCTTTGTGGTTCTGATAGTTACCGAATTTAATTTTTTGCATTTTTTGATGAGAATTGTACTACGATGCGATGACTTCCCTCTCTCTAGATAATAAGGTAATGTATGACGATGGCGTCGTGCCACAATCATGGAAAAGAAAGCCCACAAAGGAAAAGTTTCCCGTCCGCCGGTAATTGTCATTACGGGGCATATTGACCATGGCAAATCAACTCTCCTTGATTACATAAGAAAAACAAATGTTGTTGCCTCTGAGGCCGGTGGTATTACTCAACATCTCTCCGCTTACGAAGTAACTCACAAAAAATCAGACGGAAGCAGTCAAAAAATAACTTTTATTGATACCCCGGGGCACGCCGCCTTTTCCGGCATGCGCGAGCGCGGTGTCGGCGTGGCAGATATTGCCATACTTATCGTCTCGGCTGAAGATGGAGTAAAGGCGCAGACGATTGAGGCGATTAAGGCGATAAAAGAGAGTGTTACTCCGTTCATTGTCGCCATAAATAAAATTGACAAGCCGAACGCTAATGTAGAAAAAACCAAAAACGAGCTTGGAGAAAAAGAGGTTTTTCTCGAAGGATATGGCGGGAATGTGCCGTTCGTAGAAATTTCTGCAAAAATTGGCACGGGGGTACCGGAGCTTCTTGACATGATTCTACTCGTTGCCGAACTTGAAGAACTTTCTTTCAATCCAGAAAAGCAGGGTGAAGGAATTATAATTGAATCACACCTAGACCAGAAAAGAGGAATTTCTGGAGCACTCATCGTAAAAGACGGAACTCTTAAAAAGGGAGATTTCATGGCAATAGAAGGCGCCGTTTCGCCGATACGGATTATTGAAGATTTTAAGGGCGCGCCTATTTCAGAATCTGTCGCCGGAAGTTCTGTCTCTATGGCAGGATTTTCTAAAAACCCAAAAGTGGGGGCGCTCTTCCGTACTTTCCCAACTAAAAAAGAGGCCGAGGCGCTGGCACAAGAATTCGTAAAAGCTCCGCACAAAGAAAGCGGTTCTTCTATACCCGTTCTTTCGGAAGAAGAAGAAAAATTGACCAGAATAATACCAATAACTTTAAAGGCGGACGCCCAAGGAACGCTTGAAGCGCTTGAAAAAGAAATTGCAAAAATAAATACAGAAAACGTAATTCTTAAAGTAACAAACCGAGGAATCGGAACTGTCAGCGAATCGGATGTTAAATTGGCCCTTTCGGGAAATAATCCTATTGTTATCGGTTTTAACGTAAAGGCGGAAGCCAAAGGAAAAGATTTAGCGGAGCGCGGGGGCGTCACTATTGTTCTATTTGACATCATTTATAAATTGACTGAATGGTTGGAAGAGGAAGCAAAAAAACGAAAACCAAAAGTACCAGTCGAGGAAACTTTAGGAAAAGCAAAAATTATAAGATGTTTCAGTAAGGAAAAAGAGCGTCAGGTTGTTGGTGGAAAGGTTACGGAAGGAGTCCTTTCTTCGGGGGTAGTGGTAAAAATATTGCGCAAAGATTTTGAGATTGGACGAGGCAAAGTACTAGAACTCCAACAGCAAAAAATAAAATCAAAAGAAGTCACAGAGGGAAATGAATTTGGGCTAATGATTGATTCTAATATGGATGTAGCTGAAGGAGACATTTTAGAATCATTCAGAATAGTTGAAAAGTAAAAGGTATTAACCTTTTGATTTCGTCGTCGCTCGGACGCTGTGAATGTGATTACACACCCACACGCTCCTCGCTAGGCAAAATAAAAACTTGTCCCGCCTGCCTGTCGACAGACAGGTTAGAAATTTTGAGAAACCAATAAAACTCCAAAATATATTATGAAAATTTCTAATGGGATGGAGGAAGATAAAAATAGCTCGCGCCAAAACAAAGTAAGTGAACAACTGCGGCGGACTGCGGCAGATTTTCTTGAAATAGAGTCTAATAAAAAATCTCTTATTACTGTCACTAGAGCCGCGATATCAAAAAACTTAAAAGAGGCAACGATTTTCATTACTGTGCTTCCCGAATCATACGAAACTACCGCGCTTAATTTTACCAGGCGAAATGCCGGTGAATTCCGCGAGTATACAAAATCGAAAATGAAATTACGCATACTCCCCTTCTTCTCATTTGAAATAGATAAAGGAGAAAAGACCCGCCAAAAAATTGACGAATTAGGTAATAAAAAGTAAGGTTCTGGTGATAGAATAGAAAAACGGCGTAGTGGCCAAGTGGTAAGGCGAAGCTCTGCAAAAGCTTTATACGCGGGTTCGATTCCCGCCTACGCCTCAAGGCGAGGAACAAGCAAATCATAATAGGTAAACATATAAGATTAATAGTAGCATGGCGATTACCTTTTTGATATTATGGGTAAGTGAGAACAAAACGCTGGGATATAGAAAAATTAAAATTAGCAGTAAAAGAATCAAGAAGTGTACGACAAGTTATCAATAAACTTGGATTGGTTCCTGCAGGGGGAAATTATGACCAGATTAAAAAGTATATAAAAATTAATAAACTCGATACAAAACACTTCAGGGGCTACGCATGGAATAAAGGGATGCGTGGTATTGGTAAGCCGTTTATTAAAACAAAAGATATTTTAAAAACTAATAGTGATTTCCAGAGCTTCAAATTAAAATTACGACTGTTCAAAGAAAGCCTAAAAATACAAAAATGTGAAGAATGCAGCTGGGCAAAAACAAGTATAGATGGCAGAATACCCTTGGAACTTGATCACATAAATGGCAATCGAAGGGACAACAGAATAAAAAACCTGAGAATACTTTGCCCTAATTGCCATAGTTTAAAGACAACACATCGCGGTAAAAATAAGAATAAGGGCCAGTGGCGGAATGGTATACGCGCAACACTTAAAATGTTGTCCGCTTAGCGCGGATGAGGGTTCGACTCCCTCTTGGCCCACCAAATTTGATTTTTATGATATAAATAAACTTTAAGTTTTTTAATTTAATTCCGCCCATAGCTCAGTTGGTAGAGCAGTTGCCTCTTAAGCAAACGGTCGTAGGTTC
>JBBTVL010000012.1:12426-26111 GCA_038063255.1 Patescibacteria group bacterium | reverse complement strand
TAATTTCTAATGGGATGCACGTCGGCGAAGAACAGTTAAAAAAGTTCATAAAAGATTCCGGGTTGGTGGGAACCGCCGATATTTCGCGCGCCGAAAAAAAGGCCAAAGAAAAAAAGACTGACTTGGGCGAACTCTTGGTATCCGAAGGAAAAATTTCCGAAGACGATTTGCGGCGCATGGAAGCATATGTCTTAGGCATTCCTTTCGTAAATCTAAAAAACGAGAAACTTGATTTCAGCGTACTCTCGCTTATCCCGGAGCCGATAGCAAGGAATCACAACATCATCGCTTATCGTAAAAATAGCAATGAACTTGAAGTGGCTATGCTTGATACTGACGACCTTTCGGCCATTGATTTCGTCAAGAAAAAAGTTGGGTTAAAAATTTTACCTCGTTTGACCGACACGGAGTCTATGAAGAATTCGCTTTTGCAATACCAAAAAACCCTCAAGGCCGAATTTAGCGACATTATTGAAAAAGAAGCGGCCTCGCTCAAAAAAATCGATGATGAGGACGGCCCGCAGTCGGAGAAAGATTTGAAGGAAATGGCCGAGGATTTGCCGATAGTGCGCATCGTGGACACGCTTCTGTCTCACGCTATCGTCCAAGGCGCATCTGATATTCATATCGAGCCGGAAGAGACGCAAGTTTTGGTTCGTTACCGTATTGACGGAATTTTGCGCGACGCTATGGTTCTTCCGAAAGAGACGGCCCCCGGCATTACCGCGCGCATCAAGGTGCTTTCCAGCCTGAAGCTTGATGAAAAAAGGTTGCCTCAAGACGGACGATTCAAAATAGAAAAAGATAGCGAGCGAGTTTCATTCCGCGTTTCAACCCTACCCACATACTACGGAGAAAAAACTGTGATGCGGCTTCTCCGTGAATCCTCTTCCGGATTTACGCTTGAGGGGCTCGGTTTCCACGGTGAAGATTTGGAGAAGCTTCACCATGCGCTCAATCAATCCACCGGCATGATTTTAGCCACTGGGCCGACTGGTTCCGGCAAGACCACTACGCTTTACACTATGCTTGATATTTTAAATACGCCGGATGTAAATATTTCCACGGTTGAAGACCCTATTGAATATCAGATGAAGCGGGTCAATCAGACGCAAGTGAAGCCGGATATTGGGCTCACTTTCGGGAGCGGACTCCGCAGTTTGGTCCGTCAAGACCCCGATATAATAATGGTCGGCGAAATCAGAGACAGCGAAACTGTCGGGCTGGCTATCAATGCGGCCTTAACCGGACACCTCGTGCTCTCCACTCTTCACACAAACTCGGCCGCCGGCGCCGTTCCACGCTTAATTGATATGGGAGCGGAATCATTCCTTCTCGTTTCAACCATCAATGTCATAATCGCCCAGCGTTTAGTTAGGAGACTTTCGTCTAATAAAGAAAAATACATGTTAACTCCGGCCGAGCAAAAAGCGCTCTCTCAAACGGTTGATCTTGACCGAGTGCTTAAATTTTTAAGACACGAAAAAATAGTCGACGAAAAAGAAAACTGGAACACTATACCGCTTTATAAGCCGAAGCAAGGAGTTTCCGCCGACGACGGCTATAGCGGACGTATTGGCATTCATGAAGTTATGAATATTACGCCGACGATAAAAGACATGATTATAAAAGGAGCTATTTCCGATGACCTGGAAGCGCAAGCCAAAAAAGAGGGGATGATGACAATGCTCGAAGACGGAATTTTTAAAGCGGCCCAAGGGGTTACAAGCATTGACGAGGTGCTAAGCGCGGTTAATCAATAGAATTATGAATTTAAAATGAAAAAATAAAAATGTAAAATACAAAGCGCGAAAAAATAAAAGTGATATATTATTTATAAGTTTTTTAATTTTTTCGTTTTTAATTTCTATTTTTAACCATGCAATTTCATTTTAAGGCAAAGAAAAAAGACGGCACGATTACGGAAGGACTCCGCGACGCGGAAGATAAGCTTATTCTGGCGTACGACCTGCGAAAAGAAGGAATGGCGCTTTTTTTCGCCGAACCGGCGGGGGGCAATAAAATACTCCAATTTCTCAAATGGCTTAACGAGACGGTCATCACCGTCGGGCTTCATGAAAAAATAGTGTTTGCCAGAAACTTAAGCGCCATGATTTCAGCCGGACTTTCCATATCGCGCGCGCTTGAGATTCTTGAAAAACAAACCAGCAATAAAAAATTAAAACAGGCGCTTCTAGGGATATCAAACGGTATCAGCCAGGGCAAAACCTTAAGCGACGGACTCAAGAATTACCCGCGCATTTTTTCTCCCCTTTTTATCGCCATGGTGCACGCAGGAGAGGAATCCGGCGGACTCGCGGTCTCCTTAAAGGAGATATCTCTTCATCTCGAGCAGAGTTATACTTTATTAAGGAAAGTCCGCGGGGCGCTCATTTATCCGATGATTGTCGTCTGCGCTATTATCATCATCGGAATACTGATGCTCATATTCGTAGTGCCGACGCTTACCTCAACATTTAAGGAATTGAATGTGGCCTTGCCGGCTAGTACCCGCTTCATTATTTGGTTGAGCGATATTTTATCTAATTACACAATCACATTTTTAATCAGTTCAATCGCCTTGGGAATAACTATTTTCTTGGCATTTCGCACTCATCGGGGCGGCAAGTTTTTTGATTTTGTGATTTTACGCATTCCTTTTATCGGAAGATTAGTGAAGGAAGTGAATACGGCGCGCACGACGCGGACGCTCTCTTCGCTCATTACCGCCGGCGTTCCCATCACCCAATCTACTTTGATTACTACCGATGTGCTTCAAAATTTTTACTACAAAAGGGCGCTGGCTTTGGCTACGGGGAAAATAGAAAAAGGCGCCGCCATCGCTTTGATGTTCAAAGAAAATACATTTCTCTATCCCATTATGGTCGGTGAAATGATTGAAGTCGGCGAAGAGACGGGCAAACTTTCAGAAATGCTTCTCGATATCGCGCATTTTTACGAGGAGCAGGTCGAGACGGCAACCAAAGACCTCTCCACGATTGTAGAACCGGTACTTATGATACTTATCGGCAGCGCGGTTGGATTTTTCGCCGTGTCCATGATTTCGCCGATTTATTCGCTCTCTAGCAGTATTTAAAAAATATGCCTAGATATTTGTACAACAGAGGGGTTACGGCGGTAGAACTTTTACTGGTTCTCTCGGTTTTGGCAATTATTTTCACGATAGCCATCAGTCCTTTTTCTTCTTTTCGCGATACTCAATCTCTCAACTCCGCCGCCATACAAATAGTATCTCTTCTAAATGAGGCGAGGTCGGCCACAGTAGCCTCTAAAGAATCCTCTCAATACGGGGTGCATTTTGAAATTGGGCGAGCTGTTTATTTCAAGGGAACGATGTTTAGCGAGCCGTCTTCTTATAATAAAGAAATAATACTCGACGCTTCCATTGAAGTTTCCGTAATTACTCTAGAGGGCGGCGGGAACGATGTGGTGTTTGAACAGCTGACAGGGGAGACATCAAATTACGGCAGCATTACATTAGAGGCAAAAGGGAGCGCGGGGAGACAGAAAAAAATAACCGTATTCCGAACTGGTATCTCAACTCATAATTAACCCTCCTAAATTTTTAAGCGAAATATGTTTTACATCCACATTTTACAAAATAAAAATAATGATAGCCCGCGGGAAAAATTGAGGCGTTTTTTATCGCTTAAAAATTTTGGAGGGCAAGCTGGATTTGGCCTAGTCGAGGTGGTAATAGGATCGGCTATTATTTCGCTTGCACTTCTCGGAGTGATTTCAGTCGCCAGCAATTCACTTCGTGTCGCCGACCACTCTCTCCGCGAGGCGCAGGCGGGATATCTTTTGCTTGAGGGCGGCGAGGCGCTGCGTAGTATGCGCGATATTAGTTGGACAAACATAAACGGACTTTCTACTACGACTACTTATTATCTTGCTTTTTCCACAACCACCAATCGTTTTGCAACCACCAGCGCAAATTCATTTGTCGATGGAATATTTGAAAGATCTTTTACTACCTCGGATGTGTTTAGAAACGGAAGCGACAACATCACCGCCTCGGGAACATATGACTCGGGGACAAGAAAAATCAGGATGAATGTATCTTGGCGTGAGAGAGGCGCCACCACTACCACTCTGACTGATTTTTATCTGACTAATATTTAAGCCATGCGCGCTACCAAAAAAAACAGCGGTTACTCAATGCTCGAACTCGTAGTATATGTTTCCATTATTGCTGTAATGGCCGTACTTTCGGTTCAGGCGATGCTTTCAATAACGCGCGTTTTTGCCGAAATAAAATCTTTCAGCAGTATCCGCGAGGGCGGCGTTATCGCGATAGAAAGAATGATAAAAGAAATCCGTTTTGCCGTTAGTATTGATTATTCCGGAACGACGCTTGGCACGAACCCGGGACGGCTCAAATTAAATACCACCGATGAAAACGGCAATGCCAAGACCATGGAGTTTTATGTTTCCGAGAACAGTTTGAATATTATTGATAATGGCGCCGAAAAAGGCACAATCACCGGTAGTAGCACTCTTCTTACCAACCTTGTGTTTCGAGAGTCAACGACAAGCAAAGGGATGCTTGTTAAAATAGAAATAACGCTTAAAGACAATCGAGCCACAAGCACGCGCAGCGCAAGCTTTTATGGGAGCGCGGTAATGAGGGGAGCGTATTGACCCGCCAAAATTTTTCACCGCAATCACTAATACATAAAAATAAATTTAACTTGTTTAATATATTTATAAATGTAATGGATTATTTTAAAAAATTTAGGCGGGTAAACCTACAAGGCGGGCAAGCCATTATTACTTCCGTAGTTTTTTTGCTTTTTATATCTCTTTCCCTGATGCTCGGCATAGCAAACTCTTCTATCCGCGAATTTAAGATTACACAAGATACCGTTAAATCAACGCAAAGCTACTTCACCGCCGAATCTGGCATTGAAGATGTAACTTATCGCTTGAAAAGCGGAAAACAAGTCGGGGTAACGCAGACTCTCGCTCTAAATGACGCCACAACGACCGTAACAATGACCGACATCGGCAGTAATGAAAAAGAAATACTTTCCAGCAGTAATTTTGATAATTTGATAAGAAAAGTACGCACGCAACTGACAGTTTCTTCGGTCGGAGCGTCTTTTGTCTATGGTGTGCAAGTTGACGATGGGGGATTTGACTTGCAAAATACCGCAACCATCGTCGGCAATGTCTATTCCAACGGCCCAATCACCGGCGCTAACTCCAATATCATCAAAGGCGACATTGTCTCGGCCGCGAGTACCGGTCTCATTTCCGGCGTACACTCTACTTCAAGCGCCTACGCGCACACCATTAGTAATTCGACGATAGATAAAGATGTTTATTATCAAACACTCATTAATACAACTGTCGGAGGAGTGTCGTATCCCGGTTCGGCTGACCAACCCAAGGCGAATCTCCCGATTACCGACGCGATTGTCGCACAATGGGAGAGCGACGCGGCCGCAGGCGGAACAATCGAGAGTCCATGTCCTTACAATATCACTAGCAGTGTAAGCATTGGACCAAAGAAAATCGCCTGCGATTTTGAAATAAGCGGCAGTCCCACCGTTACCTTGACTGGTCCTTTGTGGGTAACGGGGAATATTGAGGTGGAGAACACCGCTACGGTACGGATTAGCTCTTCGATTGGCAACAAAAGTCTGGCTATTATCGCCGACAATCCCTCCAATCGCACCACAAGCAGTAAAGTGACTCTTCAGAACTCAGCTACATTTATTGGTAGTGGATTTGCCGGCTCCTATATACTTCTTCTTTCGCAAAACAATAGCGCCGAGACGGGCGGTAACGAGGATGCGATTGATGTGAAGAACAGCGCGGAGGGGGATCTGTTGGTATATGCCGGGCACGGCAATGTTTCGATTCAAAATAGCGTTTCCTTAAAGGAGGTCAGCGGGTATAAAGTTACCGCCAAGAATTCGGCGCAAGTAACTTACACCAGTGGCCTTTCTTCGCTCCTTTTTTCTTCCGGGCCTTCTGGTTCTTTTATAATCAACGGCTGGCGCGAAGTGAAGTAAATTTTAGAGAAAAACAATGGTACACTGAGAGAAAATATGGTCCTGTTAGAGGCCGCGGTCACGGTGTAAATAGAAGCTGAAAGTAATATATGTTACAAAGGTCAACACAATTTATTATAGATATGGTATGGCGCGGACTGACCGCGACCTGCCTCTAACAGGATGGCCAAAAAGATTATTGTCGGCAATTGGAAGATGAATCCGAAAAGTGCTCGTGAGGCAAATGATATTTCCGAGAAAATTTTCCGTGGGGCGAGAAAATTAAAAAATATAAGCGCGGTGATTTGTCCACCCGCGCCATTCATTAGCTTGATTAAAGGGGTGCTTGGCGCCCAGGATGTGTTTTACGAAAAAGATGGCGCCTACACGGGAGGCATTTCGGCCGAGATGCTCAAAAGCTTAAGCGTCCGATATGTAATCGTCGGCCATTCGGAACGACGAAGCGCTGGTGACACCAATGATATCGTTAATAAAAAGTTAAAAGTGGTACTTAACGCTAAAATGGCGCCGATACTTTGTGTGGGAGAACTCACCCGCGACCATCACGGCCAATATTTCCACTTTGTAAGAGATCAAATCCGCCAGGCTCTAAAAAATGTTTCAAAAAATATTGTGCACAAAATAATTCTTGCCTATGAGCCACTCTGGGCCATAGGCAAGAATGCAAAGGGAGTACTTCCCGGCGAAGAAGCGCTTCACATGAATATTTTTATAAGGAAAGTTATTGCCGATATCGCGGGCGCTACAACTGCCAAGAAAATTAAAGTGCTCTATGGCGGTTCAGTCGATGCTAAAAACGCTAAAAAATTTATTTCCGCCGGCAAGATGGACGGACTTTTGGTGGGTCGGGAGAGTTTGAATCCCAAGAATTTTTTGGAAATAATAAAAAATGCGGACGCTGTTTAAACTACCGTCGATAAGAA
The DNA here is from genome assembly GCA_038063255.1 of Patescibacteria group bacterium. Classification (GTDB taxonomy): domain Bacteria; phylum Patescibacteriota; class Minisyncoccia; order Phycocordibacterales; family VMEP01; genus JAUYLU01. Next base: position 19,144 of record JBBTVL010000012.1, on the reverse strand, counting down.
ACGCTAAAAACTTTAAGGGGAAGCGTGTTCTCCTTCTTCTTGATCTTAATGTGCCAATCTCGCGCGGCAGAATTTTAGATGATACGCGCCTAAAAATGGCGTTGCCAACACTAGAGTTTTTGAAAAAACGCGGCGCACGGACGATTGTGATGAGTCATCTAGGGAATGATGGCAAAGAATCACTGAAAATTGTGGCGCAGGCACTTAATAAGTTTATTCCCGTTGGTTTTGTTCCGGAGATTTTAGGCAAAAAAGTTGAGGCGATGATTGATACGCTAGGGAATGGCGGAATTTTAATGCTTGAAAATATTCGTCGAAATAATGGAGAAGTTTCAAATAGCAGTTCGTTCACAACAGCACTCGCGCAACTCGGCGATATTTATGTAAACGACGCCTTCTCCGTCTCGCACCGAAAGCACGCTTCGATCGTGTCTCTGCCGAAATTTTTGCCGTCGTTTGCGGGGCTTAAATTTGAAGAGGAAGTAGGAGAACTTTCTAAGGTTTTCATACCCAAACGCCCATTTCTATTTATTTTAGGCGGCGCCAAACTTGAAACTAAGCTGCCGCTTATCAAAAAATATATAAAAATTGCCGACACGGTATATGTTGGCGGGGCATTGATGAATCCTTTTTTTAATGCCCTGGGGTATGAAGTTGGCAAATCGCTTAAGGAAAACGCCGGGGAGGATTTGAAAAAAATTGCGCGGCACAATAACCTGGTGCTACCTACGGATGTACTGGTAAACAAAAAGGGGGTGAGGAAGTTAGGCGATGTTAAAAAGGGTGACATCGTGCGCGATATTGGGCCGGAATCTTTGGCCGCGCTTCTTTCTTATATAAAAGAAAGCAAAGAAATACTTTTCAACGGACCTCTCGGCGAATACGAACTCGGTTTTGATGAAACGACCAAAGAAGTATTAAAAGCTATGGGGAAATCAAAAGCCCGTACGGTCGTAGGCGGAGGCGACACGCTGGCCATCGTTTCGCGCTTGAAACTTGGCGATAAATTTAGTTTTGTTTCAACTGCGGGCGGAGCTATGATTGAATTTCTTTCAGAAGGAACGCTCCCCGGGATTGAGGCACTAAAAAAGAAGAACCCATAGGTTTAACCTATGTATCATAGGTTAAACCTATGGGGACCTATGGGAAAGTGCTGTGGTTACAGGTTTGCCTTAATTTTCTTGGCCACGATGGAAGCTTCGCCTTCTTTATATTCTTTCCCGGGCCAGGGTCTGTAGCCGTCGTTTAAAAAGCGCGGAATAATATGGATGTGGGCGTGAAAAACTAATTGTCCGGCGGCAGAGTCGTTATTCATTATTATATTTATTCCGTCAGCTAGAACCCCTTTTTTAACCGCACTCGCGATTTTTTTTATTCCGAGAGAGAGTTCGCGGAGCGCGTTTTCATCTATATCAAAAATGTTTTTGTAGTGAACTTTCGGCACTACTAGTGTATGGCCGGGGTTATTCGGCTTGATATCCAGGAAAGCGACGGTGCTTTCGTCTTCGTAAATGAAGTCGGTAGGAATCTCTTTTTGTATTATTTTGCAAAAAATACAACTAGGGTCATTCATGAAAAAAATTATATCATACTACTCGTGATATAATTTAGAAAACCTGTCCCGCCCGCCTTGCCGTCGAGGCAGGTTAGAAATTCACCCAAGACTTCGTTTACTCGGATTTTTGATAGGGCGTTTTTAAAGCTAAATTATTAGATGAGTAAAAATTCTCTAATTTCTAATGGGATGGAGGCCTACAAAATCGCCGAAATCGTTCCCGACCATGCCGAGAAAGGGCTTGGGATATACGATGCGCTAACCAAAAAACTTCTTTATAACCGGGGAATTGATACTCGTGAAAAGGCAGATAAATTTTTAAATCCTAATTACGAACGCGATTCATATGACCCGTTTTTAATTCTTAATATGGAGAAGGCGGTTTCGCGCGTGCTTAAGGCGATTGATAATAAAGAAAAAATTGTTATTTATGGAGATTATGATTGCGACGGAATTCCCGGCTCGGTAGTCCTTCATGATTTTTTTAAAAAAATTAGTTACAAAAATTTTTCAAACTACATTCCGCACCGCCACAACGAAGGCTACGGATTAAACACTAAAGCGATTGACGGTTTCGCCAAAGACGGTGTCTCGCTTATTATCACCGTTGACCTCGCTATTACTGATGTAGAGGAAGTAAAACACGCAGAGTCTCTCGGCATTAATGTGATTGTTACAGACCACCACCTCCCTCAAGAAATTTTACCGAAAGCATATGCCGTCATTAATTCAAAACAGGCGGGCGACAAATATCCCGATAAAATGCTCTCCGGCGCCGGCGTGGCTTTTAAATTAGTTCAGGCTTTGATTAAAAAGAGAGGCAAAGAGTGGGGGATAAAAGACGGTTGGGAGAAATGGCTCTTGGATATGGCGGGGCTTGCCGCAATTGCTGATTTAGTTCCGCTTCAGAATGAGAATCGCCTAATTGCCTATTATGGATTAAAGGTTTTACGCAAATCCCCGCGGGTGGGCTTGCAAAAACTTCTTCGCAAAATGAATGTGAATCAGGTGACACTCACTGAAGGCGATGTGGCTTTTATGATTGCTCCGCGCATAAATGCCGCCTCGCGCATGGATGTTCCACATGAAGCGTTTCGCTTGCTTAGTACAGAAGACGAGAGCGTAGCTGATGAACTATCGGACCATTTGCATAATTTAAATGACACTAGAAAAGGATTAGTGGCTGGAATGGTGCGCGAAGCGAAAATCCGCGTCGAAGAGCGGGAGATAAAAGATGTAATTGTTATAGGCAATCCGAAATGGCGACCGGGAGTGCTCGGGCTTCTGGCCTCGCGACTTGTGGAAGATTATGGCAGGCCAGCGTTTGTGTGGGGGCGTGGGGAAGAAATAGAATTAAAAGGGTCGTGTCGTTCGGACGGAACAGTCAATATAGTTGAGCTGATGACTTCCGTCCGAGAAGGAGTTTTTATAAATGTCGGCGGACACGAATTTTCCGGCGGTTTTTCAATTTCACATGAGAATGTTCATCTTTTGGAAGATGAATTAATTTCTGTCTATGGCAGAGTAAAAAAAGAAAACTACATCGTTCCCAAAGTTTTAATTGATTGCGCACTAACCCTCGACGAAGTGGACAATGAAACTTATGGAAAAATTGAAAAACTGGCCCCGTTTGGCATCGGCAACCCTAAGCCAGCATTTCTTTTTGAAAATATTGAGATTGCGGGAGTCAAAAATTTCGGCAAAGAAAAAAATCATCTAGAACTCATATTTAAAAATTCGCAAGGAGAAAAAATCTCTGCTATTGGATTTTTCACTGGAGCTGGCGACTATAAATCGGAAATTGAAATTGGAAGAAAAATTAATCTTGTAGCCACAATTGAAAAATCTTTCTTTAGAAATAGAGCGGAGCTTCGTCTTCGAATTGTTGATATACTTTAAAAAATGAAATCGCGAATTCTAATCTATGCCGACGGAAGCGCAATTGGGAATCCCGGTCCCGGGGGGTGGGGCGCCGTATTAGTTTTTTACAAAAACCAAAATGGTGCCCAAGGGCGTGTTTTGGAATTGGGTGGCGGAGAGAAACACACAACAAACAACAGAATGGAATTAATCGCTGTTATAAATGCGTTGCAATTTGTCTATAAACTAAAGACTAAAAACTATCAACTAGTTATTCGTACTGACTCAAGTTATGTAATCAACGGCATTACCAAGTGGGTAAAAAACTGGCAAAAGGATAAGTGGCGTGGCGTTAATAAAAAGCCAATTTTGAATAAAGATTTGTGGACTAAATTATTGAAATTCGAGAGAGGCAGAAAAATCAAGTGGGAGTATGTGCCGGGACACTCGGGTGTCGTTGGCAACGAGCGCGTTGATTTTATCGCCACGCTTTGCGCACGAGATAAACAATGGAAAACTCAAAGATTTTTTGACGGGCCACTTTCAAAATACCCCTTTGATATTTTTAATACCAAACAAACAAAAAATAGGCCTGCTTCAAGAAAGAAAAGTTCCGGCAAAGCTGCGTATTCATATTTGTCTCTCGTTGGAGGAGTTTTGATGAAGCATCCAACTTGGGTGGAGTGTGAAAAGAGGGTTAAGGGCGTTTCGGGGGCAAAATTTAAAAAAGCGGCAAGCGCCGAAGATGAAAAAGAAATAATACGCCAATGGGAATTATAAAACTATATTAATATTTCATGAAAACAGTATTTATAGCACACCCTATTAGTGGTGATGTAGAAAATAACATAAAGAAAGTTCTTGATATATGCCATGAGATTCATAAAACAGGGATTATTCCAGTTGCTCCATTTCTTGTTTCCCTTCAATATCTGGACGACGAAGTTAAAGAAGATCGTGAACTTGGTATTGAAGCAAATCTAGAATGTTTCCGAAGGAAATATATAGATGAACTTTGGTTATTTGGTGACCAAATTTCTACTGGAATGATACAAGAAATAAAACTTGCACTCGAACTTAAAATTCCTATTATTCCTCAAACACCAGAAACAAAAAAGAATTAGTGGAACTTTTTGATTTCGCCAAGCGAGGAGTAAAATGAATGAGTACTCTAATGCATTTTGTCCGAGCGCCGGCGAAATATTGTATCCAGTTATATAAATGGGGAATCAAGTAAAAAGTCGCTCTTGGTTTTTTATTTTTGTCCTTAGTTTCACGCTGGGAATATTTCTTCGTTCATTTGTTAATCTCGGAACGGAATTTTTATTTTTTCTAATTTTTCTGGCGATAGCTCTATTCCCCGCCTACTTCGTCTATCGAACGCGGACAGTTCTTTTCGTTTCATTGTTTATTTTTGGAGCGATGCTTGGCATTTTTCGTTTTGATGTTTCTCTCTCCAATCGAAACGACCCCGCGCTTGAATCGCAAATTGGAAAAACTGTCGTAGTGGAAGGAATTATTTCAAGTGAACCGGACGAGCGTGATGACACGGTTATACTTGTAGTGAAAGGAGAAAAAATATATGACGGTAAGGCAGATAAAAAAATTGACAGCAAGATTCGATTTACAATAGGGAGGTATCCCTCCTACCAGTATGGCGATAAAATTATTATTGAAGGCAAAATAGTGCACCCCAAAGCCTTTGAAGATGAAAAAACCAAAAAAATATTTGATTATCCCGGTTATCTAGCCGCGCAAGATATTTATTATGAAATAAAATACCCCAAAGTTTCGCTTATAAGTGGTGGCGGGGGCAATATTATTCTCTCCTCCCTCTTTGAGTTTAAGAAAATGTTTCTGGCGCATACCGCGCGCATTATTCCAGAGCCGGAAGAGTCGCTCTTGGGCGGGCTTTTGGTCGGGGCCAAACAATCGCTCGGAAAAGAACTGCTCGATGATTTCCGCAAGGTTGGCATCATTCATATAGTAGTGCTTTCGGGCTACAACATTACCATCATTGCCGATTCAATAGTCAGGATTTTTTCTTTTTTGCCCCGCTTGTACGCGAGCGCTTTCGCCGGCGGGAGCATTATTCTCTTCGCCGCGCTTGTCGGCGGGGGAGCAACTGTGCTGCGCGCCACCATTATGGCGCTTTTGGTTATTTTGGCGCGCTATATTGGCAGAGTATATGATGTGACCACCGCGCTATATCTTGCCGGTTTTCTTATGCTCATCCACAATCCGAAAATTCTGGTTTTTGATCCGTCGTTTCAACTTTCTTTCTTGGCGACCATAGGTCTTATTTATTTCGCACCCGTAGTGGAAAAATATATTTCTTTTATCCCAAAAAATTTAGGCTTTCGTGATATAGCGCTCTCTACGATTGCCACGCAAATTTTTGTGACGCCACTGCTTCTATATATGATGGGAATGTTTTCTCTGGTCGCGCTACCAGTTAATTTGTTGGTACTTTTCTTTATTCCTATCACAATGCTTTTCGGATTCCTTACGGGAGTATTTGGTTTTTTGGGTACTATCTTTTCACTGCCGTTCGCGTATATCACCACGTTCTTCCTTTCATATATTATTTTTGTGGTTGAAAAATTTTCCTCCATTCAATTTGCATCGTATACAATTGAGACAGTTCCTATATTTATAGTATTAGTTTTCTATATTTTCTTTGGCACGCTTATTATGAAAAAATTTTCACGCATATGAATCTTAAAGAACATATTACAAAAAACATAAAGCGCTATGTATTAGGGATACTTTTTCTCACAGCGGGTTTTGTGTGGTACGTGGTTTTTATAGAAACGACGCGCGATAAACTCACTATAGCTTTTCTTAATATCGGCCAGGGCGACTCAATTTTTATTGAAGCGCCGAATGGCAATCAGATTTTAATTGACGGCGGTCCCGGCGCTTCAGTCCTTAGGGAACTGGGCAAGATTATGCCATTCTACGACCGATCAATAAATGTGGTTCTGGCCACGCATCCGGATAAAGACCATATAGGCGGATTGGTTGATGTGCTTGATCGTTTCGCCGTTTTTTATTTCGTTGAACCGGGCGTATTGGGAACGACGGGAATATTTTCGGCTCTTGAAAATTCAGTTGCCGACCATAATATTAAAAAAATAATTGCTAGGCGCGGGGGCAGTATTGATTTGGGTAATGGGGCAGTGCTTGATATTTTATTTCCCGACCACGATGTGTCGCGTGTAAAAAATACCAATGACGGCTCTATTGTGGCCCGACTTTCTTATGGCGAGACGAGCGTGATGCTCACGGGCGACGCTCCGC
>JBBTVL010000012.1:0-12326 GCA_038063255.1 Patescibacteria group bacterium | reverse complement strand
GTGGCCCGACTTTCTTATGGCGAGACGAGCGTGATGCTCACGGGCGACGCTCCGCTATCAGTAGAGGCGCGTCTCGTAGCGCTTTTTGGCAAAAAATTACAGTCAAATATATTAAAATTAGGGCACCACGGTTCAAAAACATCTTCAAGCCCGGCGTTTCTCGGATATGTACATCCCGATTACGCCATTATTTCCGCAGGGTTAAACAATTCATATGGTCATCCGCATAAAGAAGTAACGGGTCTGCTAGAAAAATTTAAAATTCCGAGACTTATGACTTACGAATTGGGAACAATTATATTTAAAAGTGATGGGGAGACGATTACATACACAAAATAAGGTGCATTAGCGCCTTGATTCGGCTTCGCTCGGACGTCATAAAAACAAGTCTTTGCGCCGTCCTCACTCGCCGAAATAAAAAAGCCCGCAGAGGCGGGCTTTTGAAGGAAACGAGTTGAGATGTTTTTAGTCAAGCGTACAAACTACGCACCCTTCGGGGAAACCACACCGGTGGCCGCACCAGCGATGCGGTTTTCCATCGAACTTTCGTTCTGGATGCGCAGTAGGATGTGTGGTATGCACCGGTTGTCGTACTATGACCCCATAGTGCCTGGGACTGCTTTGCGAAACAATGTCAAATGCCCTTTCGACTTCAGCGTGAGATGGCCGACTAATTTTTCGTTTAGCCATACTACTCCTTTCTATGTAATCAATTATACTGTTAGTGAGTTTAGTATTCTCTATTCTGTATGTCAAGTTTGTATATCAAACAAAAATCACGTCAAGACCAAATTTTATTTTATTTTTTCCGTGAGATGTCTATTTTTCTTGAGACAGGAGGTGCAAATTTTTATTCGTTTACCGTTTGATAAAGCCGCCCATTGAAGATTGGGGTAACGGCGTTTTTTGCCGGTCGGGTTGAACTTGGTGGCGCGCACTCTGTTTGAGTAGTGCCCGCCAATAATTGTTCCCTTATCGCAAATTGGGCATGCTTTAGCCATCCCATTAGAGGCAAGTCGCGTTCGTAGCGCCCTGTGTGAAATTATTATTAAAAAATTTACTTATTACTATCATATTACATTCATTATACATAATTTACTCGACCACGGCCTCTAACGGGACAAGTTAGTAGAGCGGATGCTATCATGGAGAGAACTTTCCCGCAACCGATTTTATTTCGGCTAGCGAGGAGCGTGTGGGAGTGTACTCATTCACACAGAGTCCGCCTAGCCCGGCTGACCGCCGGTCGGCCTAGGGAGCGAAGACGAAATATTGTACCCAGTTATATTCGTAACCATTCGTATCATTCGTTCTCATTCGTAGCTATTCGTATCATGGACATCACTCAAATTTTTTTCATACTAATTCTAATCTTTTCGGTTATTGTGCACGAAATCGCTCACGGTTATGCGGCTGATTATTTGGGCGATCCGACAGCCCGTCTCTCCGGCCGCCTTACTTTAAATCCACTACCGCACATAGATTTGCTCGGGTCGATCATTCTGCCAGCGCTTTTAATATTATCCAAAGCAGGTTTCATTATCGGCTGGGCCAAACCGGTGCCGTATAATCCCTACAATTTGAAAAATCAGCGATGGGGGACTTTAGTTGTTGCCGGTGCCGGTGTTTTTATTAACTTTCTCATTGCTTTATTTTTCGGAATGCTTATTAGATTTAGCGGCACGCTTGGCATAGAATCGCAGGCATTCTTGGAAATCGCCGGTGTTGTTGTTCTTATTAACATTTTGCTTGGCGTTTTTAACCTTATTCCAGTACCACCACTTGATGGATCCAAAGTGCTTTTCTCTCTTTTACCGCCGCGACTCTATTATATAGAGGAGTTTTTGGAGCGATATTCAATATTTTTAATACTGTTTGTCATTTTTTTTATGTGGCGTTTTATTCTTCCAGTCATCTTTTTCCTGTTTACTCTTTTCACGGGGGTATTGCCAAATGTCTAGAAAAGACAAGATAAACCGCGCCTTCTTGCATTTTCTGGATGTGAATAGTAGAGTAGTGCTACATCCGTTTGGGGTGTTTTTAATTTTACCCGCCAAAATTTTCTAAGGAGGGTAAGGTTATGTAGATTTAGAAGTTAAGCAGGGTAATCCGCTGTACCTCCCCACGGATAATCCAGAAAATTTAGGAGGGTAAATGCCTACAATAAATCAACTAGTTCGCAGGAAAAGAGTGAAAGCAAGGCGCCGTTCAAAAGCGGTGGCTTTGGCGCGCGGGTTCAACAATATTAAAAACCGCCCCATCTACTACGCCTCACCTTTCAAGCGCGGTGTTTGCACTAAAGTGACGACCACAACTCCTAAGAAACCGAACTCGGCTCTCCGAAAAATCGCTCGCGTGCGCCTTACTAACGGAATGGAAGTGACTTGCTATATTCCCGGCATCGGCCACAAGCTACAAGAGCACTCGGTGGTGGTTATCCGCGGTGGCCGGGTGAAAGATTTAGCCGGCGTGCGCTACACAATAGTCCGCGGGCGACTTGACGCCACACCGGTGGAAAATAGAAAGCAAGGCCGTTCGCTTTACGGCGCCAAGAAAGAAAAAAGAGGGGTAACAAAGAAATGATTAACCAACGACCAACAACCAACAACAAAAAGAAATTAGAAAAATCCGTTGTAGGTGTTGGGTTGTTAATTGTAAGTTAAAAAAATGCGACGACCATTCAAAAAAAAGAATACCGTTCCGCCTGATCTAATACACGATTCCGTCAAGGTTTCAAAATTCATCAACTATATTATGGGGAGCGGTAAAAAGAGTGCCGCTAGAAAGATTGTCTATGGCGCCTTTGACATTATTAAGGAAAAGGAGAAGGGTATGACTCCATTTGAGGTATTTGAACTGGCGCTTAAAAACGCAACCCCTCAAATGGAAGTTCGCTCGCGCCGTATCGGTGGCGCCAACTATCAGGTTCCGCGCGAAGTGCGTCCGGAGCGCCGTTTTATGCTCGCGCTTCGCTGGATTATTGAAGCGGCACGCGCAAAGAAAGGCGCGCCAATGAAGAAGCACTTAGCCGAAGAATTAATGTTTGCGGCCAAGAACGAAGGCGCGGCTATTAAAAAGAAAGAAGATACGCATAGAATGGCGGAATCAAATAAGGCCTTTGCCCATTTTACTTGGTAAAGGGCGCCCGGATGTATTTTTTAAAACGCATATAAAATTCTACTGAATTTTTGTTGTACTCGCGCCACCCTACTGCGCAATGTTTTAAAAAATACAAACCTCGCTCAAGCATTTAAATATAAAAATTATAGATAAATAAAATATGAATCGCGACTATCCATTAGAGAAAGTACGTAATTTTGGAATAATTGCCCACATTGACGCGGGGAAGACCACCACCACCGAACGTGTTTTGTATTATACCGGCGTTTCGCACAAAATCGGTGAAGTGCACGAGGGCAACACTATCATGGACTGGATGGAACAGGAACGCGAGCGCGGAATCACCATCACCTCGGCGGCCACGACTTGTTTTTGGACGCCCACCTATGATAAAGCGAACGAAAATTTAAAACATCGCTTCAATATTATTGATACGCCCGGCCACATTGATTTCACCATTGAAGTGAAGCGCTCTTTGCGCGTGCTCGACGGCGCGGTTGTGGTATTTGACGGTGTGGCTGGCGTTGAACCGCAATCGGAAACCAATTGGCGATACGCCGATGATGCCAAAGTTCCTCGCATTTGTTTCATAAATAAGTTGGACCGCATGGGCGCCTCGTTTGAGCATTCTTACGCGACGATTCTCGACCGACTTTCCCCAAAAGCGGTGCGCCTGCAAATTCCTATCGGCCTTGAAGAACATTTTGAAGGCGTGATTGATATCTTGCGGATGAAAGCGTATAAATTTGAAGGCGAAATGGGCGACACGGTGGTGGAAATGGAAATTCCCGAAAAACACAAAGCCGAGGCGGAAAAATATCGCCATGATTTGGTTGAAAAAATAGTGGAGCAAGATGAAACGGCGATGCATGAATATTTGGACGGCAAACAAATTGAATTTCCCCGCTTGAAGCAAATTTTACGCAAAGCTATTATCGCTAACGAAATTTTTCCGGTATTTTGCGGTTCGGCGCTAAAAAATAAAGGTGTCCAGCTTGTACTTGACGGCGTAGTGGATTATCTTCCCTCTCCGCTTGATATTCCTCCGGCCAAAGGCATTGACCCGCACACAGGCATTGAAAAATTTAGAAGCGCTTCCGACACGGAGCCGTTCGCCTCGCTTGCCTTTAAACTTCAGTCCGACCCGTTTGTCGGCCAGCTTACTTTTTTCCGTGTCTATTCGGGAACGCTTCTAGCCGGTTCGTATGTGCTTAATACCCGCACGGGCAACAAGGAGCGTATCGGGCGAATTTTAAGAATGCACGCCAACGAGCGCGAAGAGGTGAAAAAAGTTTTCACCGGAGAAATCGCCGCCGCAGTCGGTCTAAAAGACACGCGAACTTCAGACACGCTCTGTGATGAGAACGACCCGATTGTTCTTGAAAAAATTATTATTCCCGAGCCGGTTATATCGCTTCGCATTGAACCAAAAACAAAAGCCGACCAAGAAAAAATGGGCGGTGCTCTTTCGCGACTTTCGCAAGAAGACCCGACTTTTCGCATTACAACGGATGCCGAGACCGCCGAGACGGTGATTTGGGGAATGGGCGAGCTTCATCTTGAAATTATTGTTGAGCGAATGAAGCGCGAATTTGGCGTGGAAACTACCGTCGGCAAACCGCAAGTGGCTTACAAAGAAACGATTACAGGCGAGGCGGAAGCGGAAGGAAAATATATTAAACAATCGGGAGGCCGCGGCCAGTACGGACATGTCCGTATCAGAATTAAACCGATGGACAGAAGTATTACCGAGGAAGATTTGCCGAAAAATACCAAGCGCTCTCAATACATGGACTTCGTTAATTCCATAAGGGGCGGTGTTATCCCGAACGAATTTATTCCTGCCGTTGAAAAGGGTTTGAAAGAGAGCATGGAGCGCGGGGTTTCGGCCGGCTATAGAATGGTAGATATCTCCTCTGAACTTTACGACGGCTCGTACCACGAAGTGGATTCCTCTGAAATCGCCTTTAAGGTGGCGGCGTCTATGGCATTTCAAGATGCCGCAAGGCGTGCCAAACCGGTGATACTTGAACCGATTATGAAATTGGAGGTAGTAGTCCCGGAGAAATTCATGGGCGATGTAACGGGAAATCTTTCCGGCAAGCGCGGGCAGATTGAAGGAACAGAAGAGCGCGGTATGAACAAGGTTATCAAAGCCCTCGTACCGCTCTCCGAAATGTTTGGCTACGCCACTTCGCTTCGTTCAATGACTGAAGGCCGCGCCACATTCACTATGGAATTTTCAAACTACGCGATTGTCCCGAAAAACGTGGCAGATACGATCATTGCTGCGCGCGCCTAACACCACTAAGTATTAGAATTGGAACTTCTCGCCCCGTAGCCACGCGCCTTCCTCTGCGCGTGTGGTACCGGGGTACCCACGAATGTCGCTACCGCGATAATTGAAAGTAGGAAATAATAATATCAAACAAAAAAACGCCCGATTTGGCGTTTTTTTGTTTGATGGGTTTTATTACATTCCCATACTTGAACCGCACAGCTTGCAGTTTGTTTTGTGCGTAGCGACTTCATAGACGGCAGCGAGGCCTACCAAAATATAGACGACTGTCTCAACCGTCGGCCACGAACCTAAAATCATATTGACCACATTCCATCCAAGCGCGGTAAGACCCCAATTGAGGCCACCGACTACAAGGAGTATGAACGAAGTCATGTGTAGTCCTTTCATATTTTTGTTATGAAAATTACTCTACTAATGAAGAACCTTTAGATAATTATATCCCACTTTGCTTAATGGTAGCGATAGGGGGGTGTGCACATCTACACCCCCACACTCATGCATGAGTGTGGGGGTAAATTTGACAAGCATTTTCGCTTTGTTATTATGTCCCGTATGCGCATTTTTAGTGCGCCTGCCTGCCGGCAGGCAGGTTGTTTTATTTTTAGTTTTAATTTAGTCGGTATTTATTAGTAAATTTAATTTAGCGGTTGTTCATTAGGTACTTTCTCGTGCGCTAACGAACTATCGGTAATTCACCCGCCTAAGTTTTTGGATACCCTCCTAAATTTCAAGAAAATTTTGGCGGGCAAGTCAAAAATTTTGGCGGGCAAGCAAACCTATGGCAGAAGAATTTAAGCGAGATAAGCCCCACATGAATGTGGGCACCATCGGCCATGTCGACCATGGCAAGACGACCCTCACCGCCGCCATTCTCCATGTTCTTGATATGAACAAGGGAGCAGGCTACGGCGCCCGCGTTGAAGGCGTTGATAAGATTGACAACGCCCCCGAAGAAAAGGCGCGCGGTATTACTATTGCACTCCATCACTCGGAGTACTGGACGCCCAAGCGCCACTACGCCCACATCGACGCTCCGGGACACGCCGACTACATCAAAAACATGATTACCGGCGCCGCTCAAATGGACGGCGCTATTATCGTGGTTGCCGCCACTGACGGCGTGATGCCCCAGACGCGCGAGCATGTTCTTTTGGCCCGCCAAGTCGGCGTGCCGAAGATTGTTGTATTTCTCAATAAGTGCGACATGGTCGATGACAAAGACCTTATCGACCTCGTTGAAGAAGAAGTGCGCGAACTCCTTACCAAGCAAAATTTTGACGGCGCCACGACGCCGGTAATCCGCGGTTCAGGCCTCAAGGCTCTTGAATCAAAGTCAGTAGATGATGAGTGGGCAAAGAAAGTTCTTGAACTCGTTGATACTCTTGATTCATACATTCCACAGCCAGAGCGAGATATTACAAAGCCATTCCTTATGCCAGTTGAAGATATTTTCTCAATTGAAGGACGCGGGACCGTTGTAACCGGCCGTGTTGAGCGCGGGAAAGTGAAAATTGGCGAGGAAGTTGAGATTGTCGGTATCAAGCCGACTTCGAAAACAACGATTACTGGCATTGAAATGTTCAACAAACAACTTCAGGAAGGTATCGCAGGCGACAACGCTGGCATGCTTCTGCGCGGTGTTGAGAAAGAAAACATTACTCGAGGCCAAGTGCTTGCCAAGCCAGGTAGCGTAACTCCGCACACAGATTTTGAGGCGGAAGTTTATGTCTTGAAGAAAGAGGAAGGCGGCCGCCACACGCCATTCTTCAACGGCTACAAACCGCAGTTCTATATTCGCACTACTGATGTGACCGGCGAAGTCACGCTTCCAGCCGGAACCGAAATGGTAATGCCGGGCGACACAGTGCAATTCAAAGTTAAACTCGTTGTACCGGTTGCTCTTGAAGACAAACAACGCTTCGCTATCCGCGAAGGAGGCAAGACTGTTGGCGCGGGTGTTGTTACGAAGATAACAGCGTAAATGCAGACAAGTGACAAATAACAATTAACGAATAACAGATTCCGTTACAAGTTAAAAGTTATGAGTCAAAAGTACCCAACAAATGGTTACAAAAACCAAAACTAAAGAGACCAAAGTAAAAAAGGCGCCCGCCAAAGCGAAAGCAAAGGTAAAGGTAGTGAAAGCTCCGAAACCCGAAGAGGCCATTCAGAAACTTCGCATTCGGGTGCGCGCCTATGAAAACAAAATTCTTGACCTGTCGGTGAAGCAGATTATTGATACCGCTCTCCGCTATGACGCCAAGATTTTGGGACCGATTCCGCTTCCAACAGAGATTAAGAAATACACAGTCAATCGCGCCGCTTTCATCTACAAAAATGCACGAGAACAATTTGAGATGAGAATACACAAGCGCCTGATTGATATAGTCAACCCTTCCGGAAAAGTTATAGAAGCGCTGACTAATCTTTCGCTCCCTTCAGGAGTTGATATAGATGTAAAGATGATTTGATAGAAAAATAATTAATTAAAACAAAAGCCCCATTCGGGGCTTTTGTTTTAATAACCCTTGAAAAACAAGGGTACATTGTTATTTTTTTGACTTTAGACCGCCTTTAGTATATGAATAGGTTTCCCCTTTATCAACTTGTCGATAAGAGATATAATAGATGTAAGACTTTAAAAAGATGAGAACGGCATCAAATACAAAAAGTCGTGGAACTATGCATTTTCTATTAATAAAGGAAGAGGCAAAGGTGTTGGGTGTATGTCTTGATTTTAATATAATCGAGGAAGGAAAAAATATTTTAGAAGTTAGAAAGAATCTAGAAAACGCAGCATTTCTCCATTTACAAACCGTTAGAGAAAAAAAACTTTCTGATAATTTGCTCAATCGGCATGCTTCAGAAAAATATTGGCGTTTGTTTGAATTAGCCCTTGATTATAAAGCAAAAAAAGAAGTGATATCGGCTACTGCTAGTCCATATTTTAAGAATAAACCTGCTTTGGTATCATCGTTAGTTTAAATCTATGGCGAAGGGAATTAGTGGTTGGACTACTGATGATTTATTAAGTTTTTTGGAGTCCCACAATTTTTACTTCCATAAAGAACTCGGGGGTTCCCATCAGGCCTGGATAAGCCAAGACAATTTGTCTGTTGTTGAAGTTAATACAACTTATGGCACTTATCCAGAAAGAACCCTTGAAACAATGATTACAAACTCTAATATTGATAAAAAGCACTGGAGGTTATGGACTACCCTTGGGTCTAGAGATAAGAAAAAAGCAACATGTTGCGATAAGATAAAAAAAGAAAATAAAAATAAATAGTACCTATTATTTATTGGATTTGAAACACAACTTCCCAATCCAGGTTCTAGTACGACATTTTTTCTTGCATTTAATTTTTAATTAATATATACTCTCCCTATCTCATTTGAGATAATCTAAGTCCCCGTAATGGGGGACCAATGGACAAAACCGCAAGACGGAGTCCGTTGCGGATTTTTGTTTTTAAATTAAGGAGCAAAGCGACTATAATTTATTACCCGAGCACCAAGGGTACCCGTTTGGTGCTCGGTGACGATTTTTATAGTTGTTCCCCTCCTTAAAAATCAGTCATGAAATTTATCGTAGGAGTAAAACAGAATATGACGCAATTTTTCGCCGAAGACGGGCGCGCTTTTGCTTGTACTGTTTTGAAAGTAACTCCCTCGACCGTGACGCAGGTTAAAGAAATGTCGCGCGATAAATATTCCGCGGTTCAAATAGGATACGGCGAGCAGAAAAAAGAAAGACTCACTAAAGCCGAACTTGGACACTTGAAGGAAATAACTCCCGTTAAAGGCCTCAAAGAATTTAGAATCTCTGAAGAAGAAGCAAAAAGTTATGCTCGAGGAGCTAAAATTGACACTTCGGTGTTTAATGTCGGCGATACAGTGGAAGTTTCTGCTATTTCAAAAGGCAAGGGCTTTCAGGGGGTGGTGAAGCGACACGGCTTCCATGGCGGTCCGCGTAGCCACGGGCAAAAACATTCCGAACGCGAAGCCGGCTCCATCGGCGCCACATGGCCACAGCGCGTTATCAAGAATAAGAGAATGCCGGGACGAATGGGAGGCGATAGAATTACTGTAAAAAATTTAAAAGTACTTGCCGTTAATCTGGAAGAAAATCTTCTTTTGGTAAGCGGGGCAGTACCGGGGCGTCGCGGCACTCTTGTCGAGATACGACAAGCGCAGATTAACGCAGACTAAACGCAGATTTACGCAGAATTCACATCAAAAATATGGAAAAGAAATTAGAAGCAATTGTATATAACCAAGAGGGTGAAAAATCTAGCGTATTTACATTACCTGAAAGTGTTTTTGGCCTTAAATGGAACGCCGATTTAGTGCACCAAGTTGTGACGGCCATGCAGTCAAACGCACGAGCCGGGACAGCGCACACCAAAGGGCGTGGCGAGGTGCGAGGCGGAGGTAGAAAACCCTGGCAACAGAAAGGAACCGGCCGTGCTCGGCACGGCTCGCGTCGCTCTCCAATTTGGCGTGGCGGAGGCATTACGCATGGTCCTACCAACGAAAGAAATTACAACAAGAAAGTGAATAAAAAAATGGCCGGCAAGGCCTTGGCCACGCTTCTATCGGAAAAATTTCGTTCTGGGCATATTGTTTTTATTGACACTCCGAAATTTAAAGAAGCAAAAACAAAACACGCCGCGAAAATGTTAGTTGCACTCTCGGAAGTCAAAGGACTTGAGAAACTTTCATACAAAAAAAGAAGTACCGCTTACCTAGTATTTTCTAAAAAAGAAATTTCTCTTGAGAAAATATTCCGTAATCTTCCGCAAGTTGAAATGGGCGAGGCCAGGAATTTAAACGCGCTTGATATCGTAAGGCACCGATATATTGTTATGGTTGAGCCGAAAGAAAGTGTTTTAGTTCTTGAAAAGCGTCTAACGAGATAAAAATGGAAAAGAAAATTAAAAAAAAGAATACTGTGGCAGTTCCAAAATCATTCTCACATGTGCTCATTCGTCCACGCATTACCGAAAAAGCCACGGCTCTCGGCGAGCATAATATATACACTTTTAATGTGGCTAAAGACGCCAATAAAGCGCTTGTCGCTTCAGCTATCTACGCCACTTACGGAGTGACACCGCTTCGGGTGAATATGGTGATGATTAAATCGAAGGGGGTGTTAGTGCGCGGAAAAAAGGGAGTAAAAGGAGGCGGAAAGAAAGCATTGGTCTTTCTTAAAAAAGGCGATAAGATTGAATTCGTTTAAAAAATATATGAAGAATTATAAACCCACAACCCCATCGCGCCGTCATATGTCCACCGTTTCATATTCGGGTGTGCTTACTGCCGACAACCCGCACAAAGCTCTTACTCGAGGCCGTAAACGAGATGTGGGAAGGAATTCTCTCGGGCGTATTACTGTTCGCCACAAAGGAGGAGGGCACAAGCGTGCTTATCGCGAGATAGATTTTTTGTACAACAAGATTGATATTCCGGCTCGTGTTGAAACGGTTGAATACGACCCTAACCGCTCCGGTTTTATAGGTCTGGTGCTTTATCGCGACGGAGAGAGACGATATATTCTTTTGCCGAAGGGAGTATTAGTGGAAAGAGAAATACTTGTATCGGAAAAAGCCGAAGTTTTGCCGGGCAACCGCCTGCCGCTTTTTAAAATTCCTGTCGGAACTTTTGTATACAATATTGAACTCTTACCAAAAGGCGGT
Organism: Patescibacteria group bacterium; assembly: GCA_038063255.1. Taxonomy (GTDB): domain Bacteria; phylum Patescibacteriota; class Minisyncoccia; order Phycocordibacterales; family VMEP01; genus JAUYLU01. Next base: position 1,205 of record JBBTVL010000012.1, on the reverse strand, counting down.
GCGAAACTTGTGCGAAGTGCTGGAGTATTCGCTGAAATTGTGGCGCAAGCGGAAGGTTATACAAGTTTGAAGCTTCCCTCAACCGAAATAAGAAAAATTCCGGACAGGGCTTGGGCATCAGTCGGTGAAGTGTCAAACGACGAGCACAAATTAAGAAATATCGGCAAAGCCGGACGAAATCGCTGGCTTGGGATTCGCCCAACTGTGCGCGGCAGCGCTATGAACCCTGTTGACCATCCGCACGGCGGTGGTGAAGGCCGTTCTGGACGAGGACTCCGTCGCGCCAAGAGCGCCTGGGGCAAGCCAACCGGAAAAGGGCAGAAAACACGCACGCCGAAAAAATACTCAAATGTATTTATTGTTTCCCGCCGTCGTGTGGGCAAGAAAAAGGAAGTAAAGATATAAAAAGCCCTAAAATTAAGGGTTTGTTTGACAAGGTAATTCAATCTGTTACTATATCCCGAAGCTCATGTGAGCTTTTTTGTTTCTATTTGCTTATATGCGATCACTAAAAAAAGGACCTTTCGTAGAGGAGAGACTTCTACGTAAAATCGAAGGTAAGAAACCCCAGACTTCCGAGGTTATTAAAACCTGGGCGCGCCGTTCCGACATTTCTCCGGAGATGGTTGGTTTTACTTTTGGCGTCCACAATGGGAAAACGCATATTGATGTGCTGGTGACCGAAGATATGGTAGGGCATAAGTTGGGCGAATTCTCTCTAACGAGGAAATTCGTTCGTCATGGGGGTAAAATGCAAAAAGAAATTGACCAGCAAAAGAAAGACGCCGAAATCGCCTCCGCCCAAGCAGCCAAGGCCTCCACGACCGACACCAAGGGTGCCGCCCCAGCCTCTCCTAATAAATAGGATGAATCCCGTTAGAAGCCGCGGTCACGGTGTAAAATAGAAGCTATCAACAATATATGTCACAAAGTCGAATAAAAATTAAAAGTAATGTAATACAACGCTGGCTGACTGCGACCTGCTTCTAACGGGATGAAAGCTTTTCTCAAAAACTATCGCCAGTCCCCGCGTAAAGTTCGCCTTGTCGCCGACCTTGTTAAGGGCAAGTCCGTTCCCGAGGCGCTCCACATACTTCGTGTCTTAGTTAAGCGCGCGGGCACGCCCCTTGAGAAACTTATCCGCTCCAGTGCCGCCAATGCCGAAAAAAACTTCGGGTTGGATTTAAAAAATTTGATAGTGAAAA
>JBBTVL010000011.1:20749-22046 GCA_038063255.1 Patescibacteria group bacterium | reverse complement strand
CAGCCAAAAAAAAGAGCAATATTTGCTGTTTATGAAACTGTCTAATTTTTTGATTGGAATTTTAATTATCGCTCTATTTTTGGGCGGATTTTTCTATTTCCGTGCGCATAATTCGCTCAGATCAAGTTGCGCAAATATTTCCAACCCATCCGAGTGTTGGGATAATCAAATAAAAAAGGGTCTTGAAGCGGACGGTGTTGAAGGCGCTTTCAAAAAAATTTCCGAATTTTATAATGAATATCCAAATTTTTCAGGTGCTTGTCACAGTATCATGCATACTATAGGAGATAAGGGGTATCAGGATTTCAAAATTGGGAAACCAGTCCTATATTCTCCAAAAATGAATTCATGCAGTTTTGGATTTTTCCATGGTTTCATGGAAGCGCTTCTGGCAGAGTCGCACGAATTAAAAGAAGCTACTGATTTTTGCATAGGACAAAGTGTGTCCGACAAAACATGGATTCCTAGAGATGAATGTTTCCACGGAATAGGTCACGGTATAACTGATAACCATACTCCAGACGAATGGAAAAACGTTCATATGATTATCGAGCGATCCACGACTTTGTGCAGAAGTATAAGATATACAGAAAAAGATTTTTCAAAATGCCTAGGGGGTGTTTATAATGCCGTTGCCAATGCTTACCGAGAGGGTAACTACGGACTTGTCATTGATTCTGCTGATCCCTTAAAACTATGTAAGTTTGTAAAAAAAGATAACTATAAACAAGATTGTTATAATTACATGGCGCGGGTTTTGTTGAAAATTCCGCCATTTGGTTTTGAGTCGGCAATACATTTGGCTGGCGTTTATTCTCCTTCTGAATATATTATTAATACTATTGGGGGTGTTTCAATAATGATTTCACACAATAATTTACCCGATGAAGAAGTCATAGATGTTTGTAAAAAATTACAAGATAATTTTAAAAATGTTTGCATAAGAGCATATGCGATCGGATTAGTTCAAGTAGGAGAAGCTGGAGCGGAGCATAAAAAGGCACTTACTTTTTGTACCAAAATTCCTGGCGAACCGGAACAAAAAATATGTTTTAAGGGCGTAATTTCAGAACTTTCAAAATATTGGTATTGGCAGGAAAACAAACGGTTAGACAATGTTTGCAAACTCGTCGAAAAAAAATCTCGCCACTCTTGTGGCCTTGCTCTCATTGAATTAAAGTGAAACTCAATCAATACAAAATTAAATCGGGGGTTTGGCTTTATCCTGGGGAGCCCGCGTATCATTTTGTTAATGTTGACCACAAAACGTCAGTTGCGATAAGAAAAAAATTTGGTA
>JBBTVL010000011.1:10022-20649 GCA_038063255.1 Patescibacteria group bacterium | reverse complement strand
CATTTTGTTAATGTTGACCACAAAACGTCAGTTGCGATAAGAAAAAAATTTGGTAGTAAACAAATCTCGTCCCCGACTGTCCGAGGATGGTTGAAATGACAAAATAAAAATAATAAATAACCTTATGTCTTATATTTTGAGTTCGATTTCCTTAGTGTTAGTGTCTATGGGTTTAATATTTCTAGGCAGGTGGGTTAAAGAAGAAGCGCAGATCTATGCCCTAATAGGATTAGCAATTGTAGAAGTATCATTGATTATGGTGTTAAACACTCTAAAATAATAGACGCTCGAGACGCGTCGACGAAGTAGTGTAAAATTAATCCAATCCGTTAAGCAGGCATACTTATCTCGTACAGCTTGTCGACAAAACGCAATTTATAATATATAGTTGTTACCTAGTGTATTAAGACACGGAAGCAGAGTCGAGTTTCTTAAGATAAACAATTAAAAAAACTAAAAAATCGTATGACAGGAACAATTAAAACGAAAATTGCTGCTAAGGGATTTGGATTCATTGCTCGCGAAGGCGAAGCAAAGGATCTATTCTTTCACAATTCAGAATTACGCGGTGTTACACTTGATGAATTAAACGAAGGTGATACCGTTACTTTTGAGGTTACTCAAGGTGAAAAAGGCCCAGCAGCCACAAATGTATCACGCGCATAAGCATCGCAAAAAAGAACCGCATTTAAGAAAACACCCTCATGATGAGGGTGTTTTCTTAATAAAGCCCGTGTTCAGAATTCTCTAAAGCTACGGGATGTGGACAGGATAGTAGATTTTGGCATAGCACCTATGGTGCCGGCGAGGCCAATGCCAAAATTCACTACCCTGTGGATAACTTTCTTGGACTAAATAATTTAAAAAGGAGATAATAAAGTGGGTTCGAAGGTAAGAAGGCCGTACCGCAAGGGAAAGCTTCTAGTGTTGCAAAATATTGGTATGACTTTCGGGCCCATTCAAAAAACTCGCTTTGGCGAGTTTTTTGAATTACGGTAAGCATAAGGTGGGCTTGATTCCAAAAAAATATTATGGCAGTACCGATTATTGATAGTAATATGACGCTCGAAGAAGCCCTGGCGGGAAAGAAAATTCCGGAAAAGATAAGAGAAAATTTGGTCTTGACTGATATTTCTTATTTTTCTTTTGACGGTCTTGTACATCGCGGACAGCTTGTTGTGCATAAGCAAGTTGAGAATGAATTGAAAGAAATTTTTGATGCCATATTTAAAATTAAATTTATAGTAGAAAAAGCTGTTCCTGTATCCGCGTATGGTTGGTCGGACGAAGATTCCATGTCCGCGAATAATACTTCTGCATTCAATTACCGTTTGATATATGGAACGGACCGGCTCTCTAATCATTCATACGGTCTTGCCGTAGACATAAATCCTTTTATTAATCCATATATAGCGAGTGACGGTAAAGTATTCCCTGCCGATGCTTCTTATAATCCCGATAAACCGGGGGCACTTAAAGAAAATGACAAAGTGGTTTCGCTTTTCACTTCGCGCGGATGGGAATGGGGCGGTAGGTGGAATCCAAAAGATTGGCAGCATTTTCAGAAAAAAAATTGTATGTACCCTATAACATGACGACCGTCATATTATAGGGTACAATTGGATAAACGATTGACGAAATCCCATTTATCGTGTAGTATAACTGCATAACTTAATCTCATTGGTTTTTTGTTTTTGTCTCTATTTGTTTACAGGGGACCTCATATAAAATCGGCGAGACATACTAGTCGCCTTTTTTTATTCATAATGACTAGAAGTTGTAAGGGTTAAAAACCCGTTATTGTTTGTATGTATACAAAAAGTGGGAACTATGGAAACAGTAGGTTCTCTCGCCCTTATTTTAAAAGAGGTGGTTCTTCGCGCTTTGGTAGTCATGGTGGTCACGGAGGTCAACACAGACAGCCGAAGCGTCCACAGCGTGGCGAATATATTAATTTTTCAAGATTTATCAATAAAGCCGTAGTATCTGGCGACAAGGCCGAACATTTTATTCCTGAACACAATTTCGCGGATTTTAAAATTGAAAAAGAATTAAAAGAAGCGATTATTTTTAAAGGATATAAATTGCCAACGCCGATTCAAGACCAGTCGATTCCGCACATTTTGAAAGGGGAGGATATTGTGGGCATCGCCAACACCGGCACGGGCAAAACCGCGGCATTTCTAATCCCGCTTATCAATAAAGTCCGCCTTACTCCCAAAGAGCAGGTGATTATTCTCGTGCCAACTCGAGAACTTGCTATTCAGATAAACCAAGAATTAAAAGGGTTTGTTCATGGTATTAAGACCGGCATGAAAATCTTTTCTGTTGTTTGCGTAGGCGGGGTAAGTATTGGCAGGCAGATTTCCGAACTTCGTTATAAAAATAGTTTCATTATAGGAACACCTGGACGAGTGAAGGACTTAATAGATCGCGGAATGATACGGCTTCCTGAATTTAGCACGATAGTACTCGACGAAGCAGACAGAATGCTTGATATGGGTTTTATTAATGATATGCGGTTTGTCATGGATAGGATGCCAAAGGTTAGGCATACTCTTTTCTTTTCGGCCACACTTTCGCCTACAATTGAAAAATTAATTCACGAGTTTCTAAAGACGCCTGTGCGCGTGTCGGTAAAGACAAGAGACACGGCAAAAAATGTGGAGCAAGATATTGTCAAAGTAGGACATGGTATTGAGAAAATTGAAGTACTTCACGACCTATTGAATAAAAAAGAATTTAATAAAGTTCTTATTTTCGGGCGCACCAAGCACGGAGTGGAGAAACTTTCTAAGACGCTTATCGAAAGGGGATTCAAAGCAGAATCCATTCATGGCGACAAAAATCACGCACGGCGTCAGCGTTCCCTCGCTTCGTTTAAAGAGAACAAAGTGCAGGTGCTGGTGGCAACGGATGTGGCGGCGCGCGGGCTCGATATTCCCGATGTGAGCCATGTTATTAATTACGATATCCCCGCGACCTACGACGATTATGTGCACCGCATTGGGAGAACCGGCCGAGTTGATAAGAAGGGCATTGCCTTGACATTTATCGGTTAATATGATATGAATGAGACTTAAGCCAAAATACATGAAATTACATATTAAGAACAAACCAAGCATAAAACCAATTTCAACCAGGACTTTCCAAAAGGACGGTAAATGGGTAGAAAAAATAACTCTCACAGAAGTACTTCTTTGCGTTTGCGGAAATAAATACATCAAGACGCGTAATTTGCAGATAGCATGTCTTAGATGTAGCTATGATGCTAGGGTTGTAAAAAAGGTCTAAACCAAAAAATCCCCCCGTGAGATAGCTTGCTTCATCTCACGGGGGGATTTTTTGTTATACTTAAAATATATATAGGCCCCTGCGGCAGAGCCGCGCGGTATTAGACCTATAGTTTGACTTCGACTCGGGCGCCGTGAACGAGATTACTTGTTCACGCGCTCCTCGCTCGTCAAAATAAAACAAATATTTTTTTATGAAACACTACACTATTGAAGAATCGGCCTTCTCGCATTTTTTCCTTTCTAGTACTAAAAGCTCAATTTTTTGGCTTGTCGTGAGAGTTTATGTTGGCTGGGAATGGCTTTTGGCTGGGTGGGGGAAAATACATAACCCTATGTGGATTGGGTCCTCCGAAGGCCAAGCATTAACAGGATTTATCCAAGGGGCGCTAAGTAAAACTGGCGGCGCCCATCCCGATGTTCAGGGCTGGTACGCTGATTTTTTAAGTAATATAGTTTTACCCCATGTAGTAGAATGGTCTTCTCTGGTGGCCTATGGTGAATTTTTAGTTGGTCTTGGCCTCATTACTGGCACGATAGTAGGAATCTCGGCATTCTTCGGTCTATTTATGAATCTTAATTTTCTTATGGCTGGAACGGTTAGTATTAATCCAATTTTGTTTACGCTTAGCATTGGGCTGATTCTTGCCTGGCGCGTGGCGGGGTATATTGGTTTGGATTATTTTGTATTACCACTCCTTCATAAATATTTTAGACCCAAGAGGAATGAACAGTAATATCAAAAATACGGCTAAAAAGCAGTTATTTATCGTGTGGAAAACCAAGTTGTATTACTTGAGACACTAAAGGTATAATTAATGATTATAAGCAAACTAAACAAAAGTCTTATTTGACTTTAATTTTATGACATTTACTAAGTTTCTCCCAGTTGCTGTTATTATCGGAATTTTGGCGGCATTATCAATAGTTCTTTCAAATTGGTCGGGGTACCCAGTTTGGCCTGTATTTATCAGTTGGGGCCTTTATTTCGTGGCTGGCGCCAAGCCATCTCGCCTTCACAAAGAAGTAATAGGCCTTACGGGGGGCATTATTTTTGGTTATCTCACGCTTGCCGTTGCCCCATCTTATACTTCTTTGTTTGGTTCTTTTTGGGGACTTCCCTTGACTGTATTTACTGCCGCTTTCCTAATCGTTTTACTTGAACTGACAGATTGGTTTGAATTGGCTCCCGCATATTTCCTTTCCTATGCCGGATATTTCGCGTATGTGTTTGGCAATTTCGCCGGTGCTGGCGTTACCCCTCTATATGCTGCGATACCTTTTTGGATACTTACCATGGTTGGTCTTGTGTTTGGTTATGTAAGCGCGACTCTTCGCAAGAAAATTTTAGAGAAAGAAGGACTTTTTGGTTCAGCACAGGAAACAGTTTTCGACAAAGAATCAAGGGGGTAGGACATAAGTTTAGAAAAAAATCCCCCCGCTTTGTGGGGGGATTTTTGTTTGACTTATTTTTTTCTATTTAACGGCATTTTTTGCTCTTCTAACGGTAAATATATTGAAAATTCTGACCCTTGGTTTTCTTTTGATTCAAACATGACACGGCCATTGTGTTTTTCTACAATACTTTTAGCCAAATATAGCCCAAGCCCGGAGCCCTCCGTACGAAGTAGCTGGGCATTTTTAGCGCGAAAAAATTTCGAAAAAATGGATTTCTGCTCTTCCTTAGGAATTCCAATGCCGGAATCTTTTATGAAAAGCATCACATAATACATTCCAGTACTTAAAGATATTAAAACTTTTTTCCCGGGCAAAGAATATCGTATGGCATTGTCTATAAAATTACGAATTGCCATAGAGAGAGCTTTGGGGTCAATTTGTACCTTGGGGATGGGATTGGTTGGTTCGCGCAGCACTAAAGTAATTTTTTGTTCTTGAAGTTGAACTGAAAATTCTTTTATTATATTTTTGACCAGAGACAATAAATCATATTCTCGAAAAACGTATACTAACCCCCTTTCTTCAATTTTGGATGCATCAAGAAGGTTGTCTAATAACTCATTAAGCCCGGTTGCGGTTTTGTATGTTTTTTCCACAAGATTTTGTTGTGTTGTTGTGAGAGGACCCTCATCGCCCCCACGCAAGGCATCAAGTGCCCATCGTATGCCAGAAAGCGGAGTACGGAGCTGGTGAGAAGCAGTAGAAATGAATTTGGATTTAATGATATCCACTTCTTTTTCTCTGGTTATATCTCGTAAAATTCTCATGGAGCCTATCTTTAGATGCCCTGTTCCTCGCACGGGAACAGCGGTAATTTCCAGGATTGTTTTGCTTGGTTCTTCAAATGAATATTCTTTAGCTTCATAATCGCTTAGCGTTAGGTGGCTAATTTCGTAAAGATTTTTTAAGGAAACATTTTTTTCAAACATTTCTTTTGTTGGTGTTTTTCCTAGAATATCTTTTGGTTGAACTAGTAAAATTTCTTGAGCTTTAGGGTTTAAAAGAAGTACGCGATTTTCATTATCGTATAGAATAACGCCTTCGTTTAAGCTGTTGATGGTAGCTAAAGTTTTATCTCGTTCCGCAATTAATTCGTTATAAATATTCGCGTTCACGACTGAAACAGCCGCTTGATTGGCGGCAATAGTAATGAGGCGCATTTCAAAATCGGATAAAACGCGAACATCTTTAAAATAAACACACATACCGCCAATAACTTTAGCCGATTCAACAATTTGAGGGACACAAACAATTCCGCGGAAGTGCTGTTCTTTTACCGTTTTAATCCATGTGCGCGGTAGATGCGGGTCGGTCCACATATCGCTTGATGACCAAGTTTTTTTTGTTTTTATTGCCCGACCAATAAAGGCAACCCCTAGCGGTATCGGGTGCGCGCGGGAATGTGTAATATATTTCTCCGTTCCCTTGCGGCCATAGCCTTGTTTTATGTATATTTTTTTACCGTCAGGCGTGAGTTCCCAAATGTTAACCCATACCGCCCCAAGAGCTTCTCCCAAGGTTTTCATTATGTCGGTTAGTATATTTTCTACATTAAGTTCGGAAACCAACTTTTGTGAAAGCGTTTGAAGCGTAAGAAGCAAGTTTTGCATGACCAAAAACTCCTCTTCTGTAATAATTTTTCTTTTGCGAGGGTGGGCGTCTATAGTTTGGAGAATGTAGGGATTTTTTCGCTTCATTTTATTTATAGGCTAAGTTTTGCTCCTTGGTTTTATTATATCAATTTTTAGATAAATCGTTTGTGTTAAAATAGAGCCGTGAAATACAAGGCCATATTTGTGATAGCGCTATTTTTTATGTTTTTGCCATTTGACGCGGACGCGGCAACGCTAAAGCCCGCTCCAATCCCAAAACTTGAGGTTTCAGGCTGGATTCCGTATTGGCGCTCCGCCACAGGCACGGCTGACGCCTTATTGCATATAGACGCTTTTACGGAAATAAATCCTTTCGGCTATACGGTAAAAAATGATGGGACTCTAGCCGATACGGCAAAAATGGACGAAGAGCCGTGGACAACGCTTATAGCCGAAGCCAGGAAACGGAAAATCCGCGTAATCCCGACTGTGATGTGGAGCGATACCCTAGCAATCCATCGTATTCTTTCCAATCAGAAGACCCGTATAGCGCTTGAAGACGAAATCACCGCCTTAGTGAAAGAAAAAGGATTCGACGGTATTGATATTGATTTTGAGGGTAAAAAAGCAGAGACAAAAAATTATTATTCAACTTTTCTCAAGGGGCTTTATCAACGAATGGGAAAGAAGTGGGTAATGTGTACTATAGAAGCGCGTACACCGCTTGATTCGCGTTACGATACCATACCGAAAGACATAAGGTACGCCAATGATTTTGTGGCAATTAATAAGTATTGTGACCGGGTGCGTATCATGACCTACGACCAAGGCACCATTGATGTAAAATTGAACCGCGCCCGCAGTGCGCCATATATTCCAGTTGCTGACCCGGCCTGGGTGGAGAAAGTGATGACGCTTACCATGCAGACAATTCCAAAGAAGAAACTTTCAATTGGCATCGCCACCTACGGTTATGAGTATAAAGTAACAAAACTCTCCGAATACGGCTATAGATATGATATGCAGTGGGCGTTCAATCCGCGCTATGCCATTGAACTTGCCGCCTCGCTCGGTATTATTCCTACTCGCAATGGTTCTAACGAAATAGGATTTATGTATACACCGACGACCATAGTGCCACCGGCGACTGTAGGAGAAACAGGAAGTAATAATGTCGTTCCGACTTCAACAACCGCAGATAATCAGCCCTCTAAAGAAATTAACGGTTCCGTGAATATCGTTTGGTGGAGCGATGCCAAGGCAATTAAGGATAAAGTTGACCTGGCCAAAAAGTTAGGCCTGCGCGGTGTCGCAATTTTTAAAATTGACGGCGGTGCTGACCCGGCTATGTGGGATATACTTAAATAAAAAAGAACACCGCTTCTGAACAAGTCAGTAGCGGCGTTTTGCGTCGCAAGGCCTTTTACGCGGCCGTGGGCACTATCGCTCCCTCCACAAGATCGTGGAGGGTAGCTAACGCCACGAGAAGCGTAAGCTGTTGTCCAGCGTTGTCAATGTTGTGATCCGAGAATTCGTAACCGCGGTGCCTGCCGAAGGAGTTCAGTTTCGGAATAAGCCCGCATCCCTGGCCCGGACAAATAATGTTTAACCAGCCGTTCTCGGAGGTAACCTTGGCATCGAAATCAAAATCGGAATTGAACCTTTCGCTTTTCTCGAACATGAAGCGATAGGCGCATTTCATCGCGCTGACGATTTCGTGGATGGGGCGGTTCATTCTTTGCCGAATCAACCACTCCACAACCGAAAGTCCGAACGAGCCCGAGAGAAAAAACGCCCCGGGCCTACAGCCGACGACGATTTCCATCAGCTGTTTTTCCTCGGTTTCCGAAGTTTCGCCGGAAGCACGGTCATCCAGCGTTAAGAAAAGAAGCGAGAGACTGGCCGAGAGTGCTTGCGCTTTCTCGTGCTCCACCAAATACCTTTTTTTACTTCCCCAGCAGTAAAGACAATCTGTTTCCGGGTCACCCCTTCGCTTGCCACTGCCGGAACATTCGGGACAGGGATCGTCAGTGTAAAAGCTGAACTTTGGAAGGAGCCCCACGAATTCAATCATTTCGTGGGCACTTCGTACCCGACGCTTGAGAGCTCCATCGAAACCGAAATCACCCTTCAGGGAGAGTTCGGCCTTCTTGAATCTGAATTCTTTTTGTACGCCCTCAAACAGCAGGCGTGGTCCGCGTTTGGTTGCCGTGGTCCGCTGGGAAACAGCTACAATTAATGCACGGCTGGTCCCATCCCACGAAAGACCGTAGCGTCTTGGCAGGTAACACTCTGTAATATGGGGCATATGAACTTCCTCCTGTGAGTAGAACTTATCCTCGCACATAATACGTCCCGGTGTCCTTTAGTCAATAGCAGTATTTTAATGGTGAAAATTTTTGGCACTCGCGCTAGATAGTTATAAGCTCTAATGACCGAAAATTTTCATTGTGCTATGCTTTTAAAACACGATATGAATAATTTCATTTCTGCCCTCTTTTTAACGCTTTTCCTGTCTACTGTGAGCGTTTACGCCGCCACTAACGGTGGGGATATTCGCATTACTCCCGAAGGAAAAGTTTCTATTAAAAAGGCCAAAGTTTTTCAAGTGGCCGGCCGTAATTTTTATACTCGCGTGTATTGGGACAATGTGTTTCTTCGGGTTACGGTGGTTACCAACGAAAAGACAAAAATCACAAAAAATTACGGCGAGGGCGCTACAGTAGAGGATATAAAAGAGGGCCATCTTCTTGATATTGAGGGGGCGTTTCCGAGCTCCTCGGATTCATTCATTATTACCGCTGATTCAATCAAAGACATTTCTCTTGAAAAAGAAAAACTTACCACTAGTGGTACAGTATTGTCGGTAAAGGGGGAGGCGGATGAATTTATAATGAAAACTGGGAAGGGAAATACTATTACCGTGACTACTTCTGGCGCAAGCATAAAGCGCGGAATAATTTCCATTAATGGAGGAGAACTAAAAGCTGGCGAAAGAGTGACTAATGCCGAGGGGGTCTATGATTATGCCAATGATATTCTTGCCGCCGCCAATGTGCAGATTTATCAGGACAAAAGCGCTTTTGTCCCGCACAATTTCAAAGGCAAAATCAAAGGTATTTCCGGAAGCGCATTTCCCGCGACAATCGTTGTCGGGCTTACTAAGAAAGATTACACCGTAATTATTAGAGATAAGACAAAACTGCTTAACACCCGTGGCGGTTCTATCGGCCTCTCTAGATTTTTGGTTGGGGATACAGTCCGTTTTTACGGCGCAGTACGCCAAGATGATCTCTCTATTGTTGATAGCGTTGAGATTTTTCGCAACCTTAGTCTCTAATTCTAAAATCTAGTTGCACTTAATGGTGGTGGTGTTTGCCGTAGTACTTGCGGCATTCCCTATTGAGTCTACGCACCATGATCCGCTACTCTTTAGCGGTACGGAAACTACCCAGCTAGACGCATTGTTGGCGCAGGTTGCGGTGATTCCAAGTCCGGCCACTCCAGCGGATGCTGTTTCCGCGGCGGCTATTTGGTTCCCAACAGTTGGGTCAACGAAGACGCTTCCAGCCGTATTGCAGACAATTCCGGCCGTACCATAACTTTGGCTGTTGTTATCATAGTAAAGAGCGGCTTGCGAACGAACACCGTTTAAGTTCGATTTTATAGCCGCATCATTTCCTTTGTCGCGCGCCTGATTTACCGAGGCCACTACGATTGAAGAAAGGATGCCGATGATGGCAATAACGACGAGCAATTCTATTAATGTGAATCCTTTGTTTTTATTCATAAGTAATTTAACTACTGATAATTGGCATAATCGTAGCATACAACCGAAATTCGTGCATCCACAGGCCTATTATATACAACGGAACAAAAGCTTAGGTACTATATATAAAACAGGTGTATAATTTAGACAGATGTTCAACTAAGGAGCCACATGAAACCTAACCAGCTTTTCGACTTGTACTGGCAGAACTATTGGGCTTGCGCGAGCACCTGTTATCGTTACTTTTTTTTGCTCGGGCAATATCCGCGACCTAAATGGTGGGTCAAAGATTCTGCAAACCAATCTAATTTTGCGCCGCAATCGAACCGTAACCGAGAGGAATAGGTGTTGTTACCTTTCTCCTCTCGTTTTGTTTTTTATTTCGTCTAGCGAGGAGTAAAATGAATGAGTACTCTAATTTCATTTTGTCCGAGCGACGGCGAAACATTGTACCCAGTTATATTTCGTCTAGCCTTCTTGCAGACAGGTACCCAATTATATTTTATGAAAAAAAT
>JBBTVL010000011.1:5203-9922 GCA_038063255.1 Patescibacteria group bacterium | reverse complement strand
TATTTCGTCTAGCCTTCTTGCAGACAGGTACCCAATTATATTTTATGAAAAAAATAATTTTTGTATTTGCATTCATTCTTATTTTAAGTGGCTCAACAGTTTTTGCTCAAGAGAAAATTGAAAATGTTGGCTTTATTCCCGGCAATATTTGGTATTCAAAAGATCCGTTTTTCGCGGGGGATTCCGTGTCTATTCACACTATTGTGTTTAATAGCAGCGAGGATGGATTTTCCGGCACAGTTCTATTTTATGATTCCGATAAATTGCTCGGTAAAGTTCCTTTTTCCATCGGCGGGAGTGGCCAATTTAAAGATGTTTCCATTGAGTGGAAAGTAATTGAGGGATACCACAAAGTGTTTGCCGTAATTAAAACACCGAAACTTATCCGCCAAGGCGTGGGATTAGCAGTCATTCTTGGTAGTGAAAAAAGCGATGAAAGCGAAAAATTTGTCCGTTCGCGCGAAAAGGGAGAGAGCGCCACCACTACTGTTAAAAACTTTTTTGACGAAAAAGCCGAATTTGCCAAAGAATACGCGGAGAAAAATTTGCCCGCGCCCGTTTCAGAATCAGTATCGAAATTAAGCTCGCTTCTTGAGAATGTACGGGAGGAAGGCAAATTGTGGGCCGACGGCAAGGGCGCGGAAATTAATGAGAAAATAAAAAAATTAAACGAGGAGGAATCGCTTGCGAAAACATTGAACAAGGAAGCCTATAAAAGCGCCCTGGACAGAGTTGAAAAACCTCTCTCTTATGTATACGCTTTTTTGGTAAGCGCTATTTCTTATATATTTGGCAGTAAATTATTTTTTTACGGCGGGCTCTTGGCAATGCTCTATTTTATAATCCGCTTTTTGAAACGGGTATTCTTTTTTTAGTTGGATGAAATTTGAAATTAAGAAAAAATTAGACGGCACGCTGGCGCGAGCGGGGGTGATGACGACTTCGCATGGCATCATAGAAACCCCCGCTTTTGTGGTAGTGGGAACAAAGGCAACGGTGAAAGCGTTAACGCCGGAACAAGTGAAAGATTTAGGCGCGGAAGCGGTATTGGCAAACACATACCATTTATATTTGAAGCCCGGCTCGGAGTTAGTGAAAAAAGCCGGAGGTTTGGGAAAGTTCATGAATTGGCCGGGACCGACATTCACCGACTCTGGCGGTTTTCAAGTATTTTCCCTTGGCGCGGCTTTTGGAAAGAAGGTTAATAAAATTTCAAGTCCCGAAACAGACTATTCTAGTATTTTGCAAAATACTAGAATAGTAAAAGAAGCACAGGAGGCGGTGGGGGAACTGGCAAAGATTGACGATGGTGGTGTTACCTTTAAATCCCATATTGATGGAAGCGAACATCGTTTTACCCCGGAATCGTCAATTAAGATACAAGAAGATTTAGGAGCAGATGTAATTTTTGCTTTTGACGAATGCACATCACCACAGGCATCATACGAATATCAGCGTGAAGCAGTGGACCGAACGCACCGCTGGGCAAAGCGCAGCTTAGACGCGCATAAAAATAAAAACCAAGCTATTTTTGGTGTCGTGCAAGGCGGGCGATATAAAGATCTTCGCGAGGAGAGCGCAGGAGTGATTTCAGAAATGGGTTTTGATGGTTTCGGAATCGGTGGTTCGTTTGATAAAGAAGATGTATACAGTGTGGTTGGTTTGGTCAACTCCATTCTACCGGAAGATAAGCCGAGGCATTTGCTCGGTATCGGCGAGCCAGCGGATTTATTCGGCGGAGTAGAAAACGGCGCCGATTTATTTGATTGTGTTGCGCCGACAAGAATTGCACGAAATGGAACTCTTTATACTAGAGATGGGCGCATTAATGTATTGAACGCGCGATTCATGAATGATTTTTCGCCAGTTGACGGCGAATGCGGATGCTACACCTGTAAAAATTTTACCCGTACCTACATAGCGCATCTTTTCCGCGCCAAGGAAATGTTCGCGGCAACGCTGGCCTCAATACATAATCTTTATTTCATCGTGAATTTGGTGAAAAAAATCAGGCAATCTATCTTGGATGAAAATTTTTTTGAATTTAAGGAAAGATTTTTGGCGCGATATCATTTTAAATGAGGTTTGACGGGAAAGGTGGTAACTGCTACTGTAACGGTGGATTTGTCTAAACCCCCTAATAGGAGGCACTATGTCTGTAGAGACTTTCGACATTAAGTACCGCCTCCCGCTCAGTTCGCAAGAACAGATGTTTCGGGTGACGGCTACTGATCGGCAAATTGCCGATTTGATGGAAAACGAGCGGTCATTCCTGTGGCCCCATCTGCACAAAAAAGCGATGGAAGAAATGGGGCTTGAACACGACTCATTGCCGGGCATTTTTGGAAGGATAAACCTCAAGGGGTTGCGAGAAGGATTGTTTGTTGGGGGTTTCAAGGAAATCGACCTCACCGATATCCCCGATGTTCCGTCCGAAGTCCCCGCCTTTGTGCCGTCCTGGAAACGCTTTTTGGCAGCCGCCGTCACATTGGCGTCACGCCTGAAGCGCGCTCCGCCGAGCACGAATGATGCCTGAAGCCCCGTAACTTGTTGTATGGGGCTTCTTCTTTTTTAAACCACCACTTTCTGCTATCGTTTAGCTACTAAATGTCTAAGTTCAAACTTAAATCAAAATTCAAGCCAGACGGCGACCAGCCACAAGCCATCAAATCTCTTGTTGACGGCCTGAAGAAAGGAATGAAAAAACAGACCCTTCTGGGCGTGACCGGCTCAGGGAAAACTTTTACCGTTGCCAATGTCATTGAAGCGGTACAAAAACCAACGCTCGTCATAGCCCACAACAAAACTCTGGCGGCTCAGCTGGCGCAGGAATATCGTGAATTTTTTCCCGATAATGCCGTCCATTATTTCGTTTCTTACTACGATTTTTATCAGCCGGAGGCTTATATGCCGATTACCGACACCTATATAGAGAAAGATGCCCAGATAAACGAGGAAATTGATAGGTTGCGCCACGCCTCAACCCAGGCGCTTCTCACGCGCCGAGATGTCATTATCGTGGCATCGGTGTCGTGCATTTACGGATTGGGTTCCCCAGAGGAGTATGAAAAAGAAAATTTAAAAATTTCGGTAGGGAATAAATTTTCTAAAATCGATTTCATGCGCCGTTTGGTAGCAATTCATTTTGAACGCACGACCGCTGACATAACGCCGGGAACATTTCGTTCCATAGGCAACCGGGTGGAGATTATGCCTATTTCCGAGAAATTCGTCTGGAATGTGGAATTTGAAGGGGACCGAATTAATTCAATCGTCAAAATTAATCCTGTGTCACAGCGAATCACCGATGCCAAAGTGAAAAAATTCTTCCTTTTTCCGGCAAAGCACTTCATTACGGAGAAAGGCGAACGAGAACGGGCCATTAAAGACATTGAGCGCGAATTAAAAGAACGTTTAAAAAAACTTGAAGGAGAGGGAAAATTACTTGAGGTTGAGCGCTTGCGCCGTCGCACTAAATACGATTTAGCGATGATACGAGAAGTTGGATATTGCTCGGGTATTGAAAACTATTCAAGACATTTGTCAGGCAAATTGCCCGGTGAGCCGCCAGAGACGCTTCTTTCGTATTTTCCTCATAAAAAAGACGGCCCGGCTGATTTCCTGCTCATTATAGACGAATCGCACGTGACTCTTCCACAGTTGAATGGTATGTACAACGGCGACGCTTCGCGTAAGAAAACGCTCGTAGAATTCGGTTTTCGTTTGCCTAGCGCTATGGACAACCGCCCGCTTAAATACGCCGAATTTGAAAAAAGAGTTGACCAGACAATTTATACTTCCGCGACTCCTTCAGAAACTGAGCTTACAGCGAGTGCGCAGGTTGTTGAGCAAATAATTCGCCCCACGGGCCTTGTGGACCCGCAAGTAACAATTCGCCCGATTATGGAGAAGGGAAAATATTCCGGACAAATTCATGATTTTATAAAGGAAACCAAAGAGGAAATAAAAAAGAAGGGCCGTGTTCTCGCCACTACTTTGACTAAAAGGATGGCAGAAGATTTGAGTCTGTATTTGAAAGATGCAGGAATCAAAGCTGAATATCTTCACAGCGAAATAAAAACTATTGAGAGAATACAAATTCTGACCAGTTTCAGAAAGGGGGAGTTCGACTGTCTTGTCGGAGTTAACCTTTTGCGCGAAGGACTGGATTTGCCGGAAGTTTCTTTTATTGGAATTTTAGACGCTGATAAAGAAGGATTTTTAAGAAGCGAAGTTTCTCTTATTCAGACAATCGGGCGCGCGGCGCGCAACAGTGCTGGACGAGTAATTTTGTACGCAGATAAACTAACGGGTTCAATTGAGCGGGCGCTTAAAGAAACAAATCGTAGGCGAGAGATTCAAGTAAAATACAATAAGAAGCATCATATTACACCGACTACTATTAAAAAGAAAATCCACGATATTATGGAGCATTTGCAAACCGAGCATAAAAAAGCCGTAGGCGTTATGCTTTCTATTGACCAGGCGCTTTTTGAAAAGAATCCTAAAAAATTTATAAAAGACAAAGAACAGGCTATGTCTGACGCGGTTAAGATTTTGGATTTCGAGTCGGCCGCTATTATACGAGACGAAATAAAAATGTTGAGAGGAAAATTAGAAACAAAAAATAGTACTACCACCAAAAAGACGAAGTCCCGTAGATAACGCGAAGCGTTATGGTACTGGGATGAAACCGCCGCGATATTGAGAGATGAGATA
>JBBTVL010000011.1:0-5103 GCA_038063255.1 Patescibacteria group bacterium | reverse complement strand
AAAAAACACTCTTCAAAAGATACGGTGCAAGTATTCGCGCCGACAATTCGCGGACGAAAGGGGGAATATTATCAATTGCTTTACGATATGTTGGGCAAAGGATTCACTAAAGCCCGCGTTGACGGTAATATGCAAAATTTACGCGAAAGAATTGTGCTTGAAAAGCACAAAAAGCACGAGATTTATTTTTTAGTTGATGAAATCGGTATTGACAAATTTGGGAAAGGTAAAGAAGGAACTATGCGTCTTTCTGAGGCGCTTGAAAAAGCTCTTCATGAAGCAGAAGGGTTAGTTTTAGTGAATGTGTCGGGTGAGGAAACTCTCATGTCTTCAAAATTCGCTTGCCCCAAAGACGGGTTTTCATACCCGGAAATAGAACCGCGCCTTTTTTCTTTTAATTCTCCCTACGGCGCCTGTGAGGCATGCCACGGGCTTGGCACAAAATATTTTATGGCGTTTGACCCATGTGAAGTATGCGACGGCAAGCGATTGCGTAAAGAAGCGCTTCATGTGTATCTTGATGAAAAAACAAAAATAAACATCGTGGACCTCACGACCCTTGCTATAAGTGATACTAAAAAGTTTTTTGATGAAATAAAACTCACGGCACAAGAAAAAGAAATTTCTTCCGTTGTTATTAGGGAAATTGAATCACGACTGGAATTTCTTTTAAATGTCGGACTTGATTATTTATCGCTTGACCGGCGTGCCAACACTCTCTCCGGCGGGGAAGCGCAGAGAATTCGTTTGGCTTCGCAATTGGGCTCGCGTTTGGTCGGAGCGCTCTATGTGCTTGATGAACCGACGATAGGACTTCATCATCGCGATAATGAACGGCTTATCAATACGCTCACTGAACTTCGCGACATGGGCAACACTATTATTATCGTTGAGCATGACGAAGATACGATTTACGCATCAGATTACATGGTAGACATCGGTCCAGGCGCGGGCGTACATGGCGGAACTATCGTGGTGGCGGATGATTTGGAGAAACTTTTGACCGCCCGAACCAATCCTTCGAAATCTATTACGCTTGAGTATTTGCGCGGTGACAAAAAGATTGAGATTCCCCAAAAACGGAGAAGTTATGACATGGGAACGCTTAGAGTGCGCGGGGGAAAAATATTCAACATAAAGAATATGAGCGTGGATATTCCGCTTGGGCGTTTTATGGCTATTACTGGCGTATCTGGTTCGGGTAAATCGTCTTTAATGTACGAAATTCTATATAGGAACTTGCAAGGTCGTTTTGACCGTAAATATCGCACCGCCAAGCTATACAACTGTGATTTATTCACGGGTACGGAATACCTATCAAGAGCCATACTTATTGACCAATCACCGATTGGGCGCACCCCGCGTTCAAATCCAGCCACTTATACCGGTGCCTTTACCTTTATTCGCGACCTTTTTTCTGAATCGGAAGAAGCAAGGCTTCGCGGCTGGAAAGCCAATAGATTTTCATTCAATGTTAAAGGCGGGCGCTGTGAAGCCTGCCAAGGCAACGGTGAAATTGCCGTGGAAATGCATTTTTTGCCGACCGTTTATGTGATTTGCGATGTCTGCCAAGGCAAACGCTTCATGAAAGAGACCCTTGAAATTAAATATAAAAAGAAAAACATTCACGATGTTCTCCGTATGACAGTAGAAGAAGCGGAAAATTTTTTCCAAGATATTCCTCAGATATATGACAGATTAAGCACGCTCATGGATGTAGGGCTCGGCTATCTTGAGCTCGGCCAATCGGCAACGACCTTATCCGGCGGGGAAGCCCAGCGTGTAAAAATTTCTTCGGAACTTTACCGCCCACACTTGGAGAAGACTATTTACCT
The DNA here is from genome assembly GCA_038063255.1 of Patescibacteria group bacterium. Classification (GTDB taxonomy): domain Bacteria; phylum Patescibacteriota; class Minisyncoccia; order Phycocordibacterales; family VMEP01; genus JAUYLU01. The sequence continues at coordinate 3,268 of JBBTVL010000011.1, read as the reverse complement.
TCTGGATGAACCGACTATTGGGCTTCATTATGAAGATGTAAAAAAACTGATAGATATTTTGCAGAAACTGGTTGATAAGGGAAACACGGTGATGCTCATTGAGCACAATATGGATATTTTAAAATCCGTTGATTACATAATTGATATCGGGCCGGAAGGTGGCTCGGGCGGTGGTAAAATCGTTGCGCGCGGAACACCGGAAGAAATTGCCGGAAGCGCGCAATCTTATACGGGGAAATATTTGAAGCGTGTTCTTAAAAAATAAAAAAGCCCGCCGTGGCGGACTTTCAAGGGTACCTATTTCTTTTTTCTTTTTTTTCTTCTCAATTCTGAAACCCCCTTTCTCCAAACGTTTATTTCGTTGATTTTTCCTTCAACATTTTTCGCGTTGAACTGCACGTCGTGGCCGTTGACTTTGAAAGAAATGAGTCTTTCGCTCTTTTCTCTTGCATCTTGGATCTTTCGGCGTATATCCTTCTCTCTGAAGGTCGCCGAATCACGCCGTGAAAGTCCGGGACACCCGTTCTCTCCCGCACGGCGCGCCAATATTTTCCATACACTACCGCCTCCGTGTTCAATGGTTCCGGATATGCCATTCTTGACCTCGTGATGAGAGGACGACAACTGTTTTCCGATCATCAAACCCCCGCTTTGTGAAGTTGTTTCTCTGAAGTACAAAGCGCCCCTTTTGCAGCGCTCTACAGGATACTATACTATGAAGTCTATGAAATATCAACTCCGTAGTGAATTTTGGCATTAATGTAGTCTGCGCCTTCGGCGCAATGCCAAAATCTACTACAGGGTCAAGCCCAACAATATGAAATATAGTGATTTTAAAAAACTTAATCTGCCCAAAACTCCCGGCGTTTATTTTTTTGTCAGGAAAAACAATGGCAAGGAGGAGATTTTATATATAGGCAAAGCCGCCTCGCTCAAAGACCGCGTCAAGAGCTATTTCGGCGATGATATTTTGAGTACTCGCGGACTTCATATTTCCAATATGATTATGCTCGCCCAAACGGTACGTTTTACAAAAACAGACTCGGTTCTTGAAGCGCTCCTATTTGAGAATAATCTTATAAAAAAACATGAACCGCGCTTTAATACAAAAGAAAAAGACGATAAAAGTTTTAATTGCGTTGTCATTACAAAAGAAAAATTTCCGAGAGTTTTGATTGTCCGAGGACGGAATATAAAAAGTGATATGCGTATAAAAAAGGCCAAATATGTTTTCGGCCCCTTTCCACAAGGCACCGCCCTTCGGGAAGCGATGAAAATAATCAGAAAAATATTTCCTTATCGTGATGTTTGCGTTCCAAATCAGGGCAAGCCCTGTTTCAGTCGCCAGATTTATCTTTGCCCGGGAATTTGCACCGGAGAAATTTCGGAAGAGGAATACGGAAAAACAATTAGAAATTTGAAATTATTTTTTGACGGTAAAAAAAGAAAAATTCTAAAATTACTTGAAAAAGAAATGAAAAGTTACGCGAAAGATATGCAATTTGAAAAGGCGAATACAATTAAAAAAAGAATATTTGCGCTCAAACATATAAAGGACATATCTCTTATAAAAGACAACAGGGACAAAATTTTAACGGACAAAACATTCAGAATAGAAGCTTATGATATTGCGCACATTAGCGGAACAGCGCGCGTCGGTGCAATGGTTGTAGTTGAAAACGGGCGCGCAAACAAAAGTAAATACAGAAAATTTAAACTTCAAAAAAATATTATTGATGATATTGGCAGTATAAAAGAAATTCTGTTGAGAAGATTGAAACATACTGAATGGAAACTTCCTGATTTGATTGTTGTTGACGGAAGTATTCCGCAAAAAAATATTGCTGAAAAAATAGTAAAAGAATCAGGTTTTATTATCCCCGTAGTTGCCGTGGTTAAGAACGAAAGGCACAAACCGGAACGGATAATCGGCGACAAATCACTTGTGGATAACCAAGAGCGCGGAATCCTCATTTCCAACTCCGAAGCGCACCGTTTTGCCATCGCTTTCCACCGAAAGAGACGCTCGGGGGTTCTAAAAGTTAAGAAAAACAGAATTAGTAGAAACTTTTTACCCACAAAAGGAGTTTAAATTTGTAAGATACAATAGAAGAGTGTTTGGAGTTTAACTAAACCCTAATAAAAATGATTCGAGTTGGCGTAATAAGGGGCGGGATAAGCGACGAATTTGAAATTTCCATTAAAACTGGGGGTAATGTTCTAAAACTATTGCCCCCGGATAAATATAAAGGAGTGGATATTTTAATTACCCGCGATGGCACTTGGCATGTGGGGGGTATTCCTAAAAAATTAGATGAGTTAGACCTTCATATTGATGTGGTATTTAACGCTCTTCACGGCGAATACGGGGAAGATGGCAAAGTATCGCGAGTTCTTGAAGAAGCCGGAATTTCATATACAGGATCGGAGGCTATTCCTAGTTCTCTTGCGTCGAACAAATCGCTCACTAAAGAGACATTGCGCCGGGCTGGCATAAAGACACCGCCGGGAATGTTTATTGAGGATTATCGGGATAGAGTGAACGAAGGCGACCGTGTCGATAAAGTGCACGAGCTGGCTATTAAAATTTTTCAGTCAATCCCTCCGCCATGGGTATTGAAACCGGCACGCGGAGGGTCTTCAATAAATACATTTGTTGCTAAAAGTTTTGACGAGCTGAAGACGGCGCTTAACAATCTTTTTGATTATGGGAGCGATCTTATTGTTGAACAGTATATTCATGGAAAAGAAGTGAGCACCGGCGTGATTGAAAATTTTAGGCGTGAACGGCTTTATCCGCTTATGCCGGTTGAAGTGAAAAAAAAAGGAGACTTGTTTGGTTTTGCGGAAAAGCAAGAACCGGAACTTCTTTGCCCCAGCACTCTTTCGCGCGCCGAGAAAGACGCCGTGATGGACGCTGCGATTAGGGCGCATAAAGTACTGGGACTTCGCGATTACTCCGTGTCTGATTTTATCGTTACGCCCCAGAGCGTTTATTTGCTTGAAGTTAACAATAATCCCAAATGCGCGGAATGTTCAATAATGGCAAAGAGTTTAGATGCCGTTGGTTCCGACATTGGTGAGCTCGCCGACCACTTAATTACTCTTGCACTTGAGCGTCATTAAAGAACTATTACCCAACGCGCTAGCGCATTCTCATTGTTTGTTGTAAGTTGTAGGTTGTGGGTTTCCACGGGCCTTTAGCTCATCTGGTAGAGCGCCTCATTTGCAATGAGGAGGTAAGCGGTTCGAGTCCGCTAAGGTCCAC
>JBBTVL010000010.1:0-9917 GCA_038063255.1 Patescibacteria group bacterium | reverse complement strand
CCTTGCCATTCCACATTTCGATCGCGGCTTCCGCCTCGTTGTCGTTAGACATTTCGACGAAACCGAATCCTTTGGAACGACCGGTCATCTTATCCATAATAACTACCGCTGATTCTACAGCACCTGCCTGCGAGAACGCTGTCTTGAGCGAATCTGCAGTAGAGCTGTATGGCAAGCCGCCAACATATAACTTCTTAGCCATATTCTTTCCCGCCTAAAGCGGGACACTTAATTACTAACTCGCACTACTTCCTTATTTGTCTTCGGCTAAAACAAAACGTTTTGCATTTTGTTCGCCCGAATCCCGCCACGCGGGATTTTAGGGCTAAAAAACGCGAGGACTACCAGGCAAAAGCACGATTTGGCTATGCTAGCAGATAACTTAAAAAAAGTCAAATTTTTTGTGTTTATCCGTTGTTACTAATTATTCCCCCTCCCCGCTTTGGTACGTGCAAGGTCGGTCAAATACATCTTGCGAAGTCTTACAGATTCTGGGGTAATCTCTAAATATTCGTCTTCGGTCATCACTTCAAGCCCGCGCTCAATAGTAATTGTATACGGTGGAATGAGTACAATTGCCTCGTCTGAACCGGAAGAGCGCATATTAGAAAGTTGCTTGCCTTTAGTTGGATTCACGCTCATTTCTTCCCCTTTTGAAGTATTGCCAATGACCATGCCAACATATACTTCCGTTGTTGGGCTAATGTAAATTATTCCGCGTTCCTGTAAATTCCACAGGGCGAACGCGAGCGCCTTACCGGAGGCCATTGAAATCATAGAGCCAACCTCGCGCTTTTTAATTTCGCCGGCGTAAGGCCTGAAGGCAATAAAACGACTGGAAAGTATCCCTTCTCCCTTGGTATCAATTACAAACTGGCTGCGATAACCCAAAAGTCCGCGTGTCGGAATCTCAAAAATAATTCTGGTTGAGCCATGGTGGTCCTTCATGTCTTTCATCAAAGCGCGCCGTTTGCCCAATTTTTCAATCACCACTCCGGAATACGCCTGTGGCACATCAACGATGAGCTCTTCATACGGCTCTAATTTTTTCCCATTTTCTTCTTTAATAATTGCTTGCGGTTGGGATACCTGAAGTTCGTAACCTTCTCGACGCATATTTTCAAGCAAAATGGCTATGTGGAGTTCCCCGCGACCGGATACTTTAAAATGGTCAGTTTCATCAAAATCGACCTTAAGCCCTACATTAATTTCAAGTTCGCGCTCCAAGCGCTGGCGAAGCTGGCGCGAGGTAACAAATTTTCCTTCTCGCCCGGCAAACGGCGAATCGTTAACTAAAAATTCAAGCGAAATCGTCGGCTCATCAATGGCGATTGCAGGAAGTGCGGGCGTATCGGCATTATCAACAATCGTCTCGCCAATGTAGATATCGGGAAATCCGGCAAGCATTACAATATCGCCCGCCGGCGCTTCCGTCACCTCTTTTTTGTTGAGTCCTTCAAAAGTAAAAAGTTTAGTAATCTTCCCTGCTTGACTCACTCCCGAAATATTTTTGTGCCACAATTGCGCGCCACTTTTTACGGTACCGCTATAAACGCGCGCCACTGCCAAACGGCCTAAAAAATTATCATATCCCAAATTAAAAACCTGGAGGGCAAGCGGTGCCATAGTGTCAGAAGGCGCTTCCGGCACCGCTTCAAGTATCACATCAAGGAGTGGTGATAAATCTTTTGAAACATCCTTAAGCGCCCGCTTGGCAATGCCCTCTCGACCAATGGCGTAAACAGTTTTAAAATCAAGTTGTTCTTCGCTTGCGCCCAACTCCAAAAAAAGTTCCAGTACTTCATCGCGCACTTCGTCGGACCGGCTGCCGGGCTTATCTATTTTATTGATAACAACAATCGGTTTAAGCCCCAACTCCAAAGATTTTTTTAAAACAAAGCGAGTTTGTGGCATAGGCCCCTCCTGTGCATCAACTACTAAAAGCACCGAATCAATAGAGCGGAGCACGCGCTCGACTTCCGAGCCGAAATCAGCGTGGCCGGGAGTATCAACAATGTTAATCTTTGTGTCTTTATAAAAAATTGATGTATTTTTGGCGTAAATGGTAATACCGCGCTCAAGTTCAAGCGCGTTTGAGTCCATTGAGACGCCCTCCTCCCCGGTGCCGGTTTGGCGCATTAAAGCATCGGTAAGTGTCGTTTTACCGTGATCGACATGAGCAATAATGGCAATATTTCTGATATGCATAAATAATAAAAGCTGCGAACGCAGCATTACATAACTTATAACATATTTTCTTTAACTATTCAATTATTCGTTATTATTAGTTATTTTTTACGGATGCGGCTTGTGGCTAATGTTACCCCAATGCCAACCGGGCTTCTCGCCTTTGGTGTAACAAATAAAAAGAAAGAACAATGTGACGACGATAAACGACGGTAAAAACCAAAAGAAAAAATTAGAAATGGAAATAGTATTTGCGTAAGCGCGTACAAATGTAAAACCGACCCCGAGGGCGTATATAAGAGTAATCAGGAAGCCCTGCCAAGTAACCGGCCTCCATCCCCAGCCGTAGAGTCTTGCCCTAAACCACATCTTCTGTGGTCGGGCTAGCCCGGGTGTACCCAGACGCCCTAGGGCGATCAAATCATCCTGATTTGATTTAGCCTTAAACCAAACTTTTTTCTCTACTTCCATTTGCCTGTATTATACCCGCAAGCGAGGAGAAAGCGAAAGTTTTCGTTCATTCTCTCCGAGTGCCGTGGGTATATGCCAAAAAACTTTCGCAAACCTGTGGTTTTTTGGCATATCTTCTTTAAGAAAGATGAAACATACTCTCAAATTTATTTTTATCCTTAAAGGGCCCAATCATTGCCATATTTAGAGCGTTATTTTTGAAAATCTCTTCGGCAAGCGCCTGAATATCTTCCGCCGTAACTATTGAAATTTCCTCTGCATATTGCTCCGGAGTTTTCATATCTGCCTTAATTACTTCCTGGCCGCCGTAAAAATTAGCAATTGAATCCGTTGATTCAAGCTCAAGATACATATTGCCGATAAGATATTCTTTTACTTTATTTAGCTCATCTATGGAAACCAACTCATTCTTTATTTTTTCAAATTCTTTAAGTATGGCTTGTATTACTTCTTCCACGCGAGAATTGGTAACACCAGTCCAAACCGCAAGAAATCCGTGGTCGGTATATAAATCACTTCCTGCTTTTACATAATAGCCGACCCCCATTTCATCGCGAAGTTTCTGGAAAAGGCGCGAACTCATTCCCCCGCCCAAAATTGCCGATAGAACAGAGAGTATTGGTCTCTTCTTACTGAAAGCATCAAAAGCGCGGACCCCCATGACAAGATGCGTCTGATCAGTTTCTTTGAATTTTAAAAGAATTTCCGGATTATTCTGAGTCTCAATTACTTTGGGCTTACCTTCTTTTTTGAGAGTTGAGATTCCGGCAAATTTTTCTTTTACTTTATTTTCAATTTCTTTCTCTCCAACATTTCCAACTACGACGACGATTGTACCGCTAGCCACATAATGTTTAGCTCTGTAATTTATAAAATCTTCGCGCTTTAACTTGCGAATTATTTCTTTAGTCCCGGCAACATTTCTCCCCGCCGGCTGATCTCCATACAAAAGCTCGCCAAAAAGATCGTGAACATGTCTGTTTGGCATATCTTCGTACATATTTATTTCATCAATGATGACGCCTTTCTCTTTTTCCACTTCCTTTTCATCAAAAACGGGATTGAGGTAAATATCAGAAACAATATCTAAAATTTTATCAAAGTGTTTCTTACTAGATTTTGCATAGTATCCGGTGTATTCATGCGAAGTGAAAGCATTATTCTGTGACCCAATACCATCAAGCTCCGATGATATCTGAAGAGCAGTTGAACGCTTCTTAGTCCCCTTGAAACACATATGCTCTAGAAAGTGCGATAAACCATTTATCTCTTTCGTTTCATACTTTGAGCCAGCCTCAACCAAAACGAGTACTGTCACAGTAGGACTATCAGGCATCGGAACGCTTACAATACGCAATCCATTTTCAAGTTTTGTTTTTTTAAATTTCATTTATTTTTCATCACTAAGACATTTTGTACTACAAAATGTCCGTGCGAACAAATTCGGTAGAATTTGTTTTAGCAAATTTCAGCGCACAGGAGTTTATACAGAGTCTTGTTCTGGTATCGGTTGGACCACCCGCCTTGCTCGACGCAAGTCGAGGCAGGTCATCAAATAGATGTCCCAAATGGGCACCACAACGAGAGCATACCACCTCGGTACGATTCATGCCCATGGAAGTGTCAGGATGCTCTTCAGTCGCATTGGGAATCGTTTTATCAAAAGACGGCCAGCCGGTGCCGGAATCAAATTTGGCATTTGATTCAAAAAGTTCTTGCCCGCAATTGGAACAGGTGTACATTCCGTTTTCTTTGTTATGAAGAAGCTCGCCGGTAAAAGGAATCTCCGTTCCTCCCTCGCGAGTAATATGATACACGTCCGGCGGCAAAATTTTCTTCCACTCTTCGTTTGTTTTTTCTATTTTTTTCATTTGTATATTACAACTATATATACAACACGTATTTAAACATAAACCAGAAATGGGAAAAACTGCCGCCCATCACAAAAATATGAAACACTTCATGCATCCCAAACCATCCCTTTCGCGGGAATATTCTCTCCAGGGCAAGAAAGATGACGCCGAAAGTATAAAGAATCCCGCCTAGCACAAGCCACCAGATACCTTCAAGGGGGAGCGATTTAAGTAAAACGGGAAGGGCAATGACTGCCAGCCACCCCATAGTGATATAAAGAACAGCTGAAAGTAACCGCTTATCCTTCTTTATCAGTATGCTTAGCGCGATTCCGAGGGAGGCAAGGCCCCAGATGACACCAAATAGGCCCCATCCCCAGCCCCTTTGCGGAATTACCAGCACTAGAGGTGTATAAGTACTGGCAATCAAAACATAAATCATCGAGTAATCAATTGTTTTAAAAATTTCTTTGGCCGGGTGAGTTTTTGAAATGAAATGATAGGTGGCGCTTGCAAGGTACAGAAGTATAAGACCCGAGCCGAAGATGGAAAATCCGACAATGTGGCCGGTCTTTCCGTACAAAACTGCAAAGACAACTAGTAGCGCCAGTCCGGCAATTGAGAAGAGAAGTCCGATAAAGTGCGAGAGAGCGCTTATAGGTTCATTATCATCCATGTGATTTAGCTTAACTGCCGGTCAAACTTTTAGCAATAAGACCGATGACCAAAATACCCAAGGAGTTAAAAATGAACGAGGTTGGAATAAAGAGGGAAGTTTTGGCCTTAGACATTCCCATCATTGCAAGGCCGATCTCGTCCGGAAAGGGAGAGGCGATCAAGAGAGCGCCCAGGAAAAATGTCAGCCACCTGAAAAATTTTAACTGAAAAATATGTCGGAGTCTGCCGTTTTTCGCCTTTCCGACAAGATGGATGATATCTTTTCCCAGCCGGTCTTTCATAAACCGGAAAATAATCAAATCTCCGCACAAAGCACCAAGTCCGCCCAAAAGCGCCACCGGAATTACTGATTGGGAAGATTGGGCTATTTCGCCGAGCGCCACGATTGCCGGCACGGTGGTAAACACGGAAGTAAAAAACATACCGGCGATAAAAGTATTGAGAAACCAAAAATCTTTTGTCAAATAGAGGATTTCGCGCAACAGACCCGATTTAACGAGGAAAACGGCGACAATAACGCTCGCTATGATAATCCAGAAATCTTTTGCCAGGTTGTTTTTCGTTGTTATATTCATTTCCTAACTGGCGATGTCTGTTTGAAAATATCCCTGCCTGCGACAGGCGGGTTTTGCGGCAAGAAGTTTCATTATTTATTATCGATACCGTTTATTTCAACGAGTGAGGAGTGCGTGGACGAGTACCCTTGTACACAGCGTCCGAGCGATGTTGAAACATTGTACCCAGTTATATTTCAGAAGTTCAACCCAAAGCCACAATACGGCACCCCTAACGATTCAGAAGTTTAATAAAAGGAGTAAGAAGATTTGCAAGCAATGATTCAAGATTTACAGAGGAGGTGGGGGATGGCGCAAATTGCTGGCATGCCGGATCCTGGTAATTTTGAGTGCAATAGGCCTGGCATTCTTCAGAATTTTTACAACCGCCAGGTCCGCTATACGTTGGTACAGGAATGTTAACTGATGATGGTGGAGGCATGGTCGGTTCTTGGTACGGTTCCCGATTTGTGCGTCCATAGCTAGTGGCACACTTACCCACGCTACCCGAATCGAAAAGAGCTAGCACTTCTGACGCGCTTAACGCTCTCGCGTATATGGAAACCTCGTCAATCATACCGTTGAAAAATTCGCTGCCGCCATTCCATGCCCCAAGCTGAAACGGGGACTCACTGGTGGTATCAGCCTTCGGAGCTTGGGCAGTGTCCTTAAGCTCACCGCCCAAATATAATTTCATGATGCCGGAACTCTCCCTTGTCGCAACAGCGTGGTACCAATTATTTGCACTAATCGGCGTGGTGGCTCTACCCGATGAATATCCCGCAAGACCGACAGTTTCTCCGGTAAAAAACTCCAATGTTTTATTATACCCGAGTATTCTTAACCAATATCCCGATCCGGGACCACCGCCGTAATTTGATTTTCTAATGATGTTGTTTACGTTCGCACCTCCACCATCCCAATTAAACCAAGCTTCCAATGAAAATGCGCCTTCGGTCCCGAAGTTTAAATTCGGAGGATTTCCCATTGAGATGTATCCGCTAGAGCCATTAAATTCAAACGCACTTCCAACTTCCATGGGAACAATAGTGACCCCGCCGGAAATGGTTCCATTATTTCCGTCGCTAATATCTGGCACCGTTGTTCCAGATGCCAAATCCGCACTCCACCAACTGGCTAAGCCCGAAGGAGGCGGAACACAGCTTGAAGTTGGAGGTGGCGTTGGAGTGGGCGAAGGAACAGGTGGTGGCAGTGTTCCTCCTCCGCCACCACATTCTTGCGGATGCACTTTACAATAAACTTGGCATTCTTCTTGACTCTTGCAACCACCTGGTCCGCCCGGAAAATCGCTACCAGTTGCTCCCCCGCCTGGGAATCCACCTCCAGTGGCACCCCCACCCGGGAATCCATCCCCTGGACCGCCGCCAGGAGGGCCAAATCCTTTGCATTCATTAGGATGTTCTTGGCAATAAGCCGTGCATTCTTCCGTGTTTTTACATCCGCCAGGGCCGCTGAATCCGCCATCGCCAAAATTACTGCCACCGCCAAATGATCCTTGCAACTTCTGAAAACAGGCTTCCAGCGGTTCAAAATCAAAATCTTCATCAAGCTCCCCACTTTGTAATTTTTGAAATCCATCTTCTCCAACCGCAGCTTTAATGCACGCCGCGGCTTCCGGCGGAAGCTGACTTAACTGCTGACTAAATTGCGCGGTTACCTGACTAAAACACGATTTCATTTTTCCTTCCATTTTCCGGTCAAAAAGTGGCTCGCCACTCACTATTTTGTTGAAATTTTCTTCGCCAAGAGCGTCCTTAAGGCATTGGACGGCTTCCGGCGGCATTTTATCGAGATTTTCACGGAAACGCTTCATTCCTTCGCCCATCTTTTTAAGATCAGCCTCGCTGATCAACCCATTCTCTTTTGCCCAGTTAAAGCACTGCTCGGAATTAGTTTCGCAATAGGCATCGCATTGCGCCTTACTGCGGCAGTCGCCCGGCCCTTTTCCTCCAGTTTTTTTGACAATCGCGGCATCTTCGGGAGAAATAGCGCCCGCTTTTAGAGCAAAATCAATACATTCCCTTACATGATTTTCTAGGGCGCAATAGTTCTCGCATTGTTCTCTGGAGTTGCAACCGCCCGGGCTTTCACCTTGGCGCATTAAATCCGTAAATTTTCTTGCTTCATCAATCTCTTCCTTGGACAAAAAACCGGATTCCTCGGCAAAATCTAAACACTCTTCCATATGATTGGAGTCGCCGCAGTAAATCTCACAGGTGTTTCTGTCCTTACAACCGCCGGGGAATTGGGTGCCGGCTTTTACTAATGCTTGAAATTTTTTTGCTTCCGCAAGCTCTGCGGGTGAGTAATATCCGCTTTTCTCGGCAAAGGCGATGCACTGATCAAGGCGATCAACATTACTGCAATAATCTTCGCAAGAAGACCCAGAATTACAGCCGCCGGGACCATTTTTAACGTTTAAGAATTCATCAGCCGCTTTTTTGGCTTCCTCTTCGGAAATTAAATTGTACTTTTTGGCAAATGTAAAACATGTTTTGGCATTATCCACAATATCGCAGTAGGAGCGGCACTGCGTTTCGCTTTGGCAATTACCCAACTCGGATACCGGGTATCGAATATCTTCCGCCGAAAGAGGCCCCGATTTCTTCTCTTCTTTCGGCGGCGGAGGCGGCACGGGCGGTGGCGGCGGCACTTCTTTTTTCACAGCGATGCTATTGGTTACCCCTTTTACCGGAGGAGGAATCTCAAGCTCGGTCGTATTGTTCTTGCAATCAGTAATAGAAGCGGTCATTACCGGTGTAAAATCGCTGGGATCCGCGAAAGATGTTGTATCGTTAGAAAAAGATTTTTTGCAGCCGGAGAGCCCCCCGCCGTAAGGATTTTTGCCTGCCGGAATAAGAGAAAACTCCAGGATGCCGTCGGGGTCTTTAATTGTCAAAACAAATAATCCGGTGCTTTGGTCTTTTTTAAGATTTACTGAAGAATCATTGACAGCTGCCTCGACGCGAATGATTGATAAACTTAACAAAAAGAAAACTGCCAGTATGCTCGTAGCTAATAATTTTGGAGTTGTGATTGTATTAGTATTCATCCCGTTAGAAATAGAACGCGAACATCGCACGTTGCGTTCCACTTTTGAATATTTTTATTAAAATCGACTTTTTCATAGAGATAGTGCTTCTCATAAGCGTTCGCAATTTCTAACGGGATTCACACTTTTATCGTAATGGGTTTGTGTATTTGAATGGATTGGCCCGATCGAGCGGATTTATTTCCGGGACATTTTCCCCAAGATTAGTCTCTATTTCCGGAACTGATTCGCTTATGGTTTTAGCCGTTTCAACGGCGCCTTTTTCCTTTGGAGCCCCGGTTTCTTTTTGCGACCAATACCAAAAGCCAACCCCCGCCGCTATAACAAGAGCCGCAATTACCGCAATGAGAACTGGTTTGGGTATGTTGTCCATGGTTCGATAAACTCACCACCCTGAGCTTGTCGAATGGGCGGTTAGTTTTATTATACAATACGTTTTAACTGACTACAAATTGATAATATAGGTGTGTATCCCCTTCTCACAAGTTACACACAGTTTGTACGATAAAACACCTTTTGAGAAAGTAAAGGAAAATGGTAGAATATGCCTAAAGATAAGTCCTTCTAAGAATTTTGCGAATTGAGGAGTGCCTAGTTGGTGGAATTGGTAGACACGATAGCCCCGCACACTATTGGTAGTAATACCGTATCGGTTCGACTCCGTTACTAGGCACCCTTCAGTTTGCAAAATAACTATATTATTAGCCATTTAAGGGCTAATTAATGGGGGTGTAACTCAATTGGCTAGAGTATCCGCCTATTAAGCGGACGGTTGTGGAATCGTTCTCCACCGCCCCCACAAATCAACACTCAAGATACTATATATATCATATATTATTATTATGAGGAAGTACTATCCCCTTACTAAATAAATGTGGATAACTTGATAGGCTGGGATAATTACCATAATATACACAAAAAAATGTTGATTACGGAGGATGAGAGATTTTCACCCGCCTAAATTTTGTTACTACAAAACTTTGGCGGGCAGGCTCTCGAAGGCTTTCACCTTGCTTGCTTTCTCACGCACAAAACGGTGTGTATTAGACAAAGTTCGAATGTATTTCGGACAAAATCCGCAGGATTTTGACGAATGACACT
>JBBTVL010000009.1:5845-11981 GCA_038063255.1 Patescibacteria group bacterium | reverse complement strand
GCGGAGGGAGCGAGATTCGAACTCGCGATACCATTTCTGATATACCACCTTTCCAGGGTGGCCCATTCAACCGCTCTGGCATCCCTCCGCTTTGTGCGGGATTGAAATTTACAATACAATCGTTTCGCTCTTGTGTAAATTGGGAACAATCTCGCGCACAGACCGCGCCGCCTGCCCGTAGCTCCTGCTCTGCAGGATGATACTGGGGCGACGCCTCTAGACCACCACATTCTATACTAAAATTAAAAAGAAAATGAAAAGGCCCCGTCGCAACGGGGCCTTCGTGGGGGGGGTGATTGTTACCAAAACATCATCGTAGGAATGGTGATCGCACTTTTTTCCCGAGGGGTACCACCTTGGAAACGGGGGGTTCCGAAACTCGCCATGAAATCCGATTGTGCAACGACCACTGGCCTTACTACGGTCGGCGCCACTTTCTTCTTGCTCTTCGCGAAAAGCTTTTTGATTTCTTCCTCGTGAATCGCGTTCTGTCCAGTGGGCTCTGCTGTGTAGCACATGGTCTTTCCCCCGTTGATGTTCCAGTTGTACCAATGGCCTGCCTATAACTTAGGCAAACCTCCTTAATTCCTCTTTAATTATACTACATTCTACCTTGTAGCTCTCTTACTCTTATTTTATATAATATATTTGACTATCTGTCAAGGATATCGTAATATCCCAGTAGCTTGGCAAACGCCTTAGCGAAAATCTGGAAACTATATCGATTTGTACACTACCAAGCTGATAATCGCAAAAACTATTGAGAGATAGAGAAAATATTGGGCGACGACAATAAAAGCCGGCAATGAGAAGGCAATTGAGACTAAAATCGCCCCAATACCGAGCGATTGAAGAATCATCTTCGCCTTGCCGGAAAATTCCGCCTCTATGGGAATACCCTTGACGCGCTTGCGGTAATAGGCGCTCGCCAAAATAAATAATTCGATGGTAATTATGGTTGTAGAAAGATATATATTGATATATCTTGATACCAAAATGAGAACTGCGACGCCGATCAAAATTTTGTCGGCAATCGGGTCGTAGGTTTTGCCCCATTCGGTAATCTGGTTCCTAGTGCGGGCAAGCGACCCGTCAATGGCGTCCGAAAATGAAGAAATAAAAAATAGAACAAGCCCCGCCAGATAATATTCTTCGATGAATAAAAATCCGACGAAAGGTATGGAGATGAAACGAAACCAGGTAATCTGGTTGGGCGTTACCGAGCTCGGCACGAATTTTAAAAGCGTGCGGGCAAGAATTTTATCCGTAAAAGTCAGTTCCGGCATATAGATTTATATATCAAGACCGCGGAGGGCGCGGACTCTCTCTCCTGTCGGTGGATGAGTCATAAATAAATTAGAAATTTTTTTACCAGCCCCACCAAAAGGATTAGCGATAAACAAGTGAGCGGTAGCGTTGTTTGCTCTTAGCATCGGGCGTCCGTATTTGCCGATTTTTTCCAAGGCGGAAGCTAAACCTTCTGGATAGCGCGTCAGAAGCGCGCCAGAGGCATCGGCTAAAAATTCGCGCTTACGCGAAATAGCCAGTTGTATCAAGACGGCGATTAACGGTGAAAGAAGGGCCAGAACAATTCCGATAATCATCACAATACCGGAAGCGCGGTTATCTCTATTGTGTCCCCCGCCGAAAAACGACATTCTGATAAAAAAATCGGAAAGCAAAGTCACAAAACCGACGAGAACTACCACCACGGTTGAAAGCAAAATGTCGCGGTTGCCGACGTGGGACATCTCGTGCGCCAGAACTCCCTCCAGTTCGTTTTTACTTAAAATTTGCAAAATCCCCGTCGTTACCGCCACTACCGCGTGTTCTTTATCGCGCCCGGTGGCAAATGCGTTCGGCGCAGAATCTTCAATTATAAAAAGTTTCGGCACCGGAAGACCGGCAGTAATGGAAAGATTTTCGACTATATTATAGAGTTCGCGGTTTTCTTCCCGCGCCACGGGACGCGCGCCTGACATTTTAAGTACGATTTTGTCGGAGTACCAATACGAGAGTACATTCATCAAAATGGAAAACGCGACTGCGCCGTAGAGAATATATTGATTGCCTAAAGCAAAACTGAAATACCAGCCAACGGCTATCACAACCACAAAAAAAATCACCATCAAAAACCATGTTTTCCAAATATTTTCGTCTTGGTGGGTATAGAGGGAAGCCATGGGAATAGTTGGTGGAGTTAGGAATTAGATTTTAATTTTTGGTCAACCATTTCTATTTCGCCGTAAATTCCGTCTATAAGATCTGTTTCTTTGGCCTCATTAAGAGTGGCCCATTTATAATCAACACTATCGGCATCCAGTTTAACAACGCCTGAAATGTACCGGGCATAATAACTTAACACTAATACCGGTATTCCGTCAGGCCGAATGAAAGTCAGGTCAAGTAAGTATTCCGGTTTGCTGATTTCAAGGCCAGTTTCTTCTTTAACTTCACGGCGCAGGGTTTTTTCAATTGTTCCATACCACTGCAAGGCAGTGGTGGAGGGTTTTTCATTTATGTAATCTTCCACCTCAAGTCCCCCGCCGGGAACCGTCCATTTGCCCGGAAATGCTTTTTTGTCATGGCTCCGTTTGATGAGTAAATACTTCTTATCGCTATTATAAATAATCGCCGTAATAGCAATACGATGGAGCTCCTTGTCTTTGGGCTCGGTAGTCATAAAAACTAGAATTTAACGGTTACGGGATTTTTAGCGTCTTCTTCTTCTAGTTGAAAAAATTCTTGCTTGGCGAAATTAAATAATTTGGCGATTATATTTCCCGGAAAAGATTCAATGCCGATATTTAAATCGCGCACATTGGTATTGTAGAAACGGCGCGCGGCTTGGATTTTATTCTCGGTGTCGGATAGTTCTCTCTGAAGTTCAAGAAAGTTTTGGTTTGCCTTAAGGTCAGGATAGGCCTCGGCCACGGCAAAAAGAGATTTCAGTGCGCCTGATAATATATTTTCCGCTTGTGCTTTACCGGCCATACCGCCGGCCTGCATGGCTTCTGCTCTGGCTTTGGTTACGCTTTCAAATGCCCCGCGCTCATGGGTAGCGTATCCTTTGACAGTATTTACTAAATTTGGAATTAAATCATATCGGCGTTTTAGTTGTACTTCAATATCCGCCCAAGCTTCTTTAGCGCGATTAACCAGAGTGACGAAGTGATTATAAAAAAAAACTGCCCATAAAACGAGAACTGCAACAATGCCTAAAATTATATATAAAGTCATGTTTATATTGTGGGTTAATTTTGTTAAGTACCGACATTATATGCAAACATATAATGTCGGTATTCAGATGTTATGTGAGAAAGAAAGAAAAAATCTTTCTCACATACGCTTCTTGTTTGCCATTATAACAAATTTTCATAAATCAAGTCGGCTTTTTTCTTTGTATTTTTCTACAGACTGCCCTTAGTAATCCATTCCCCCGCCCATTTGGGGCATTTGAGGTTTTTCTTCTTTCGGCTCCTCGGCAATAGCTACTTCAGTAGTAATAAACATCGCTCCGGCCGAGGCGGCATTTTCCACACAGCTTCGGGTTACTTTCACCGGGTCAATAATTCCGGCCAAAATCATATCCGGCACGATTTCATCTTTGAGCGCGTCATAACCAATGTTACCCTTGCCGTGGCGAACCTCGTTTACAATTACCGAGCCGTCCTCGCGTCCGGCATTCATGGCAATTTGCTTTAACGGCGCTTCAAGAGCGTAAAGCAAGATATTAACTCCGATTTCAAACTCCCTGGCAAAAGAGAGGGCGGAAGATTTAAGCGATTTAGAGCGCACCTTGGCGCCAGCTTTAATAAGCGCGCTCCCTCCACCGAGAACAACCCCTTCTTCAATAGCCGCTTTGGTGGAATTGACCGCGTCTTCAACTTTCAATTTCAAATATTTCATTTCCGTCTCCGTCGGCGCGCCGACTTTAATAACCGCTACACCGGAAGAAAGCTTGGCAATACGCTCGTTGATTTTTTCAATATCAAATTTCGAATCAGTTATATCGCGCGATTTCTTTAGCTCCGCCAGGCGTTTTTCAATATCGGATTTTTTCCCTTTTCCACCGACGATAGTGGTCGCGTCTTTGGTAGCAATCACTTTTACGGCACGGCCGAGCACATCAAGCCCTGCCGTATCAAGTTTCATTCCTATTTCTTCCGAGACAACCTTGCCTCCGACAACAACTGCAATATCGGCCAGTATTTCTTTTTTACGGTCGCCGTAACCCGGCGCCTTTATGGCAAGAATATTAAATGTACCTCGAAGCTTATTTACTACAAATGTTGCCAGCGCTTCGCCCTCCACTTCATCGGCGATAATAACAAGTTCTTTCTTTCCGCTTTGCGCCAGCTTTTCAAGAAGCGGCAAAATTTCTTTAATATCGGCAATTTTTTTGTCGGTAATCAAAATCACGCAGTCGCGGGCAATCGCTTCCATTCGCTCGGGATTGGTAATCATATAAGGCGAAACATATCCTTTATCAAATTGCATTCCTTCAACTATTTCCGACTCGACCAAAAGCGATTGAGATTCTTCAACCGTGACCACGCCATCTTTACCGACCTTATTAATAGTATCGGCGATAATGCGCCCCAATTCTTCCGATTCAGCGGCAATGGTGGCCACCTGCGCTATCTCCTCTTTGGTCTTGATAACTTTCCCCATTTCGCGAAGAACTTTAACCACCTCGTCCTTGGCGGCTAAAATGCCAAGTTTTACTCCCATGGCATTCACGCCCATCGTTGTATATTTCATTCCTTCGCGAACAATCGCCTGCGTCAAAATCACGGCTGTTGTCGTACCGTCGCCAGCCACATCGTTCGTTTTCTGGGCCACTTCTTTTACAATCTCCGCGCCCATATTCTCCATCTTGTCGGAAAGGGTTATATCTTTGGCAATGGTAACTCCGTCATTGGTAATAGTCGGCCCGCCGTATCCTTTGTCAAAAACCACATTGCGCCCGCGCGGGCCAATAGTGATGCGTACCGCATCGGCTACCTTATCAACGCCGCGTTTGAGCGCCTGACGCGCCTCTTCGTTAAAAATAATTCGTTTACTCATAGGATTAAGTCCATAAAGTCCAAAGTCCGTAAAGTCTTTGCTCTCGACTTTATGGACCTTATGACTTTTAACTATTTAATAATTGCCAATATATTCTCTTCTTTAATGATGAAATATTCTTCTCCATCAACTTTAATTTCATCCGGACCATACTTTGAAAAAATAACAGTGTCGCCGACTTTAACCCGCATCGGAATTATCTTGCCATCGTCCCCCGCGCGCCCCTCGCCCACGGCGATAACTTTGCCCTGTTCCGGCCTCTCTTTATCAACCGTCTCGGGAATAATAATCCCAGATTTTGTTTTCTTGCCTTCGTTTGGATTTACTCCTTTAACGAGTACCCTATCCCCGACCGGCTTAATGTTTAATTTTTTATTCATCCTATTAGAAGTTCGTATTAATTATTCCTTTTAATAAATTTTTGTTAGCGTAGCGCCTTACGGCTTCACTTGCGGTATTTTAAACTTAATCTTAAACTTCTAACAGGACAAGTCTTTTTTACCTCATTAAACTTTTTAAACTTATAACCTTATCACCTTACCAAGCTTTTAACTTTAAACCTAATTTACCCCCACACCCATGCATGGGTGTGGGGGTAAATTGCTAAATTCCCTGCCTGTCGGCAGGCAGGTACTACAGGGTCAAATGACGAAACACCTTGCAGGCAAGTAAGGTATGTGCTAAGATAGCGGAAATGGGAATTATTACTACACTATTACCGTACATACAAATTGTACTGTCGGTGCTTTTGGTAGGTGCAATCCTCCTTCAGCAAACAAGTGCCAGCGCCGGTGGCGCTTTGGGCGGGAGCGATGCCCTGGGCAGTTACCACACTAGGCGCGGGGCTGAAAAAGTGCTCTTTAACTCAACTATTATCCTGGCGATACTTTTCGCGATCTCCGCACTCTTGGCGCTTTTCTTGAAATAATCTCTCATCCCATTAGAAATTAGAGATACTTTTAATATTTACCAAGCAATAAAAATTTAATGAGTCTTTGGTTTGTGTAGACCTGTTAGTGAATTTCTAACGGGACAAGTCAAGAATAGATTTTAACCGTAAATGAAT
>JBBTVL010000009.1:0-5745 GCA_038063255.1 Patescibacteria group bacterium | reverse complement strand
TGTTAGTGAATTTCTAACGGGACAAGTCAAGAATAGATTTTAACCGTAAATGAATCCCGTTAGAAGCCGCGGTCACGGTTTAATAAAAAACTTATAGCAATATGAATCACGGTCGTATTATTGTACACAAAAGTATATATGAAAGTTGCGGGCTGACCGCGACCTGCTTCTAACTGGGATGAATTCTCCGGAATCAAACTCTAATTGGAGGCGTCATCTTCCAACTAAGGAGGAATTAATCCTCGTACTAAAATCGTTCTCAAAAAAAGAACGGATAGTTTTTACTGTTGTTTCTCTCTTCTTTCTGGCAGCGCTTTTTTCTTTGGCATCGACATTAAACGGCCTAGTAAGCGTCAGTGTCCCATCTTTCGGCGGAGAACTCTCTGAAGGAATCATTGGTACCCCGCGCTTCGTCAATCCAGTACTGGCACTCTCCGATGCCGACCGCGATTTAACCGCTCTCGTATATTCCGGCCTCATGAAAAAAGAACCCAGCGGCAAGCTCATCCCCGATTTGGCAGAAAATTATGAAATATCTCCTGACGGCCTATCGTACCTATTCAATATAAAAGATGACACTTATTTTCAGGACGGAACTCCCGTTACGGCGGATGATGTAGAATTTACCGTAGCCCGCGTTAAAGATCCCCTGCTTAAAAGCCCCAAGCGGGTGAATTGGGAAGGCGTTCTAGTCCAAAAAGTAAGTGACAAAACGGTTAAATTCGTGCTAAAACAAAAATATTTTCCATTTCTTGAAATAGCGACACTGGGAATACTCCCCAAACATCTCTGGAAAGAGCTGACGCCGGAACAATTCAACTTCAGCGATTTCAACACCAAAGGCGTCGGTTCCGGACCTTATGAAATTACGGCGGTACAGAAAAATTCTTCTGGAATTCCAAATTACTACGAACTTAGAGCGTTTTCAAAGTATGCGTTAGGCAAACCATTTATAGACAAAATTGTATTCCATTTTTATTCAAGCGAGGGAGAACTCATCACCGCCTTTGATAACGGCATCGTGTCTAATATAAACTCAATAGAAGCCAAGGGAGCCTCGGTACTAAAAGAAAGCGGGTATCGTATTGAGAGGGCGCCACTGCCGCGCGTCTTCGCCGTCTTCTTTAATCAAAGCCAGAACCAAATCTTCACCGACAAAGCGGTAAAGAAAGCGCTGGCGAAGGCAGTGGATAAAGAACGCATAGTAAACGAAGTCCTTTATGGATACGGCGTCGTTATTGACTCCCCATTGCCGGGAGTAACGGGGACAAAAGATAAAATCGCGGGGAATAGATACGATGAAGCAAAAAAAATTTTAACCGCCGCGGGATGGACTTTTAGCGACAAAAACGCCGTAATGGAAAAGAAAAACAAAAAAGAGACTATTAAACTTAAATTTTCGCTCGCCACCGGCGATGTCCCGGAACTTAAAGAGATAGCTAAACGCATAAAGGAGGACTGGGGAAAAATCGGAGCGCAAGTCGAGCTTAAAGTTTTTGAAATCGGCGACCTAAACCAAAATGTCATCAGGCCGCGCAAATATGACGCGCTTTTCTTCGGAGAAATCTTAGGATTCAATGCCGACCCGTTTCCCTTCTGGCACTCGTCGCAGAGAAATGATCCTGGATTAAATATCGCCCTCTATACCAATGCCAAGGCCGATAAAATTCTGGATGAATTGCGCGGTATTCTTGATGAAGAAGATCGTGCGGCAAAATACCAGGATTTCATACGCGAGGTTGAAAATGACGCGCCGGCGGTGTTTGTGTTCTCTCCCGAATTCACTTATTTCATGAATGAAAATCTCGGTGGCGTAACGCTTGGCAATATAACAGAGCCCTCCGACAGATTTTTAGGAATACGAGACTGGTATTTGGTCACAGACAATGTATGGAAACCGTTCGCCAGGTGGGCGACGAGGTAAGAAAGAAAATTAAAAAAAATAAAATATTAAAAAGTAAAAAAAAATTATTAAAAGCGAAAATAAAATTTATGACTGACGATAACAGAAAAAAAGAACATGGGAGAGAAAATCCTGGACAACGAAAAAATATATTCCACGGAGGTAGCAGAAAAGGGCGGCCAGGGTACGGTAGGCAAATACCGCACGGCGGACCCGCGCAAATTGGCGCAAGGCATTCATCCCACAGCATTGTGCGCAGGACGACGAAATTTAGTGGAAGGGGTCCCTCGCGCCCGCGTGCACCATACATGCCGGAAGTAAAAATTCCCGATATTGGAGAAAATATTCGCATTATTCCGCTTGGTGGCGTGGAAGAAGTGGGAAAAAATATGACGGCATTTGAATTTGGTAATGATATTTTTATTGTTGATATGGGATTCCAATTCAGCGAAGATGACACGCCGGGAATTGACTACATTTTGCCAAACACAAAATATCTAGAAGACCGAAAGGGAAAAATCCGCGCGGTATTCATTACCCATGGACATTTGGACCACATCGGCGGCGTCCCCTACCTCATGGAAAAAATCGGTAACCCCCCAATATACGCCAGAAACTTTACCTCGCTCATGATAAAAAAACGCCAGGAAGAGTTCCCGCATTTGCCGTCGCTTGACTTCCGTATTGTTGAAAGCGGAAACCGCATGAAATTGGGTGGAATGTTTGTGAGTTTTTTTGCTGTCACACACGCCATCCCCGACTCGATGGGCATTATTTTCGAGACCCCCTACGGCGACATCGTGCATACTGGAGACCTGCGCCTTGATCACGTAGATGGTAAGGTTTCCGAGATTGAAAACGAGGTTTTTGATTCCTTCAAAAAACGGAATGTTTTGGCACTCTTAACCGATTCAACCAATGCCGAGAATCCCGGTTTTTCAATATCAGAGAAATTGGTGCATCAAAATATAGAAGAGATTATCAAAAACACTAAGGGGCGCCTTATCCTTTCGACATTCGCGTCTCAAGTTGAACGGATGCTAAAGATGATTGAACTGGCTGAAAAATACGGTAAAAAAATAGTAATTGAAGGGCGCAGTATGAAAACAAACATTGAAGTGACAAAGGTCGCGGGGCTGCTTAAGATCGGCAAGGAATCCATTATTACCGTTGAAGAAATGAGCAATTACCAAGAAAATAAAATCGTGGCCTTAGTCACAGGAGCGCAGGGCGAAGAGTTCGCCGCCTTGATGCGCATAGCCAACAAAAGCCATAAATATATTCGTCTCACTCCACGCGATACGATTCTCATGTCTTCTTCAATAATCCCCGGTAACGAGCGAAATGTTCAAAAATTAAAAGACAATCTATCGCGCCAAGGCGCGCATATTATTCATTACAGGAATTCTGACATACACTCTTCCGGTCATGCTAACAGCGAAGAGCTGGCATGGATTCACGCCAAAATCCATCCCAAATTCTTTATTCCAATCCATGGGTACCATTACATGCATCGCGTACACGCCGATATTGCCAAACGGATAGTGCCCGAAAACCACATCATCATTCCCGACAATGGCATGATTATTGAGATACAAGAGAAAGGCGGAAAAATCGTGGCGCTTAAAGAAACCGCCCCAAAAAATATCATTATGGTTGATGGATTCTCGGTTGGCAATATCCAAGAGGTTGTTCTTCGCGACCGGCAAACGCTCGCCCAAGACGGCATTTTCGTAGTAGTGGCAAGCATAGACACTGGAAACGGCAGGCTAAGAAAATCTCCCGATATAATTTCTCGCGGTTTCGTATATCTTAAAGAATCACAAGAACTTCTGCGAGAGACGCGCAATATTGTTAAAAAGACAATCGAAGACACAACCCATAATATGAATCCGATTAATTTCGATTATGTCAAAATCAATGTTACCGACTCCGTCGAGCGCTTTCTTTTCCAAAAAACGGCCAAGCGCCCTATCGTTATACCGGTATTAATCGGCGTTTAAACATGTTTGCAAACCGCATACATCTTCTCCACATTATATATCTGGTTACTTTTTTCTACGCGCTCCATTTTGCTATTACGCTTTTTATTGAGTCGTCATATTTGCGAGCGTTTTTTTCGGAAAGGGTAGTCGGTCTCATATATATTATCGCGTCGGTGCTTAGTATCGCGGCGGTGATGAAACTTCCGAGGGTACTTTCAATTTACGGCAATTATAGGGTCACGCTGGCCTTAATTTTTCTTGAGGTTGCTTCTCTTTTAGGACTCATTACCGCCGATTCTTCATATTCCGCCATTTTATTTTTTGTCGCTCACCAATCCTTTTTGGCGATGCTTTTCGTATCAATAAATATATTTCTGGAGAGTTTTTCAACCGATGAATCAACTGGGCGCACTAGGGGAACATTTCTTACAATTTTAAACACAGCTATTCTTTTGGGCCCGCTTGTTGCCAGCGGTTTTCTTAAAGATTCAAATTTTGACACCGTGTTTCTTCTCTCGGCGCTTTTCATTTTCCCTATGTTCATCTTGATAGCAATAAATTTAAAAAAATACCGCGACCCGATTTACAACAAATTGGAATTTCTAAGCACAATTATTGAAGTATTCAGGCGCCCGGATGTGTTTAAAATATCCGTAGTGCGATTTTTGCTTGAGTTTTTCTATTCCATAATGGTGATATATACGCCGATATATCTCAACACAGTTATGCAAATACCGTTCAGTCAAATATTGGGCATAATTATGCCGATAGCCCTCTCACCCTTCGTAATTTTCCCGTATCTTTTGGGCAATATAGCCGACAAAAAACTTGGTGAAAAAGAATTACTTTCTATGGGTATTGTACTTTCTGCTTTTATCACTATGTCGCTTTCTTTTATCAGTTCGGGGTCCATTTTCGCTTGGGCGTTCCTTCTTTTCATGACCAGGGTTGGCGCCTCCTTCATTGAGACGATGTCAGATAGTTATTTTTTCAAACATGTAAATGCCTCTGATAGCAATTTAATCGCATTTTTTGGCAACTTACGCCCCGTAGCTTTTATAGCCGGACCGATGCTGGCTACTCTTTTCTTGTTAGTTTTTCCTTTTAATTATATTTTTCTCGGCCTAGGTATATTTATGCTCTACGGACTTCGCTTCAGCTTATCGCTTCGAGATACGAGGTAGGAAAAAAGTTTTTAGTCTATAGTTGATAGTTTGTAGTGGGGAGGAAATAGAAAAAAGAAAATTTAATTATTCGTCCGCGCGATAGATGGTGTTAGAGTCTATTTTCAAACTAATCCCAACTTTTTTATTCCGTTCTTTGCATAAAAAAACCGCTGGGCGAACCATGCGGCTTTCGGTAAGGCGGTGACGAAGTCAGGCGACGACAGCTGTTTCTGGGAATGGCTTTGGCTCGTCGTGCTCATACAGGTGTTTCCTTCGGATATCCATGTCATCAAAACAGAAATACCCAACCTTGCCTGGCGGTACCAATGGACCCCAGTGCTTAAATGCCACTTCGGGTTTGCCACAGTCAGTACACGGAGTATTCCCGAAATCACCCCGGATTGTGTCTGCCATAAAGACCTCTCTATGAAGTAGGACTACCCCCTTTTATATTCCCAAACTAATCTAAAGTCAAATGAAAAATCTCTGGCTCCGCGTAGTAAACAATGTTAGAGCCTGTTTTTAAAATATTATCGCACCGTGATAGAACCTTGGTCTGCAGGATTATTTTTATTGTTGTAATTAAAAACACCTTTGTCAACAAATGTGTACTCATAAGTACCGCCGGCACCCACGGTCTTTGATTGGTTGAAGGCGTTGTATATCGGATTGTTGGTGGTATCGGTCGAAC
>JBBTVL010000008.1:2300-3854 GCA_038063255.1 Patescibacteria group bacterium | reverse complement strand
ATACTTTCCTTAGGGGCAAGATTTTTAACGGACGAGGAGGCGAAAAACGCGGTCCGTGTGTTCTTGGAAACTAATTTTTCTGGTGATGAGAGACATAAACGCCGTCTTGCTAAAATAGATTAACAAATGGCAGAAATAATTCCAGCGATAATGCCTAAGACGTTTGAAGAGATTATTTCAAATGTCGCGTGCGTTAGGGGGTTGGTATCGTATTTGCAGATTGATGTTATGGACGGTATTTTTGTTCCCGATAAAAGCTGGCCATACAGCGCCTGGAGTGAATTTCAAGAATTAGTAAAAAAAGATACAGGCCTGCCGTTTTGGCAAGATATTGAATACGAATTTGACTTGATGGTTAAAAATCCGTCACAAATTTTGGACGGACTCATACGTCTCGGCGCGCAAAGGATTATATTTCACATAGAAAGCGTTACTACGGTGGAACTAGAGTCACTTATAGAAAAATCAAAAGAAAGTAATCTTGAAATTGGTATTGCGCTCAATAACGATACGCCGCTTGAAACACTTTTTCCTTTTATGGATAAGATTGATTTTGTGCAATTGATGGGCATAGCGCGCATAGGATTTCAAGGAGAACCATTTGACGAACGCGTTATATCGCGGATAAAAAAATTGCGAGAGATGCATCCGCAACTTATAATAAGTATTGATGGGGGAGTGAATTTTGAAACCGCCCCGCTTCTTGTCGGTGCCGGCGCGAATCGCCTCGTTTCCGGCTCTGCGATATTTGAAAGCGGTGATATTAAAGGAGCAATAAACAGCCTTTCTTCGGTTGTTTAATTTTCTATTGACTGTAAACTAATAACTATCAACTACCCCCATGTCTTATTTAACAGATGAAAAAGTAAAAAATCTTGAGTTAAAAGCAAACGCTATTCGTCAGTCTATTATTGAAATGCTCGTCGAGGCCGGTTCTGGCCATACCGCAGGCCCGTTAGGAATGGCGGATATTTTCACTGCTTTATATTTTCATCTTTTAAAACATAATCCCACAAATCCACTTTGGCCGGACCGTGACAGATTGGTCCTTTCAAATGGCCACATTTGCCCAGTACTTTATGCCACGATGGCTCACGCCGGATATTTTTATGTAAGCGAATTAAAGACGCTCCGCAAGTTCGGTTCTCGCCTCCAAGGGCATCCGCATCGCGAATGGCTCTCTCCACTTGAGACAAGTTCTGGCCCGCTCGGCTCCGGGCTCTCGCAGGCGGTTGGTATGGCGCTCGCCGACAGAATGGATCACGGCAAATCCAGTTCAAAATTTATATATTGCCTAATGTCGGACGGGGAGCTTGATGCAGGGAATTCTTGGGAGGCGGTGATGCTTGCAAGTAAGGAAAAACTTCACAATATTATCGCCATCATTGACCGCAATAATATCCAGATAGACGGATTTACCGAAGATGTGATGCCGCTTGAGCCACTTCATCAGAAATGGGAATCATTCGGCTGGCATGTACAAGAAATTGATGGGCACAGTTTTCGGGCCATTGACGAAGCGGTCGGGCAGGCTAAAGCGATTTTTGAAAAGCC
>JBBTVL010000008.1:0-2200 GCA_038063255.1 Patescibacteria group bacterium | reverse complement strand
GCAAAATTAAATCCGAAACTTTTTGACAACAGTATTGAACAGGTGCCGATACGAAAAGGTTTCGGAGAGGGATTACTTGCCGCCGCCGAGAAAGATAGTCGCATCGTCGGTCTTTGCGCTGACCTTACCGAATCCACCCAAATGCATCTTTTTAAAAATAAATTTCCTGAACGATTTGTGGAAGTGGGGGTGGCGGAACAAAATCTCGCCACTGTTGCCTCGGGTATGGCTTCTATGGGCAAAATTCCCTTCATTACTTCCTACGCCATGTTTAGTCCAGGCAGGAATTGGGAGCAGATTAGAACGACGATTGCTTATAACAATGCCAATGTGAAAATCATCGGCTCGCATGCCGGCATTTCCGTTGGACCGGATGGCGGTACGCATCAAGCTATTGAAGATATTGCCCTTATGCGAGTTATTCCGCGCATGACGGTTATTGCCCCATGCGACAGCATTGAAGCGAAAAAGGCGACAATTGCCGCCGCAAAAATGGAAGGTCCCGTATATATCCGCCTAGCGCGCGAAAAAACTCCGATTATCACCACCGAATTTACGCCGTTTGAAATAGGTAAGGCGCAAATAATGTGGCGGGCCAAAAAAGATGCGCGCCATACGATAGGTATTGTCGCCTCAGGCGCGCTCCTCCATAAAGCCCTTGTTGTCGCGCTTGCTCTGGAAGGCGAGGGCATCGATGTTTCCGTGCTCAATCTGGCTACAATCAAGCCGATCGATGAACATGCTATACTCGCCCTTGCTAAAAGCACAGGGAGAATACTGACTATTGAGGAGCATCAGGTCGCGGGCGGCATGGGGAGTGCGGTGGCCGAGGTTCTGGCAAGAAACCACCCCGTGCCGATGGAATTCATCGGCGTCCCCGATAAATTCGGACAATCGGGTTCACCCGCCGAACTTTTGGAGCATTATGGAATGGGAATATCAGATATTAAAAAGAAGGCTAAAAAGTTATTAGGAAGATAATTAATTTTTTACAAAAATTTTGCGGGCAAGCCTGAAGAGCTTTTGGAACACTGCGGCATGGGGGTTGTTAACATAAAGCAAAAAGCAAAAAAACTTTTGGGAAGAACTTAGTAGAATAACTAAATAGTTAAATATCAAAATAGTAAAATAGTAAAATAGCTGAATAACGAATAGTTATGGAGTATTTAAATATTTTGCTATTGGGTTGTTCTGCTATTTCTTATTTAAATAATAATTTCCGGCTTAAAGCCGTCAGGTGCGTTTTTTAAGTTTTCCTCCAATTTTTTGCGAGTGAGGAGTCCCTCTTGGGCGCCAATGTATTGTACGACTGACATTGAATTTACAGGCGCCCAAGTTATGGCTTCAAGCGGCGTCTTGCTGAGCGCAAGCGCCGCCACGAATGTTGAGGCAAAAGCGTCGCCGGCACCGGTTCGTTCATAGGGCGGGGATTGGTCCGGGTAAGAAGGCATGAAAAACATCTCTTTTTCGTAATAAAGGTACGCTCCTTTCTTGCCATCGGTAATTATGGCAATTTCTGGGCCAAGCTCTTTTATTTTAGAAAGAAGTCGCGGTATGTTTGTTTCTTCAGTTCTTAAAATCTTTTGCGCTTCCCTAGTGTTGCAGAAAAAAACTTTTGTGCGCGCATATATTTCTTTTAATTTTTCGTAGCCGAGTGAAATCTGGAATGTCCCCGGCTGGAAAGCCAGTTGTATCTCCGGCCGTTCCTTTAAATATTCTAAAAGTGCGGAATGAAGCGGCGCCCCATTTTCACCGAGCGAGCTTAAGTAAATCCATTTCGGAAGTCCCATAAAAGGAAGTTCGTACTTATATGCTTCGTGTTTAATGAGGATTGTTCTTTCGTCTTCATACCACAGAACATAATGATAGTTAGTAGGGAACCCGGGGTGTATTTTAATATAGTCGCAGCTTACTCGTTCTTTTTTTAATTGTGCCAAGCATTCTTTGCCGTTTTGGTCGTCGCCCATATTAGCAACAAGTCCAACCTTTAGACCAAGGCGTGCCGCGGAAACAGCCGCATTTGCACTATTCCCGACTGCCGGAACAACTTTTACAAACTCATAAGGAATTTTCGTGGCAAAATCCATACATAGTGTGCATTTTTCACGGTTTATATCACAATGCACTTCCGCGTCTTTAAGCCGTATAAAAGCGTCAGTGGTGATGTCGCCTATGGCGATAAAATCTAAATTGGGCATGA
>JBBTVL010000007.1:0-3850 GCA_038063255.1 Patescibacteria group bacterium | reverse complement strand
CATCCCGTTAGAGGCAGGCCCTGTTAGAAGCCGTCCTCGCCAAGCGAGTACTACGACCGCCATTAGGCATACTTTTATTGTTTTTAATTATCATGTGTATCAACCTTTAAATATTTACATTAGCACCTTGGGGCGGTCTGCTTCTAACAGGGCAGGACAAAAGTCCGTGCGTCTGCCTGTGCGTAACCGCACGCAGACAGGCCCAAAAGTAAAAAGAGCTCGGCGGGCTTTTACCCCCACACCTAGGCATAGGTGTGGGGGTTTATGTTAAGTTAATTTTTATCCTTAGCCAGAGACTTAGTGGCTTTCTTAAATTTTGTCGCTTCAGTTTTTTTAACGCTCACATCTCTTCGCTTTTTAAATCTCTCAACTCGGCCAGCGGTGTCAATTATTTTATCGTTTCCGGTATAAAAA
The DNA here is from genome assembly GCA_038063255.1 of Patescibacteria group bacterium. GTDB lineage: Bacteria > Patescibacteriota > Minisyncoccia > Phycocordibacterales > VMEP01 > JAUYLU01. The sequence goes on along the minus strand of JBBTVL010000007.1, from coordinate 3,436 downwards.
GGATGGCAGGCACTACAAATTTCCACATGGATTTCATCTTTAGTTGAACCTACTGTATATGTTGCGCCACAGGCACAAATCGCCTTTGCGTCGCTATAGTATTTTGGATGAGTCTCCGCTTTCATGTGCCAAACTTTAACAGACTATTCATTGTTTTGCAAATATTATCTTTTTGCATTCTTCCCTGTCTAACAACTATAGACTAATTCCTCTGCAATATATCAATCTGCGTCTGATATTTGGCCGCTATTTCCATGACATCCCTGCCATAAAACTGAAGACTTGCCTTTTTAGCATTAGAGCAACCAGCCAAATAACACATGGCGGCGCGGAATTCTGCCTGATATGTTTTTTTATCGGCTCCATTGTCCATAAGAAGAAGACCAGCTGCCATAAACGCATCTTTTGGTTCCCATGGACTAGGAGGACTGCTTCCAGTTCTTTTACCAATACGATCTAATTTCACGTTATATTCCCACGGTCCCTGCCATGAACCGTCAGAGTTTTTAGAGCATTTTCCAGTGGTCGTGTTGATGTAACCGGCAAAACATACCCATGTTGAAGGAATAAATTGAGCCGGCCCCATGGCCCCGCCCCAGCCGTACCAGGCTTTTTTAGAAACAGGCATTGTGTCGGGATTAAATCCCAAATCTAATGTAATTTTTGCAAATACCGGCTGATCGCGCGTCGGGTGCATGTCTACGCGCCATTTACCACTTCCTAAATTTTCCCCCAAATTAGTTTCTTCAGTAATAATACCCAAAAGAAAAGCTGGTCTAGTCCCCGTTTTCTCTTCCACCAAGAGCGCGTATTCATATGCTTTCTCAAAAGAGATTGCTTTTGAGCCTTGAAGAACGAAAAGTTCGCTCCTGATTGCTGCAGCGCTCTTTTCACGGGCGCTTAAAACTTTTTGATACTCGCTCTCCTTCCCGCGCGTAATTTTCAAAAGATTATTTCGTTCGGTCTTGTCTTGAGCTATTCGCTTTCTTTGAAGTTCTTGAATCTTTCTAAGCGACACTTCCTCTTCTTTTTTACCCTCAAGCGACTTTTTTTCTAGAGCGGTTTCGTCTTTATTTTGGGACACTACTTCTACTGAATCCTGAAGCGCGGAATTAATGGAAATAAAAGCGTCAGCATCGGAAAAAAACTGGGAAATTTTTTCACCCGATAACATAAATTCTATAGCGGAGCTTTCGTCAAGCTCGCGCGTCTTTCGCAAAAGCTGAGCAAGGGACTCTTTCTCCCTATCTATCTTCTCTGAAAGAATTCCTATCGTTTTTTGCTTATCGTTAATTTCGCTGGATAATTTATTAATGGACAGATTTCGCGCCTTGATGGACAAGTCCGCTTCTTTTATCTTGGCGTCTAAAATAGCGACATCTCGTTCTAGAGAAACTGATTCTTTTTGCTTATCTGCCAAAATTTTGCGCTGTGCATCTATCTCCGACTCAAGAGATTTAAGGTCGCCTTCAAGCTGGGCACGCCTATTAGCAACATCTTCAGCCGTTTGAGCGAATGTATGTAAACCAAAAGAAAACAAAAATATGAGGACAAATAGAAAAAACCTTTTCTGTAGCATTATGTATAAAATTGTACCACAGCGACTACCTATCAGACTTTTTATCAGATTTATTAGATTTCTCGGGTTTATCAGTCATAGTATCCTCTGTTCCTTCAGCTGTTCCCTCTTCTTCTTGTTTGCCTTTCTTTTCTACTTCAATAGCCGAGAGGTCAACTGGAGCTACTGGCTCATCAAGCACTTCTTCTTTTGGTGTTGAAACCAAAACAACAATTTCGGTTAATTTTTCCGTAGTTGTAACGCCACTTGGAAGATTAAGGTCTGCTACGGTAACGTGGCTTTCAAGTTCTGCAAGTTTAGAAATATCAACTTGAATATTATGAGGTAAATTCCTTGGCAAGCTTTTCACTTCAATTTCGTGGAGCACTTTCACCAGCACGCCACCAAAATCTTTCACTGCTCCCGAAACACCAACGAATTCTAGGCGCACATTGGCATAAATCTCCGTGTCTTTGTCTACCGTATAAAAATCGGCGTGGATCGGTTCGCCGGTCACCGGATCAACCTGCACTTCGTACAAAAGCGAGTCTACTTCGCCGCCAGGAATCTTGAGGGTTATGATGGAAGATTCACCCGCCCCTTTCCATACTTTTTTAAAAGACGGTGTATCAATGGCAATCGGCGTTGATTTATCTTTTTTTCCGTAATATACAGCGGGAATAAACCCGGACTTCCTAAGAGTTGCCGGGTTTTCTTTCGCCCCTCGCACCTTGGCAATTAAAGTAAATGTCATATTTATCCCGTTAGAAGTTCTATACTAAACGTTTTTAATAAAAAAAGAAAGCCGTTAGGCGAATTCGCTCGTGCACAGTTTATAATCACCGAACTTAAGTAAAACTTCTAATGGGACCATTCTATCCAAAAAGATAAAATTGTAAAGTTTCTGTATAAACCCCCCAACTTACACCCACTTGGAAGTCCGACTTCCAAGTGGGTGAAATTACTTCTACTCTAATAAAAAGATAGCTAATTCTTTCGCTTGTGTCTTACCTTCTAAAATACTTTCAAGTGCACTTAGAGCAAACTCTTTGTATTCAGCAACATTTCTAAATTGCCCCAAAATAATATCCTTCGTGCAAAACTGTTTTTCCCCACTTTCCCTTTTTATATATTCCTTCCAACTCGACTTACTTTTCACCAATTTGGAAGTCGGACTTCCAAATTGGTGAACACGGTCGTTCAAATTAACATAGGCACTTACGTAAAGAAGATACTCATTCGAGTTAACGTGTATAGATTTAAATTTACCTTGGAACAGCGCCCCGCTCCTTTTATTTTTGTTGTTAAAATATTTTGTATATCCAGTTCCGATTCGTTGCATAAACTTTTCAATCCCTTTTTTTGATTCTTGCCTAATAAGAAAATGAAAATGATTCGGGTTAACGCAGTATGCTATAAAATTTACCAAAACTCCTGACTTGGAAGTCCGACTTCCAAGTCTTTTAGCGAAAGCGTTTTCGTAGATACTCCCTATCGGTTCAAGGGTATTAAATTCCTCCATGCTGTCATAAAAACGCTGAACGTCCGCTTCGTCTAAAAAAGTGATTCTTTTATCTACACCACGGTTATAGATATGGTAGTATTCTCCACTTACAAAAGGCGTCTTTCTCATATGTTTTAATTAAAGCACTTGGAAGTCGGACTTCCAAGTGCTTAAGCGGATAAAATTAGTGGCTCATGTTATAGAGGCGCTCGGCTTCGTTGAGTGAGAGAGCGCGGCTTGCCCTCCTAAATTTCCTTAAGAAATTTTGGCGGGTGAATTTTATAGAAAATATCTATATTATCGTCCGATATTATACAACAATTTAACTTCACTAGCAGACCTTTTTCCTTGTGCCATTTTTTAAAATCTTTTTT
>JBBTVL010000006.1:355-16895 GCA_038063255.1 Patescibacteria group bacterium | reverse complement strand
GGGGCGTCGTCAGGAAAACCATCCGGGCCAACTTCGTATCGCCCAGAAGTAAAAATTATTTCTCCGAAATATGGAAGTGTATTTTCAAATGAAGGACTCGTAAGCTACGAGGCGACCGATAAAAACGATGAAACGGGCGGGGTCTTAAAAAAAGAATTCGGTCTTATCCCACTGCCGGTTTCAATTTTTTATTCCGATAAAATCGCCGAATGGGACCATACAATTACCAAAGACGAAGACAAAGTATTTATAGTAAAGGATTTGCCCGCTATTGGGTCGTATGTTTGGAGAATTAAAGACCTTATTCCCGGCGCGCTTTATAGAATTGTTGTTGATGCGATTGACGCAGTCGGCGATATTGGCGAGGATGTTTCCGATTTTTTCAGCGTGGATTTCACTGCGCCGACATTTATTGTCGGTGCCGACCCGTCTGTTACAGCCAAGCTAGGCGATGTCAAAATTAGCATTGAAGCGTCAAAAGATTTGGTAACGCCTCCGATTGTGAAAGTTCGCCAGCATGGCGGAGAGGCGGTACTAGTGAAGATGGAAGGGGCGGGGCAGTTTTTTGAGGGCGTGTACAAAATACTTGCTGGCTACGACGGTACTGCCACTATAGAAGTTTCGGGTTCTGACCGAGCTGGGAATAGGGGCACGACCATTACCGGTGGCGGGACATTCAGCGTCGGGGTAAATCCGCCACCGGCGCCGGAAATTATTTTTCCTTTAAATAAAACTATCGCGACATCAAGCGAGATTACGGTTAGAGGAAGCGCCAGGGAAGACAGCATCGTTACGCTTACAGTAAATGGAGTTGAAAAATACACACCAACACTCTCCCGCGACGGGCAGTTTGTTATTGATAAAGTAAAACTGAAAAAAGATTCTCCGCACGGCGGCAATGTTTTGAGCGCGGTGGCTCGCGACCAAGGTGGGTCTTTGAGCGAGGCAACCATTATTCATGTGTCATTCAATCTCGCGCCAACCCTTAGTCTGATAACGCCCGAGGATAACACCGTACTGTCGGCTACCACCACGCTTCTTGCTCGCGTAACCGACGAAAACGGCGACAGGGTTATTTCTAGGTTTGAATCGCTCCCCGCCGGCGCATTTAATAAAGGCGAAACAGAATGGTCTTTGTTGGGGGAGACGATTTCCGGAAAATTAATTTTTGATACTACCGAAATTTCTGACGGCGCGTATCTCATTCGGGCAGTGGCCGATGACGGCGCAACTACGAAGATTTCAGATTTTAGGTTGGTTACAATTAAAAACCAACTTCCCACAATTAAATTTGACGATGGCAGGCGAACTTATACCAACAAGAATACAGCTTCAGTTCGTGGAAGTGTTATAGCTCCGGATATACCGAGTCGTCCTACAATCACACGCCTGGAGTACAGTACCAATGGCGGTAAATCATGGATTACCCTTTCAGCCGAAGAAAGGTTTTCTGTTCCTTTTGAAAAATTAAGAGAAGGATCCAATGAAACACTTTGGCGCGCAACAGACAGTCGCGGATTTATTGTGCGTGTGAAATATCCAATTATTGTCGATACAGTTGCGCCAAAATCTCCCAACATCTCATTCCCTCGAAGTGGGGTTATTTTGAGTGACGCTGACGATGAAGACCGTAAAAAACAGGGCTTACAGTTTACGATACGCGGTACCGCCGAACCTCACAGTAGTGTTGCTATAACGGTGGCAGAGAGTACATACAAAACACAAGTGGCTCTTGACGGGTCCTGGAGGCAATCTATTACAATTAGTGCGAGAGGAAGTTTTGTTATAGAAGCTACCGCGATTGACCCAGCTGGGAATAAAAGTCTGAAAACATCAGTTAGCATTATCCATGACAATCCGCCGAAGATTGCATTTTTGAATCCTAGGGACGGGAGAGGGGCAAGCGGAATTACTAAAGTGAGCTGGCTTTTGAAAGACCCCGATGGAGATGCAATTAAAGATGTGGTTTTAAGCTACCGCCAAGGGAATGGTGAATTTAAAATATTAACAAAGACCCCGAAAGAAAATTCGTTTAACTGGGATACCACATCGCTTTCCGCGGGCGGAAATTATTATCTTCGTCTTGAGGCAAGCGACGGAGTTATCGCTGTCAATAAAACGATACCAATTTTCATAGACCGCACGGCACCCGTTCTTTTGTCGCTTACTTTTTCTAAAAAAACATTCGCTTCGCGCGGGACGCTTACCGCAACCGGCAAGGCGGGAGATGACATGTCGGGCGTGGAGTTTATTGAGTACCGTATTGTCCCAGAAGGAGATACCAATAATAATGTCGCGGAATTACCGTGGTTGAAGGGGACTGTCACCGGCGGGTTTTTAAGTAAAAATACTCCATTTAGCATACAAGAACCTCTTCGGCTTTCTGATGGTACTTACGGGGTGTTTGTGAGAGCCGTTGATGCCTCCGGAAATACTTCAAAAGAATTAAGCGAAATAATTATTATTGATGGCACCGCTCCACGAGTGGGAACTGTCGCTCTCTCATACCGCTCCGCTAGTATTTCTCCTACGGCCGGGAACTTTATAATACCTATTGACACACCACTCACATTTTTACTTTCACTTGAGAGTGATACTAAAGGGGCAAGCGTTGTTATTGGAACTACTACATACAAACTGACTAAAGACACGGCAACCGGCCTTTGGAAAACTGATTTTACTCTTTCCAAAATCGCGACCACTACACTCTCTGTGTCCACGGTTGATGTTTTGGGCAATAAAGGGAAAGACAATAAGGTCGCCCCTTTTGTAGCCATACCTGACGGTAAAATTATATATTTTGAAAACAATAAGGCGACTCCCGTACCCGGCGCGAAAATAGAAGTGCGCGTGTATGACCCGTCTAGGAAAACATTTGTGAGTTTCGGGAGTAGTTCCTCTTCGTACGGCCAATTTACTGCTACGGCGGACGGGGGATATTTCTTGGCGCTACCTCGCGGTACATATCAGCTTATTATTTCCGGAAATGGATTCAAACAATTGAAAACAGACGGCATAACCCTAAACGAAGCCCAATTTATCATCCGCGATTTCACACTTGAGAAAAAAATAAGTTTATGGAGTATGATAAAGGCACTGTTCTCTAAATAAAATAATATGTTCCATCCTGTTAAAATAACAATCGGGATACTGGCGCTTGTCGCACTTATATTTTTATTGATTCGTTTTAGCAGCGGGTCTTTTTCATTGCTGTTTAACGACCAATCAACCAAGACGAAGCCGTTTAATAACGGCAACGCTCAGGCTGTCGTCGGGAATGCTGCCCCCTATTTTGAGCTGTCAGATATAAAAGGCGACCGGGTGCGCTTATCTGATTTGGCCGATACTCCGCTTATTATTACTTTCTGGGCGACTTGGAATAGCGATTCTGCCGACCAAATAAAAATTTTTGACGATTACACGGCCAAACATACCCAAGGATTATTTAAGATTATTAGTATCAACAGCCAGGAAGACAAAAGCGCGGTGGGGGCCTTCATAAGGCGCGGTGACTATATTGTTCCTGTGCTTTTAGACCAAACTGGAGCAGTTGGTAAGAGCTACGGCATAGAAACATTGCCTACTAGTATTTTCATTGATAGAGACGGAGTAATTAGAGAGGTATTTGTCGGTATTATGAGCGAAGCAATGATTGTGGACAAATCGGAGAAGATTCTCCGATAATTAACGCACAATATCTGTAGACACCTGATGTCCACAGATTACAAATCGGCGACTATGTCAAGTTTTCGTCCAAGCATACAGTCTTTCGCGAACGCTTTGAAATCAGACGGATTTTGAAACAACTCCCCAAGCAAATCTTTTTCCACGATGGGAAAATGTCGCTTCCCCGCATACTCCGCCAAGCTCGAGAATGGATACTCAACCGCCCACTCCCACGCGCGTTCAAAATTCTTTACCGCTCCGGCAAGCCCGCCGTTCGGATACAACTCCATCGTATTTTTGATCATGATGTACATCGCAACATAGCGGAAATATTCGTCGCTGTCGATCGTTTTTGATTTGAATCGCCCCTGAAACAAACTTCCACTTTCCTTATATTTCGTATTGAGATATTTTGCGTACCCCATGCTATATTTATGCATAAAACGGCTGATCCCGTTTTCAACAACCTCTTTCAGTAACAAGTGAAAATGGTTCGGCATAATCGTGTATGCGATTATTTTCACGAGCTGTTCACGCTCGTCCCACTTCTTTGGCCACACAAAATGACTTATAGCGTCTTTGTCTTCCTTCTCCAATTCCCGCACCCAGTTTTCTGACACATAGACACTATTCAAATAAAATAGGTTAAAAACCATCCGCCAAAGGTCGCTCTTTTGCCGATAGATCGGCATCTTGCGTACTCCACGGTTGCACACATGCACATATGAATCAATTGCTATCGTCCCAGTTCGATTTCCCATAAAATTATAAAATTACTTTGGCTTTGCAAACCTATGAACATCCGTGGACATCAGGTGTCTACAGATTACCATATTGCTGGAGTGGCGGTAGCGGTTATTTTTATAGGTCTGTGGACATCAGGTGTCCACAGATGGGGAACCCTCAGGGTCTCGAAGAGAGCGGCCTTCAAGGCCAGTCGAAAGGCGGACGCTGTGTGAGTGGGAACCTGTCTGCGTGGCGAACACCTGCCCGCGCGTTGCGCACAGACAGACACTCCCACGCGTTTCTCGCTTGTCGAAATTAAAAACAGCGCCTAAGGGTGTGGCGAACATTTTCATGTGTGGATAAAGCGAAAATGATTATTCATTGAATGGGCGTATAATAAAAGCAATAAATGTCGCTCTATTTTATTATTAACAACTTGCATTTCACGATTGAACTAGTGGGAGCTCTGGTTTTTTTTATGATGGCTTGGCTTGCCGCCGATGCTTATATGGTGGGCAAACAACTAAAACCACTTTTACGAATCATTGGTTTCTCTCTTATTGGTTTGTGGCAGATTTTGTACGCTTTTACCCTTGGAGGTGATTTCATAAATACTATCGGCTCGTTTGTTTATCTTATAGGAATTGGCTTAGTTATTTTAAGTTTTTTTGTTGGGCCTCGGTTGAGTCCGGTTTCTACTACGGCAGTTATATTGATCCCGGCTTTTTCAAGTGTTTTGCCATATATAGATGCTATTGCGGCGCTCGGATTCGGAGCCATTGCCTATCTTTCATATAAAGAATTTAAGCGGGAATTCAATCAGTCGCTTAAATTTTTTTGGTATGGATTTTCGGTGCTTGCCATTGCCTCGCTTTTCTCATCTTTTTTAGGCAGTACTTCCGTAGGGAGTCTTATCGCGCGCTTATTACAAGCGGCTGGCTTTATAGTGCTTGTGATGTGGGTCTGGCAGTATTTGAAATTGCGCCTGCGCGAGAGCATGGTTCTGATTTTTATTTCAATGACGCTTTTCATCGCTACAATAGTCACGCTTGCCTTTTCTACGATACTTATCAGTAAAATTGAATCGGAGACGCGCAACAATCTGACAATTGACACGCGCGTACTCGACCTTACTGTTCGCGGACTTACTGAAGAGGCGAGCGCCAAAGCAAAACTTTTGGGACAGACGGGTGAAATTAGCACCGCCCTTGCTCAAAATAATATTTCAGAACTCGAGCGCTTGATGACAGTTTCTCTAGATAAAGAAAAACTGGGATTTCTTTTGGTGACCGATAAAAACGGTCTGGTTGTATTGCGCGCCCATGCTCTTACTCGGCGCGGCGATTCGGTCGGCAATGAACGGGCGGTGGAAGAGGCGCTCGGTGGTACGAATTTTGCCACGATTGAATCTTCACCGGGAGAAAAGTTTTCTATTCGTGCGTCCGTTCCACTTTATCGTAAGGGCGAAATTGTGGGAGCGCTTGTTGCCGGATTTCCATTGGATAATGTTTTTGCCGACAGAATGAAGAAAATTACAGGGCTTGAAATGTCCGTATACGACAAAGACACCGTTGTTGCCACAACCGCGCTTGGCGCCGATGGCAGGACAAGGCTTTCCGGCATATCAATTGACGACCAATCAGTAAAAAGTGCAGTACTTGAAAAAGGGGAAGCGGCTACTGCCCGAGTTCTACTGCGCGGGGAATCATTTTTGGCAAGCTACCTTCCCGTAATAAATGCAGACGGAAAAATTGTTGGAATGTTTTCGGCCTCGAAACCACAGCAAGATATTATGGCGCTGGCCAACGCCACCAATCGATTAACTTTTGTGACGGTTATAATTTTGCTTCTGATTTTGGCTTTGCCGCTTTATTTCCTAACCCGCCGGCTTTTGGGATCAGCTCTCTGAAATTATTTTGTTAACACGATAATCTTTAACAGCAAAAATGATTAATTTAAAACTTTATCTATTATGAAAATAAAATTAAGCATCACCCAAAAGTTGTTAGTCCCGCCCTTCGTTGTTTTGGCGCTCGTCGGCGTTATCTTAAGTTATCGAATAAATTCAATCCTGCGACAAGAGGCGACTGAAAACGCCCAAAATATTATTGCTGATTTTATAGGAATTCATTCAGGGCGACATATCACTTCGCCCGCAGATTTCTCCTTTGAAAATCCCAAAGAAACCAACCAGATTTTTAGTAAACTTTTTGAAGAAGTTAAAACATCAAATGTTATACGCATTAAAGTGTGGGCCAAGGACGGTACGGTTATTTTTTCTGATGACAAGTCAATTGTCGGACAAAATTTCGCAAGCAACAAGGACTTCCAAAAATCTATTGGAGGCGAGGTGGCCGTGGTTATCAAAGCGCCTCTCGACCCTGAGAATGTCACGGAAAAAGGTTATGAGCAGCTGATGGAAGTATATGTTCCTATTGAATTGCAAGCTGGCGAGGGGCCGATTGGCGTGGTTGAGACCTACTATACACTGGATAGCTTAAACGCAAGCATTCTTAAGACCCAGCGCGAAATTTCTTTGGTTGTAACTTTAGGCTTTTTGCTCCTAGCTTTGGGTCTGTGGCTTTCAATTAAGTTTGTCGTTGTAAAACCGCTTAAAGGACTGGAGGAAGGAATTATCGGGATAAGAGAGAGAGAGAGAGAGTAAAGGTTGAATAATTTTTCAAAAATGTTTTATGGCGCTTGACGAAATACAGAATTTATTGAGAGAGTTTGACGAGATGAAAAAGGCCTTGGAGAAGGCCGAGTTTCAGTTGCAGAAAAAATCCGCCGAGCTTGAGAGTGCTAATAAAACATTAATCAACGATGCTGAGGAGCTTGAACGGATGAATAAACTTATGGTCGGACGGGAATTAAAGATGGTTGAATTGAAAAAAGAGATAGAAGAGTTAAAGAAAACCGGCGGTTAAAATAATGAAACTTGCCATCGCGGAGAGAAAAGAAATCGCCACGGGCACTATTGAGGTTGCTTTTAATCTTAGCGGCAAAGAATTTCATTTTCAAGCCGGGCAATATGTCTGGATTACCCTGCAGCGGCTTTTCTATAATGACGAGCACGGCCAGTCCCGATGTTTTTCCATCGCTTCTTCGCCCAACGACAAAAAATTTCTCCGCATTGCTTTCCGCGTCTCGCAAAGCGGGTTTAAGCGCACACTCGGCGAGATAGCTTTGGGTTCAGAAGTTGAGGTTGAGGGTCCCTTCGGCGACATGGTTCTCCCCGATGACCATTCCCTACCGATTGTCTTTGTGGCTGGCGGCATTGGCATCACGCCGTTTTTAAGCATGCTCCGTTTTGCCGCTGAAGAAAAAATACCTTACAATATCACGCTTCTTTACGCCAATAGGAATCCGGAGAGCGTAGTTTATCTTAAAGAATTAGAAGAGCTCGCTCGGCAAAACGCCAACTTTATTCTGCGAAATCATTTCGACCTCCTCGACGCTCCGGCGATTCAAAAAAACATTAATGAAGGCACGATAAAAACCGCTCTGTGGTACATTGTCGGGCCTCCGGCAATGGCAACGGAAACGGAAAAGATTATCTACAAGCTTGGCGTCAGTCGGGGAAGGACACGCCTAACTGAATTTAACGGCTACTCCGCCCCTGTCGCGACCGGAGAAAAGATAGAAACTCTGGCGGGCCTATCCGAAGCCGTACTCCGGGCGCTTGATAAAAACGTGCTGGTATCCATTACCGATCTTCGTGGCACCATTATCTATGCCAACGATAAATTCGTGGAGACCTCCAAATACTCGCGCGAGGAGCTTATCGGCCGGAACCACCGCATTTTGAAATCCGGCTTCCACCGCGTACTGTTCTATCAGGAACTCTGGCATACAATTTCCACCGGCCATGTCTGGCGCGGAGAAATAAAAAACCGGGCTAAAGACGGTTCGTTTTACTGGGTGGACGCGAATATCGCGCCGATTTTTGGGAAAGAGAACGAGGCAATTGGCTACATCGCGATTCGCTTTCTTATAACCGAACGCAAAAAGCTTGAAGAAAAACTGGAGGAAGACAGCCGGGAGTTGAAAGATACTAAAGCAGCGATACTGAATGTGGCGGAAGACCTTGAGCGGGAAAAGGAAAGCGTGGAGCGCAAGGTTGTTGAACGGACACGGGAGCTTAAAGAAGAGCAGGCGCGGCTTATCGCTTCTATCAATAGTCTTAAATTTGGTTTTATAGTCGCCGATCCTGCTCATCGTATTCTTCTGAAGAACCAGGCCGTGGCGAAAATCCTCGGGATTCCTGAAGAATCTGTGACTATGGTGAAGATTAGCGGAATTCTAGAAGGCACCGTAAATCTTCTTGAGCGAAGCGAACGATGCATTGCGGAGAAACAAAACTTTGACCTTCCGGAAGTTTTATTCGGCAGTAAATTTCTTAAAATATTAATTTCGCCGATTGTCATGATTCGCGACCATAATGAAGTCATCGGTTATGTCCTCTTGCTTGAAGATATCACCGAGGCCAAGATTCTGGAACGCTCCAGGGACGAATTCTTTTCCATCGCCTCGCATGAACTGCGCACCCCGCTGACGGCAATCCAGGGCAACGCCTCAATGCTCCTTGATTTCTACGCCGATAAGATAAAAGACCCGGAGGTCAAACAAATGTTGGGAGATATTTCAACTGCCGGCCATCGTCTGATAAAAATAGTCAATGATTTCTTGGAGTTGTCCAGATTTGAACAAAAAAGGATGAAATTTGAAGCCAAACCTTTTGCTGTCCACGATTTGGCGGACGAGGTCGTAAAAGAACTCAAGGGATTGGCGGACAAAAAAGGCCTTGAACTGCGCTTTGACCCCCCGGCGGTTTCCCCGCCAAATGTGCTTGCTGATAGGGACAAAATCAAGGAGGTTCTCATCAATTTAACCGGCAACGCGATTAATTACACCAAAACCGGCAGTATTGTCATAGGGCTTGAACTTGTCGGCAAGATGCTTAAAGTAAAGATAAAAGATACCGGAATCGGCATTTCTCCAGTAAACCAAGGATTACTTTTCAGAAAATTTCAGCAAGCCGGCGATGTCTTGGCGCGGGATGTTACCCAAGGTACGGGGCTAGGACTCTATATTTCCAAATTGATTATTGAAGCCATGGGGGGAGTAATCACTATTGATGAGAGCATTCCCGGCAAAGGCAGCACTTTTAGTTTTTCTTTGCCTATAGCCGCCGCATAGTATAATGATAACAAAGGGTATGCGTAAAGTTTTTATCGTTGAAGACAACAAAGATTTGTGCAATATGTACGAAAGGCTTTTTAAGCTTCATGGCCATGAAGTTACCGTCGCTTCGGACGGCCTAGACGCGCTTGATAAGTTAAGGCAAGTCAAAACAAAGCCTGCCGTAATCCTGCTTGATGTAATTTTGCCGAAGATGAGCGGTCTTGATGTTTTGCGCGCGCTGAAGAATGATGAAGAATTGAAAAATATTCCGGTGGTTATTTTAACGAATTCTTTCAACGAAACGAATGAGAATTTGTTTCTGGCGCAGGGAGCGAGTCTTTATTTGGTGAAAATCGAAAATGACATAAAAGACGTTATCGAGAAAGTAAATAAACTCCTTTCTTTGGTTTAGACGCGAGTTTTTATTGTTCCCACCAATAAATCATTATTATTTATAATTAAGGTGATATAATAAGAAATATATGGCAACAACAATTTTCATGGCAGAGGATGACCCGCTAATGAGCCGAATGTATGAGCGGGCCTTTAAATTGAGCGGATACGAGCTTCAGATGGCATTTGACGGCGAAGAAGCGATTTCAAAACTTGAAAAGATGGAAACCGCTCCTACTATAATGTTGCTTGACATCATGATGCCTAAAGTGAACGGTTTCGACGTGCTTCGCAAGGTGAAGGAGAATCCAAAATTAAAGAAAGTTCCAGTAATAATGCTTACCAATTTAGCCGGTCAAGCCGATGCTGAAAAAGCGCTTAGCTTGGGCGCGGTGCTCTACTTGGTAAAAAGCCAATATGACCCGAAAGAGGTTATAAATAAAGTTAAAGAAATTATTGCCGGCACGACGCACGGCGATGCGGTACCGGAGGTAAAAGTTGAGGTCAAAGATACAAAGAAAAAGTAAATCACTCGCCACGCCGTCGCGCGCAGTTTTCTGGACGGTAGTTGCTAGATTCTACCAGATTTCTACTTGAATAGTCACTTGGGGGTGAAACCCCCAAGTGATAGAATGACAACATATGGCGAACAGGAAGATCCCTTTTGTGATCGGTGAGTATTATCACATTTACAACAGAGGTGTTGATAAAAGAATTATTTTTGTTGATGCATACGACATACAAAGATTTTTTCAAAGTATGGTCGAATTCAACACAACAACTCCGATAGGAAGCCTCTACGAAAACTCATTTCTTCAACTTGGGGGTGAAACCCCCAAGTTGAAGGAGAGGTTGGTTAATGTTATCGCATACTGTCTCAATCCAAATCATTTCCATTTTATTTTGGAACAATTAGTAGACAGAGGTATCAGCGAGTTTATGAAGAGAATGAGCGGAGGTTATACTGGGTTCTTTAATAATAGATATGAGAGAAGCGGGTCACTTTTCCAAGGTGTGTTTAAATCTGTCCACATTGATACAAACGAATATCTACTCCATGCAAGCGCGTATGTAAATCTAAATGATCGTGTTCACCAACTTGGGGGTGAAACCCCCAAGTTGGTGAAGAGCAGGTCGAGCTGGGGAGAATATATGGATAAGGGGGTTAAAGAAATTTGTGAGAAGGAGATTATTCTCGGGCAATTCAGGAATACTGATGAATACAAGGAGTTTGCACTTTCGTCATTGGAATCAATTATAAAAAGAAAAGGAGAATTAAAAGATTTTGCCAGATTTCTACTTGAGTAGTCACTTGGGGGTTTCACCCCCAAGTGACATACTTGGTCTAGTGATATACTTTAAAATACATGGGGAATAGGTATTTTTTCATTTCATTTTTCATACTTGCCTTTTTTACATTTGCTTCTGGTGGCTTGGCGCAGAATTTTAATTCTGCCAGTTTTAGTGCGCAAAACCCAGTGCTTTACGAAGGCGGATTTTCCAGCTCAACGAGTTTTAGCTTGCAAAGCGCTATTTCTCAAATCTCCCTGGGTACTTCAAGCGTAACCGGTTTCAAGATTAGCGCCGGGTTTTTATATTTCCCGTTCGTAACGACGCCGGTGGTTTCTGCCACGGCAGGTGACGCTCAAGTGGCGCTTACATGGACAACGGCTTCTGGAGTACTTGGGTGGAATGTCGGGGGATATACCGTGGGGCAATCAACTGTTTCCGGCGGGCCGTATAGTTATGCCAATGTTGGCAATGTTTTGAGTTCAACCCGGACGGGGCTTACTAATGGTACTACCTATTATTTTAGAATTCTTCCAGAAGATGCTTTTGGCAATCGTATCGCAACTTCAAGCGAAGTGAGTTCTACGCCAGTAGCGGCCGCACCTGCCCCTGCGACCGGCGGTGGCGGCGGGGGAGGCGGAGGCGGCATTTTATCTCAATCAACACGGCTGGTTTTGAAGGGCAGGGCTTATCCGTCGGCGAGTATAGTTATCTTTAAAGACGGCACTACGGTCTCCACCCCGGTCGCGGATCAAAATGGAAACTTTCAAGCAGAGGCAAGCGTTGGGGCCGGTATTTATACTTTCTCTCTCTACGCGATTGATTCGGATAACCGCCGCTCTTTAACCACAAGCTTCACTACGGCGGTGGGAAGCGGCCAAACGACTACGATTTCCGACATTGTCATCGCGCCCACCATCGGGGCAGACAAGTCGCAAGTCAGGATTGGCAACGACATCAAATTTTTCGGCGCGTCTTACCCATCAGCCACCGTAAATGTTATAATTAATTCGGAACAAACTATGGTCGACAAAGCCCAGTCGGATAAGTTTGGTCTTTGGACTTATACTTTAAATTCATCCGTACTGGAAAGGGGCGACCACACAACCAAAAGTCAAACCGTAACTCCGGACAGCTTGATTTCCCCGTTTTCGGAAAGTTTGGCGTTTAAGGTTGGGGACAGCGATGTCGCCTTCAGCAAGGTGTTGGCTTCCCGTCCGGCCGCGCCGGCGGCTTGCAAGAAAAACGGCGACATCAATAACGACGGCAAAGTAAATATCGTGGATTTTTCCATAATGCTTTTCTTTTGGAATCAGCAGAACCCCAAAAATCCCTGTGCCGATATCAATGGCGACAAGGCAGTAAACATTTTTGATTTTTCAATCATGCTTTTCTGGTGGACCGGCTAGCGGAGCTAGCCATACACGAAAATACACGAATATGGACACGAATTCACACGAAAAATTATTATATAAGGAGTTGTCTTACCAAATGCAAGGGGCTGCTATCGAAGTAAGAAAAGATTTTGGCTCTGGGCATAAAGAAAGTATTTATCAGAATGCATTTGCGGAAGAACTTAAAGCTAGAAAAGTTAAATTTGAAAAAGAGAAAGCTATCAAAATTTATTCGCCTAAAACCAAAAACTTTATAGGACTATACCGGCCAGATTTTGTGGTAGAAAATAAAATAATCGTTGAACTCAAGGCGGTGTCAAAAATTCCGAAAATGTTTATTGACCAGCTATATGATTACCTTCGGAATAGTGAGTACGAATTAGGTTACTTTATTAACTTTGCGTCGCCAAGACTTTATATTAAACGTATAATCTATACCAATGACAGAAAATAGACATCTTTCGTGGTGCTTTGCGTTTCTATTTGTGGCTATTAGTGTTTTGCCCTTGTGGGCAAGCGCGGAAAACCTAAATTTAAAAAGCGCAAAAACCAACTACAATGTCGGCGATAGCTTTACAGTATCGCTTACACTGGATACAAAAGGGCAGTCAGTCAACACGCTTTCTGGCATAGTGGTTGTGCCAACTTCCAAACTTCAGATTTTGGATGTTAGATACGGCAATTCCATTGTCACTCTCTGGGTGGAGCGCCCCGCTGTAAGCGGGGGGACAATAACATTTACCGGCGGGACCCCCGGAGGATTTTCTGGTTCGGCCGGGCCGATTTTGAGTTTCGGCCTAAGAGCTAAAGCGGAGGGGTCTGCCGCCATCAGTCTTAAAGATATAAAAATATTGCTTAATGACGGCAAGGGCACGGAACTTGATGCAACATCTGGAACCCTTAAGCTTTCCATTTCCAAAGTTTCTCCGCCTAAACCGGCTCTGAAGCCTGCGCCCGCCGCAGAAGAAAAACCTCCGGAAACCGAAGTTTACGCTCTTCCGCCGGACACCGTTTCGCCGGAAAGTTTTATTCCATTAATCAGCAACCACCCAAGCATCGCGAACAATAAATATTTCGTTTCTTTCTTTGCTGTAGATAAAGACTCGGGTATCTTATATTATGAGATACGCGAAAGGCCGCAAATATTAACACTAATTACCACAAAATTTGATAAAGAGCCGGTACGCGCGGAGACTCCTTATGTTTTGGAAGGGCAATATTGGGCTTATAAAGTCACAGTACGGGCTTATGATCAAGCTGGTAATTTTACGGAGGGGTATACCATAAAACCATTAAGCTTTGTTGTAGTGGTAGCGCTGATTTCGGCGCTGGTGTTTATAGCCGTACTGATTAGACGTTATATTTATAAATCTCGCCGCCCCCCGCGCAGAATGGTATAATTTAAACATGCGCAAAGTAGCTTTACTTGTCCTATTTAGCGCTATTCCTTTAATAGCGGTGGCGCAGCAGCTAGGCGCCTCGCTTTATATTTCTCCACTTTCATCAAATCCTCGCGCCGCAAGCAATTTTACTGTAACTATCAAAGCAGATTCCTTGGGAGAACCAGTAAACGCTGTTAAGGGCACGCTGACTTTTCCGCGTGACAGATTGGAAATTATTGGCATTTCAAAGATAGGATCAATTTTAAATCTTTGGGTGGAGGAACCGCGCTTTTCCAATATTAACGGAACATTAAAATTTCAAGGAGGCGTACCCAATCCCGGCTTTATGGGCAGTGGCGGTACGGTTCTTCATGTTATTTTTCGAGCTAAATTGGCTGGCGCTACTTCACTCATCTGGAAGGATGGTGAGGTCTTAGCCAATGATGGCAAGGGGACTAATATTCTTATAGATTTACAAAATCTAGATTTTTTTACTGACGAAGCTTTCGCGGCGCAGGCGCCTTCTCCCGCGCCGATGCATTGGTGGGAAAATTTTCTTATAATAATAAATATTATTTTTCTGGCCATTATTCTGTTGATCGGATTGGTATTTTTGGAGAAGGCTATTTTAAATTATCACGACAGGCATTCGCATCACAAAACCGATGATGATTTAGATTCTTCAAATCACATACATCGTAACAACACAGAGCGTCGAGATTCCTGGGATGAAAGCGTTTTAGGCACAGATAAACATGATTATGATCAAACTATAAAAAAATGAAGCGGTCTTACCTACTTATTTTATTGGCGTGGTTTTTTATGGTTCCGATATCTGCGGCGGCTCAAGCAACGCTTTTTATTTCTCCGGCTTCCGGCGTTTATAAAACCAGCGAGTTTTTTTCTGTTTTAGTGAGCGTAAACACGGGCGGTCAGCCAATAAACGCGGCCTCGGCCGTAGTAAATTTTGATAATACTCTCCTTGATGTTGCCAGTCTGGGTTATTCGCAGTCAATTTTCACTTTATGGACGGAGGAGCCGAAGTTTTCAAACGCCGGCGGGACAATAAGGTTTTCCGGCGGGCTTCCTTCACCGGGGTATATCGGCGCCAACGGCTCAATTTTGCGAGTAACTTTTAAACCAAAAGCTTCCGGTCAAGCGCCGGTGGTGTTTTCTTCCGGCTCGGTTTTGGCTAACGACGGCAAAGGGACGAATATTTTGGATGCCATGCGCGCAGCCACTTTCAGTACTATAGTCGCGCTTCCGCGCTCGCCGGCTCCTCCCGCTACGCCGACAACGCCGGTAACGACTCCTTTTGAAATCACGGAAAGAACTCCGGCGCCCCCGACAATCACCGACTGGCCGAAAGAATTGGAGGAAGGCTCCGTGTTGACAGTGAAAGGACTGGGCCACCCCAACGGCAAACTTTTGATTTTTATTCAAAAGGGATCAAACGAGCCGATTGTTGAAGAGCGCTTCGCCGGCTCGGACGGCAGGTTTACATATAACTTCAGCAAAACTGTTTCAACCGGGCTTTACAGGGTTTGGGCCAAGACCGTGAGCGCCGGCGGCGTAATTGGCGCTTCCTCGGAAATTGTTACCATAGAAGTGATTCAGCCTTTGTTTTTCAGAATAGGCACTATCGCCATAAATTACGCCTCGGTCGTAATTACTCTCTTAGCGCTGATTGTACTTTTGCTCATGATTTTTGCCTGGGTCTGGTGGAGGGTCAGAAAATGGCAGGAACGGCAGGGGATTGAAATTCACGAATCGGAAAAAGCGCTCCACCAGGGGTTTGAAAAACTGCGCAGCGGACTGCGAAAATATATAAGGTATATTACGAAAACAAAATCAGTTGAAGGCATAAAGCAGAGAGAGACCGCCACCGAAGCAGAATTGGAGAAAGAGCTGAAAGATATTGAGGGCGGAATAGAAAAAGAAATAGAAGATGTCAGCGCCGTCACCAAAAACAAAGGGCACAAGCACTACGGCCACGACGAGTTTGAACACCGCCCTTAATCTTACGGCATGGCGCGATGCGCAACGTCATTTTGATTTTGTCGCTAAACCATCACAATATCTTTTAATAAGATTTTCTTTTTTATCACGACGCCATTTTTTGATTTGAATTTCCCTTTGTCTAGCTTCAGTTATGGTCTGGTATTTTTCAAGGAATACAATTTTGAAGTCAGGTATGTATTTTGTGAATTTTGCACCCTGTTTTAAATTATGGTAACGCAGGCGTTCATATGGATTTTGTGTAATTCCTACATAAAGTTTATTGGCAGAATTTTTTATCATATAGACAAAATACATTAATAAATTATACAAGAAGCCCCTCGACGTTGCTCGGGGCACCCGACTAACAAAAAACACGGTATTAACCGTGATTTTTGTTGCTGTGGTTTACCACGAGCGAGTTTTGCTAAAAGCAAAACAAGTCGAGTGCACTCGACGTTGCTCGGGGCACCCGACTAACAAAAAACACGGTATTAACCGTGATTT
>JBBTVL010000006.1:0-255 GCA_038063255.1 Patescibacteria group bacterium | reverse complement strand
TTGTTGCTGTGGTTTACCACGAGCGAGTTTTGCTAAAAGCAAAACAAGTCGAGTGGAGATGGCGGGGTCGGTCACAAGTAATTTTCTACTGAAAATTCTCGCGACCCCAGCTCGGCACCGCCGTGCCTGTGCTTTTCAACCCCGCGGGTAGCTCCCCAATACGAAAAAAGCCCAGCCGAAGCTGAGCGTTTTTTCATATTGTGGAGATGGCGGGGTCGGTCACAAGTAATTTTCTACTGAAAATTCTCGCGACCC
>JBBTVL010000005.1:1968-8140 GCA_038063255.1 Patescibacteria group bacterium | reverse complement strand
TCTATAGTGCTGATGAGAAAAAGCGTGTTTTCAAGAGCGGCAAATCCAAGTGCTACGGTAATCATATAAATCACATAATCCATTGGCTCGTCGAGAAATCGCGTTTTAAGGGCTATAAAGTAGGCCGCGCCGTATTTGGCGACCTCTTCAATGGCCGACCAGGCGGTGATGAGTAAAATTCCATCTTTAAGCTCGCTATAGGCGAATTTCTCAATAGGAAGCACAACAATGACCACCGCCATGCCCCCCAGGAATGATAAAAGTAGAAGTCCGCGCGGTTCGGGGTTCATGTCTTCTTTAAGCCAAAACCAAAGCCAAAGAAGGGCGGGAAGTATCCCTCCAGTAAGAGCTATAAAAACCGTTTGTGGGTTAATTTCCATAGTAGCAAACTAAAAACTCAAAAGTATAACTGGGTACAATGTTTCGTCGTCACTCGGATAAGGTGAATTAGAGTACTCATTCACCTTGCTCCTCGCTAGGTGAAATAAAAGATTAAAATAATTTTGTTGAATTGTATTTGTTGACTTCATTTTTTATTTTTTCCTTTTTAATTTTAAATTTATTTAATGGGCCATTCCTCAATCATAAGCAAGTTTTTCTTTTCCGGCAGGAGCGACCATATGGCTTCAGTGACGAAGGGAACAAACGGATGGAGCGCTTTTAGTTGAAGCAAAAGCATTTCGTAAAGTACTTTTCGGCGCGACATTTTCGCCTTATCGTCATTCCCCTGAAAAATCGACTTTGATTCTTCCAGAATTTTATCGGCGAAAGTGTGCCAAAGATAGTGGTAAAGTTTTTCACCCGCCAAGTAAAATCTAAAATTCTCCATATCATCCGTCACTTCCTTAAGAAGCGCCATTAATTCTTTTTTAAGTTTTGTATCTTTTTTATCTAAGGTCCCCTTTTTGCTTCCCATACCATTCGTATTTTCCAGCACAAACCGCGCAACATTCCAAATTTTATTGGCGAAATGTTTGTATGCCTTTATTTTTTCTTCATAGAGAGCGGTAGTTGTTCCGGGAGTATTGCCGATAATGAGCCCCATACGCAGTGCATCCGTCCCGTATTTATCGGTAAGTACGATTGGGCTGATAATGTTGCCGCGGCTCTTGCTCATTTTTTTGCTGTCACGCGCGGTCACAATGCCATGAAGGTACACAACATTGAACGGAAGTTTACCAGTCCGGTAAAGCCCTAGCATTATCATTCTTGCCACCCAGAAAAAAATAATTTCCCCAGCAGTTTCCATTACTTGGGTCGGGTAGAATTTTTTGTAATCGCTATGGTTCGGATATCCCAGGGTCGCAAATGGCCACTGTCCGGAAGAAAACCATGTATCAAAAGTATCTGTTTCTTTTTTCCATCCATCATCAGGCGCTTCCTCTCCTATATGGATTTTGTTGCCCTTGTACCAGGCGGGGATTGGTATCCCCCAAACAATCTGCCGAGACACATTCCAGTCTTCTATATTATTCAGCCAGTGCAACATGATTTTCTTGTAGTGCTCTGGATAAAAAACAATTTTTCCGTTTTTAATGTATTTTATAGCGGGTTCGGTAAGGGGTTTCATTTTCACAAACCATTGAGGAAGGATTCTCGGCTCAAGTATTCGTTCACACTTATAACATTTTTTTACGGCGTGTTTGTAATTCTGCTCTACTTTTTCAAGCATTCCTTTTTTCTCCAAATCAATGGCTACCTGCTTTCTTGCTTCTTCAACTTTCATTCCGGCATACTTGCCACACCTATCATTTAACTTTCCGTACTGGTCTATAACTTCCACTACTGGAAGATTGTGCCTTTGTGCCACTAGAAAGTCGTTCGGATCGTGGGCCGGAGTTATTTTGACTACCCCCGTACCGAACTCCTGGTCTACATAATCGTCCCCAATTACTTTTAACTTGACCGGACCAATAAGCCCTTCAAATTCTATAACTTTGCCAATCCAATTTTTGTATCGCTTATCTTTCGGGTTAACAGCTATAGCCGTATCTCCAAATTTTGTTTCTGGTCTTACTGTTGCCAAAACAAACGGCCCGTACTTCATGTAATAGAGCGGGTCGATACGTTCTTCACTTATTGTTTCAAGTTCGGATAGGGAAGTTTGGTGTTTGGTGCACCAATTTATGCTTTTCTGGCTTCTATATACAAGGCCGTCGTCGTTCATTTTTTTGAATGTTTGATAGACGATGTCTATTATTTCCCGATCAAGCGTAAATTTTTCTCTGCTCCAATCACACGAAGCTCCTAGCTGGCGGAGCTGATTTTCCATAAACGACTTATTGGCGAGCGTAAAGGCGAGTATTTCATCGCGCAGCTTCATTGGATCCATTCCAAACCTGGTTCGTCCCTCTTTCTCTAATTGTTTTTCATAAACAACCTGTGTTTCAAATCCTGCGTGATCCGCGCCAGGTAGCCACAGGGTTTTGTATCCGCGCATTCTCTTATATCGGATAATAAGATCTTCAATTGTTACAAATACTGCGTGGCCGGTATGAAGCGAACCGTTGGCGTTCGGCGGCGGCATAATTACCGTAAAAGGTTTTTTGTGCCTAGCGGGCAGATTATCCGGATTGAAATACCCGCTTTTCTCCCAGCTCGCGTATATGGCTTCCTCGTTCTCTTTCGGGTCGTACGGTTTTAAGAATTTTCCATTCATCCCGTTAGAGGCAGGTCGCGGTCAGAGAGCGCCTTGCATATTTACTTTTGTGAATAATTATACGACTGTGATTCATATTGTTTTAAGCTTCTTCTTAAACCGTGACCGCGGCCTCTAACGGGATCACAATACCTAAATAATATCAGAAATAAGGCCTATTTTCTATTTATCTTGAAATATAGGGGTTTTTGTTGCATACTTCTCCAAACGATCTTTGAGGAGTTCGTGAGATGAATGATAGGAGAACCATGCTTGAGCTTACCAGTTCTCAGCTGGCGGAAGAAATTCTTCAGGCGTTCGAAGATTTTATGTTCCAGAATTTATCGCACTTAGGCGATGGCAGGGACATAGCCAGGGCGCACGAGTTCTGGGAATTCGAAAAAGAAGTTCTATTGGACGGGATAGTCGCCGATTTTGACGATGTCCTGATTTCCCGCGAGTTCAAAGAAGATATCGCCAACAGATTCCTTCTCAACCTCCTTATTGAGGAGAATCTGACATTGTGGCTGAAATTCAAGCGTAATTGCGCAAGAAATCTGACCCTCACCACTATCAGTTTTTTCTTAAAAAGATAGATTGCCGTCAGCTTTTATTAGTGGCGGCTTTTTTGTTTTAGGTATTTTTTTGAAATAAGCGGTTGCCGCAATCATTAAGGCATTGTCGGTAGTGAGCCCGCGCTCTGGCAAATATAATTTTGTTTCAGGAAATTTATTTTTAATTTCTCGCGCGAATTCTTTGCGAATTTTTTCATTGGCCGATACGCCGCCGCCAATGAGAAGTGTTTTAGCTTTGTATTTTTTGAGGGCGCCAATCGTTTTATATATCAATACTTCGGTAACCGCGTTTTCAAATTCTTTTGCGATATCGGCCTTTTTCTGCGCCGTCAGTACCCCGATTTTTTTAATCAGATAAAGCACCGCAGTTTTTAAACCAGAAAAAGAAAAATCAAAATCTTTGGAATGTAGCATTGGTCTAGGAAGCTTGTACTTGGAAGTCGAACTTCCAAGTTTAGCCAAACGGGATATTTCCGGTCCGCCCGGATAGGGAAGTCCCAACATTCTGGCCACCTTATCAAATGCTTCCCCCACAGCGTCATCTCTCGTTGCTCCTATTACTTTGTAATTACTGAATTTTTTAGAAAGTACGAGCTCGGTATGCCCACCGGAAATCAAAAGTGCGAGAATTGGAAATTGTAAATTGGAAATTGTAAATTGTTTTTCGCCATTTTTTTCTAAAATGGAAGAAAAAAAATGCCCCTCCATATGATTTATTGGAACAACTGGAATTTTCCATACGCACGAAAGGGCGAGAGCAAAATTAATGCCTACCCAAAGCGCTGGTTCTAGCCCCGGGCCGGAAGTTACAGCAATGCGGTCGATTTTTATTTTTTCTATTGTAGGTATAACTTTCAAAAACTTTTCCGAAAGTTCTGGCTCACGAGCAAGTATTTTTGCCAATTTGGCTCGCAGGAGAGGCGATTTACCAAATTGAGCATCCCGAGTACCCCCGAGTGATAAACCTCCGTCACGCTTCAACTTCAACATCCCCGCTTCCCCTAAAACTTCAACCAATAAGGGAATCAGTGCTTTTGAATGTTCTCGCTTTGCCATCATAGGAAACACTCCTCCATATTTGGCGTGGAGTTTTACTTGTGACAAAAGAGCATTACCCAATACTTTAAAAATCACCTTACCTTTTACTGTATTGGCGTCAATAATGCTTACAGCCGTTTCGTCACAAGAAGTTTCAATAGAGAGTATTTTCATTGCTTTCTAGGTGCGCGCGCCCTGATTCGAACAGGGGACCTCGTCGATGTCAACGACGCACTCTAACCAGCTGAGCTACGCGCGCATAATTTATTCTGCACTTAAGATACTAGCGCAATATAACTTACTTATCCAGACTAACTCTCTTTGTATTGCAACATTACCACATCGTACCTGGCATGCCCCTTGTGTATGAAGAGTAGATTTTCCCGACGACCCTTTTATCGTAAAAAGACGTGCATAAATGTTGATATTCTCGCTCTTTTTCAGCTTCTTTTTAGTTTTTCATATTCCGGAAGCGTAAACCGCGCCCCTAGAGCAAAGACAAACCCTTTAGTCCCCTTGAATTTATTGAAAATCCTCATTTTTCCTCAATTACGAGAAGTGCCAAAGTATCTGAATTTGTGTAGCGACGGCTCTAGTTCACAATGTGGATATGTAGTATTATAATAGTATTATAAAATAAATTGGTACAAAAATGAAACTATTAATAGCCTCCCTCTTCCTAACCCCGTTTTTCGTATTCGCGCAAGGTCAGACATTACCATTACCAAATGCGGGCCTTACGCCCGAAAGCCCTTTCTATTTTCTTGATAAGTTCGGCGAAGCGTTCCGTGAGTTTTTCACTTTCAATCCCGAAGGCAAAGCGTGGCTTCAGATAACATTTGCTGCCGAGCGCATCTCCGAGATCAGGGTAATCCTTGAAACGAAAGGCGTAGAGGCGCGGGGTCTCGAGGTTGCGCAAGGTCGCCTGCAAGCACACCTCGCAAACGCCGCCTCTATTCTTGAGGATGAAAAAGCGGAGGGGAAAAACGTAAGTGCTTTGGCAAAGGAACTCGATGACGAACTCGACGACCAGAAAGACGCCTTGAAGCAAGCGTTCAAAGAGCAAAAGAACGCCCTCAAGGTAAAGGAAGAATCTCTTAAACAAAAGATCAGAGAGGCGCGACAAGCAGGGAATACCGCACAAGTTGACGCGCTTCTTGCCGAACTCGCCGCAGTCAAGGCAGAGAAAGAGAAACTCGAAATGAATGAAGAAAAACAGGAAGAATTACTGGAAGCCGAGAAAGAAAAGATAGAGAGGGAGATGGAGGACAAGGCGGAAGCTGAAAAAGTCATTCAAGAAGCCGAGAAAGAAAAACAAGAAGTGCTTGATGAAGCAGCGGAAGAAGGAATAACCGTGCCTAGAGAGGCATTCGAGAAGTTTGATCGCCTACTCGCTCAAGCCAAAGAGCTTTTTGGTCGAGGCAACTATCAAGGGGCAGAGCAACTAGCCGAGCAAGCTGAAAAGAGCTTGGACAAAATAGAGGATGCCATCGAGGAGTTAGATGAAGCTAAAGAAGAACTAAAAGACAAGGAACGAGAAATAAAAGAAAAATTTGACAAACAAGGAAAGAAAGAAGCTGGGAGCAGGGCGGAACAACTTAAACGAGAACAAGAAAAAGCCGAAGCGGAAGCTAAACGAGCCGAGGAGCAACTGCGCGACATGGACAATGATAATTAATACGCGATAAATAAAATCTCAATCTTTGGGCGAACATGTTTCGATTGGTGACCCCACGGGGGAATCTTTCCCTACGGGAACAGTATAGCTTTTCCATTTTCTCGCAACAATAGTTGCTCAAAAATACGGAAGAAGCTTTTCGATTCCCCGGTGCGAGTAAAGCAGTTTACTCGCTTAGGTTCATCTAACAAAAATGGCCACGATAAAATCGTAGCTCATTTTTGTGCAGATGACCCCACGGGG
>JBBTVL010000005.1:0-1868 GCA_038063255.1 Patescibacteria group bacterium | reverse complement strand
CAAAAATGGCCACGATAAAATCGTAGCTCATTTTTGTGCAGATGACCCCACGGGGGAATCTTTCCCTACGGGAACAGTATAGCTTTTCCATTTTCTCGCAACAATAGTTGCTCAAAAATACGGAAGAAGCTTTTCGATTCCCCGGTGCGAGTAAAGCAGTTTACTCGCTTAGGTTCATCTAACAAAAATGGCCACGATAAAATCGTAGCTCATTTTTGTGCAGATGACCCCACGGGGAATCGAACCCCGATTCTGAGCTTGAAAAGCTCATGTCCTGACCGTTAGACGATAGGGCCCTAAAACATCTGCTTACAGATGTTCGGGCGATCAATTGGCAAGCCAATTGATTTAGCCGCCAAGTAGGAAAAATATAGCATTTTTTAGGCAAAATGCTAGTATTTTCAAGTGAGATATTGGCTAAACCTCGCCTTGCGAGGTCGCCCGTTCCGCCGAGGGCGGAATTAGGGAGGAGTGGCAGAGTGGCCGAATGCACCGGTTTCGAAAACCGGAATCTGCGAAAGCGGATCGTGAGTTCGAATCTCACCTCCTCCGTTCGTACAAAATTGGCGCTTCATTGAACGCTAAGTTTTGTTGAATGGGGAGGAGTGAGCAAATTGCTTTGCTCACGTTGAGATTTGAAAGACTTTTCGGTATACTTTCTTTGTAAAGTATTGAAAAGTACCTGGCGATGTAATCGCCGAATCTCACCTCCTCCGTCGTGAAATCTTTCAAACAAAAAATCTGGTCCATTGTCCGTAAAATTCCGCGCGGTAAAACATTAACTTACAAAGAAGTTGCCCAAAAGGCGGGGAGGCCAAACGCCTTTCGCGCGGCGGGGAATATTTTGAGCACTAACCGCGACCCGAAAATTCCCTGTCATAGGGTAATCCGTTCCGACGGGAAAATTGGCGACTATAACCGCGGGATGAGGCAGAAAATGGAATTACTTAAAAAAGAAGGCGCTATTTAGTGTGCAAGTATAGATAAATATCCTCAACAGCGCGAACGGCATCGCCGGCGGCGATATTGTTTTGGTGGTATAAGACATCAGTTGCGTCGCCGGCTGCCCAAATTCCTTCCACAGAAGTCACCTGCGTGCGCGGGTCAATTTTAATACGTGAATAGTTATCAAGCTCAAGGAGGCCTTTGACGAAAGTAGTGTTAGGAATTTGCCCAATTTCCACAAATATTCCCGTTACCGCAAGTTCTTTTGTTTCTCCTGTCTGATTATTTTTATAAGTAAGCCCATCAACAAATTTTTCACCTTTCACTTCCACCACATCCGCATCGTCAATTGCTTTCATTTTGGGGTGCTTTAAAACTTTTTCAACTGTAACCGGGTCGGCTTTCCACCCGGGACTGTGATTTAGAAGTGTGACGCTTTTGGTGTAGGCCAAAAGCTGGGCGGCCGTTTCAAACCCGGCATTGCCCCCGCCGATGACGGCGACATCTTGTCCGTCAAAGAGCGGTCCGTCGCAGGAAGCGCAGTAAGTGATACCCTTATGCTCAAGACGGTCGGCTCCTGGGGCCTGCAGTTTCTTGCGGTCGGAACCCGTGGCAATGAGTACGGTCTTTGCCGTATAGGCCTTTCCCTGATCGGTGCGTATTGAAAAATCGTTTTTATTTTTTTTAATGGTGAATACTTTCTCGCCCTCTTTGATGGTGAGTGTGTTTCCCGCGTAGATTTCAAGGTGTTTTTTGAAAGCGGTGGCAAGTTCGGTGCCCGAGATTGACGGTGTACCGACCCAGTTCTGGATATCGGTGGAAACGATGGACTGCCCGCCGAAATCAGGCGTAACGAGAAGAGTTTTAAGTTTTTTCCGCGAAGCGTAAACGCCGGCGGCGGTGCCAGCAGGACCGGCGCCGAT
>JBBTVL010000004.1:13086-14961 GCA_038063255.1 Patescibacteria group bacterium | reverse complement strand
GGGCCTATAGTTCAGTGGTAGAATTTCTCTCTCCAAAAGAGAAGACCGAGGTTCGAATCCTCGTGGGCCCGTAACAGAAAATTTTGATATATAAACCTATATCAAAATTTGGTGTTCGGTTCGAGGATTCGAAAGACGGAAACCGTTAGGCTGAGTCGGGGTCGGCGACCGAGCCTTGAGCACACGAAAGGCGAGAGTTGTGACCGAATCCTCGTGGGCCCGCCACTATTTTAAAAATTTTATTACTTCTTTTTCTATTTTTTGCCGCGCATCTTTCTTTGATACATCAAACCATCGTATTCGCTTGTCTCGCTTAAACCATGTTTTTTGTCTTTTAGCATAATGCCAAATAGCGGTTTCTAATTGTTCTATCATTTCTTTCTTACCTAATTCTCCTTTCAGGTATTTCGCTAGATATTTATATTCCAATCCTAATTCTCTCATTCTCACGAATGAGATAATGTGACGGTGCAACAAATTTCTAGCTTCATTTATCATACCTCGGCTAATTCGCGCGAATAGGCGAATAGTTATTTTTTTCTTAAGTTCCGCGTCTGTTAGTTTTAATCCTATTTGTAGAATATCCCCACTTGGCGGTGAAACCGCCAAGTGGGGGATTTTGCCGAGAGAAGTTGCTATTTCTATGGCGCGGATTAAACGGCGGGGATTATTTTTATCAATTTCACGCGCTCGTCGTAAATCGAGTTTTTTGAGAATTGCGTAAAGCTGTTTAGTTGTTTTGTTATTTAGATGTTTCCTCAATTTCATATTCGGTGCTACTTTTGGAAGTACTATGCCATCAACAATAGCTTGAATATAAAATCCTGTTCCGCCACAAAGTATCGGTATTTTACCGCGCGAGATGATATTGGCGATTGCCTCCTCGGCCAATTTTTTGTATTCCGCGATAGAGAATTGTTTTTTCGGCGAGACAACATCAAGAACATGGTGGGGAATACCCTTCATTTCGGATTTCGTGATTTTTCCCGTGCCAATATCTAATCCTTTATAAACTTGCCTAGAATCAGCAGAAATAACCTCACCATTATATTTTTTAGCTAAGCGCACAGCCAAATCGCTTTTGCCGGTTGCCGTTTGCCCAAGAACTACAATCAGTTTTTGCTTAGTCATGGTTTTATGCTATCATAGCCCTGTAATATAAAATAAAAAATATGGAAAATAAAAAAGTTCCCGATGTAGTTTTTAAAACTCGCGTACGCGATGAGAGTATTGGTGATACAAAACCATTTCGCTGGCAAGATGTGACATCGTCTGAAATTTTTAACGGTAAGAAAATTGTTTTATTTGCGGTTCCTGGCGCATTTACTCCAATATGTTCTTCTGTTCATTTGCCTGGATATGAGTCGCTATATGAAGATTTTAAAAAGCTTGGTGTTGACGAAGTTTATTGTCTTTCTGTAAATGATGCTTACGTTATGTTTCAGTGGGGGAAACATCAGAATTTAAGTAAGGTTAAAATGCTACCCGATGGCTCTGGTGATTTTACTCGAGGAATGGGGATGCTTGTAAAGAAAGATAATCTAGGGTTTGGGGAACGCTCTTGGCGCTACAGTATGTTTGTTGAGGACGGTGTTATTAAGAAAATATTCACTGAGCCAGGATTTTCTAATAATTGCAAAGATGATCCATTTGGGGTAAGTGATGCGGGGACAATGCTTGGGTATTTAAAGAATAATAAATAGATTAAAAACAAAATTACTAGCTTAGACTAATGGTTTTATTTTTCTATTTTTGTAAATGAATTTCTTTTTTGCTACAATTTCACATTATAGGCCGGAGTGGTGGAATGGTAGACACGCACGACTCAAAATCGTGTGACGCAAGTCATGAGAGTTCAAGTCTCTCCTCCGGCAC
>JBBTVL010000004.1:0-12986 GCA_038063255.1 Patescibacteria group bacterium | reverse complement strand
TTCAAGTCTCTCCTCCGGCACCAAAATTGTGATATAATTTCCCTATATTTTATTTATGCCACCCCAACCCTACAGCAACTCAATTTTTTGGATAGAAGTTGAAAAGATTAGTCCCAACCCCTACCAGCCAAGGCGGGAATTTGATATTGAAAAATTAAAAGAACTTGCTGATTCTATCCGCCAATACGGAATTCTTCAGCCCCTCGTAGTATCGCGCCGCGAAGTGGAAAAAGAAGAAGGAGGACTTGCCGTTTTATATGAGCTCATAGCCGGTGAACGCCGTTTGCGCGCTTCAAAGATAGCTGGACTTGCCCAAGTGCCAGTGCTTATTCGCGTGGGGGATGATTCAAAAACAAAACTAGAGCTCGCCATCATAGAAAACCTTCAGCGCGAGGACTTGAATCCGGTTGATCGCGCTAGGGCCTTTGAGCGCTTGGCGGAAGAATTTGGTTTCAAGCACGCAGAAATCGGTGTGAAAATAGGCAAGAGTCGGGAGTATGTTTCTAACACACTGCGCCTTCTAATGCTTTCCGAGCCGATACTGGCGGCTCTTTCCGAGGGCAAAATTTCGGAGGGGCACTCAAGGCCGCTTATGATGCTTGTTGACCGCAAGGAGGAGCAAGAAAAACTTTTTCAGGAAATTTTGGGGAGAAAGATGACGGTGCGCGAAGCGGAAGGAATCGCAAGGCGAATCGCCCTAGACCGTGTGCGCAAGAAAGAACGTTCATTTGACCCGAATATCATCAGTATCGAAAAAAATCTGGCCGAAGCGCTCGGCACTCGCGTGCAGATTGAAAAGCGCGAAGTGGGCGGGAAAATTACCATTGATTTTTTCTCCGATGATGACTTGGAAACTATCGTGAACATCATTAGGGCAAAGAAAGAGGGCGAAATGGCGAACATAAGCGCAAATGTTGTTCCGCCGCCGGTATCTTCTCTACAAGAATCTCTCCCGGCGCTTTCGGAAACTCCCATTGACGATCGCCCGGAAGAGGAAATTAAAAAAGAAGAGAACGAAGACATTTATAACATCAAAAATTTTTCTATCTGAACTTTCTCGGTAGGAATTTTTTAAAAGTGTTGTTTTCATCCAAATAATTTTTGATGTGCCGTTTGGCAATTGTCGTTTTTGCGTAGTCAAGCCATTTGCTTTTCGGCGCACCGCTTTTTTTAGTTTCAATTTCTACAATATCGCCGTTTTTCAATTTCGTATCAAGCGGTACCAGTTTGCCGTTAACGCGCGCGCCGGCAATATGGTCGCCGACATCAGAATGTATGGCATAGGCAAAATCAATCGGACTTGATTCTTCCGGCAAATCTATTACATCGCCTTTCGGCGTGAATACGAATACGCGATAGCGGAAAAAATCCGTTTTAAGCCGTTCCAAAAATTCCCCGGAATGAGAAACATTTTTCTGCCACTCAAGAAGCTGATTAACCCAATCAATGCCATGAGCTTCTTTGCCGTTCCCTTTGCCTTTTTCTTTGTAGAAAAGATGCGAGGCAATACCGTATTCCGCTTCCTGGTTCATTTCTTCGGTACGGATTTGTATTTCCACAATACCGCCGTCGCCGGTGAAAATGGTAGTGTGCAAGCTTTTGTAGCCATTCGGCTTAGGAAGAGCGATATAATCTTTTATTCGGCCCGGAAGCGGGCGCCAGAGGCGATGAACAATGCCAAGCGCCTTATAGCAATCTTCAACGCTTTTTACGATTACCCTTAACGCCACGATGTCGTAGACCTTGCTGATATCCATGTCTCTTTTTTCCAGTTTTTTGTACAAGCTGTAAATTTGTTTTACGCGGTGTTCGGTTTTTATTTTAATCATACCCTCCTTGGCCAATTCTTTTTGAAGCTCTCGGTGGATTTTTTCAACATCTTTTTCATTTACCACCCTTTTTTCTTTAAAAAGTGTTTTAGCTTTTTCATATTCAGCCGGGTAAGCGTAGGGAAATGCGCCGTCTTCAAGCCCCCTTCGCAGACGCCCCATACCGAGCCGATCTGCCAAACGGGCATGTATTTCAAGCGTCTCAAGCGCTATGCGGTGCTGTTTTTCTTTTGGTACATATTGGAGGGTTTGTATATTGTGAAGCCGGTCGGCGAGCCTAATGATTAGCACGCGCATATCTGCCGACATGGCCACGAAAAATTTCCGCAGACTTTCTACATGCCGCTCTATGCCGTGGTACTTCAATTTGCCGAGCTTGCTAACTCCCCTTATTAGAAAAGCAATTTCTTTGCCAAATTCTTTTTCAATTTCTTCTTCGGAAATATGCGTGTCTTCTATGGTGTCGTGGAGAAATCCGGCGGCTATCGTCGCCCCGTCCATTCTCATTTCCGCAAGATTTTTAGCAACGGCAAAAATGTGAGTGAAGTATGGTTCTCCGGAATAACGCTTTTGTGCCGAGTGTGCTTTTTCCGCAAAAGAGTACGCCTTTTCTATGAGAGCAATATTTTTTGCACTTCTGTCTTCAAGTAGATTTGTAATTTCCTTGACATTCATTATGTTTTCCATTCTACTTCTTAATGGAAAGTAAGCAAATATAGCTTCCCTATTTTACTTTCGCTTTATGTGGATTATGGTTTTCGCAATTTTTATTGCTACAGCGTTCAGGAATGGTCTTCGTGCCTTGCATCATAAGTGATTTACATTCTGGGCAGTTTTTCCCCGTCGGTTTTGCTTTAATCGCATTTTTGCAAGTAGGGTAATTTGAACAGCTGTAAAATAAGCCGAATCGTCCGCGCCGCTCCACCATCGTGCCCTCTTTGCATTTGGGGCAGACGACACCGGTATTGGCGCGCTCTTCCTCCTCTTTTGATTTTTTGATAAATTTGCATTTTGGATAATTTGAACAGGCAACGAATCTGCCGTAACGCCCATCGCGCTCAACAAGTTTCCCCTTTTCACATTCCGGGCACATTTCTCCGGTTTCTTTTGGGCCTTCAAGCTCTTTGCCGTCAATTGTTCGCGCCCCCGTACATTCAGGGAATTTGGAACAGGAAAGAAATTTTCCATTGCGGCTTAATTTTACCACCATAACGCTTTCGCATTTCGGGCAGTTGACGCCTTTCGGCGCGTCGCCTAGGGTAGTTAATTTTTTTATTTTTTCTTTTGATTTAACATCTTTAGAAAATGGTCCGTAAAATGCTTTTAACGTCTTGGCGTAGTCGCGCTTTCCTTCGGCAATTTCATCAAGTTCATTTTCCATTTCCGCCGTGAAAGTATCGCTTATGTACTCACCGAAGTTTTTTTCCAAGAATGTACTGACCACATCGCCAGTGTCGGTAGGATGAAGCGATCTTTGAACCTTATCAACATAACCTCGGTCAACTATAGTTTTTATAATAGAAGCGTAAGTGGAAGGTCGCCCAATCCCGCGTTTTTCAAGTTCTTTTATGAGGCCCGCTTCGGTGTAACGGGGGGGCGGTTGTGTTTCTTTGCCTTCTGATTCAAGTTGAACTAGGCGGAGCAATTCCCCGATTTCCATTTTAGGCAACTCCACATCTTCTCCCCGCGCGTCCGAATCGCCCTTGAGCCATCCTTCAAAAATCGTCCTAGAACCAGTTGCGGAAAAATCGGGAATTGTATTTCCCGCAATATTAGCGCGAACTTTAGTACTCATTAGGCGCGCATCGGACATTTGGCTTGCTATCGCGCGCGCCCAGATAAGGCGGTAAAGCTTTTTCTCATCCTCATTTATTCCCGCGGATGAAGAGCTTATTTTTGTTGGTCTAATTGCTTCGTGCGCTTCTTGGGCATTTTTACTTTTAGTTTGAAAGTTGCGAATTGTGACAAATTCTTGTCCAAATTTCTTTTCAATTTCCCGCGCTATTTCTGCTTGGGCGCCTTTTGAGAGCGTCGTCGAATCGGTGCGCATATAAGTTATATATCCTTTCTCATAAAGCTTTTGCGCTAGAGACATTGTGCGCGAAGGAGCAAATCCTAAACGAGAACTCGCTGTCTGTTGAAGTGTTGAAGTTATAAACGGCGCGCGGGGACTGCGCGATACCTCTGTTTCTTTAATATCTTTAACTAGCCACTTGCCATCTTGGCCTGCTTTTAAAATACGCTTAACTTCTTTTTCGTCGCGCGGTTCTTCTTCGCAAGAGAGAATTATCATTTCGTCGCGACGAGTTTTGAACTTTCCGGTTATGCGCCAGAATTTTTCAGGGAGGAATGCCATGATTTCGCGCTCGCGCTCCATGATGATTCTGAGAGCAGGGGATTGCACCCGTCCGGCGGAGAGGCCGTAGCGGACTTTTTTCCAAATGAGACCGGAGAGGTCATAGCCCACCAGCCGGTCGAGCACCCTTCTTGCTTCCTGTGCCTTGCGCAAGTTTTGGTCAATTTCCCGCGGATTGGCAATAGCTTCTTTTATTGCTTCCTCAGTAATCTCGTGGAAGACTACCCGCTTGGCCTGCTTTAAATTACAGGCCTCTTCAATGTGCCAGGCGATGGCTTCGCCCTCGCGATCCGGGTCGGTCGCCAAAAGCACTTCGGAAGCGTTTTCGCCCAAGCGCGTAAGCTCTGCCACCACATGTTCCTTGCCCTTGGTGATTTCATAATGAGGAACGAATCCGCCCGCTACATCAATCGCCTTTTTGTTGCTTTTCGGCAAATCGCGAATATGGCCGACGCTGGCACGCACCTCATACTCGTGATTGAGGTACTTTGAAATTGTTTTTGCTTTTGACGGCGACTCAACTATCATCAACTTGAACCCGCCACTTTTTTTATTAGCCATCCTGTCAGAGGCAGGTCGCGTTCGTAGATTCCTGCGTATTACTATTAAAAAATTTACTCATTGATAACATACTAATATTTATTATACAAATTTACTCGACCGCGCCTGCCTGCCGGTAGGCAGGGCCCCTAACGGGACCATGCCCATAATTAGTACTACATTTATTTTTTTTATGCAAAGTGTATAAAGAAAAGAGTCCTCGTGGGGCTCCCGGAAAATCTATCTCCTCCCTACGTGTTCTTGCTTCCACTTAACTTTTTTTCTCGGAAGTTTTTTCAATTCCACCCTTGGTTCGCGCGGACGAAAAACAGTGCGCCTGTGCATCAGCATTTTATTCTGCGTCGGTCCTTTCGGGTCAGAAAAAGGTACAGGAACTTTCCCCTGAATTCTCGGTGGAGTCGGTACTGGTGCGGCCGTGTTATCGAATAGAGGAGCCGTTCTTTTACCTCTGATACTCGGAGTTACAACTGCTGCAGCAACCACAAGTGCAATAGAAACCCGCCTCATAATTGGAACCCCTTGTTATTAAGAACTAGAATTTATCTAATCTAATCCAGTTTGAAAATTAAGTCAAACAATTACTGCCCTACATCGTAGACCGGGTCCGCTCCGTCAAAATCAGCTGCGCTACCGGGACAGATGTTCGCTTGGGGCGCAAGGTCGGCATCATTTTTAAATACATCGCTCTCAAGTTCGGTAATTTCCAATTTGGCTCCCAGGTGATAATTAAGACAACGGCGAGTCTTGCTTAGAGATATAACTGCGTAAAGATAATCCTTTCCTGTGCTTGGATCTTTCGGTATTTTTCTAGTATAGGTTGGCACGAGGGAATCAGGGTCCAATGAGGCGGGATAGTTTCGGTTTTCGTTGAAATAATTTTGAAGCACGCTTTGTATATATTTTATGTTATTTACGCGCTCTGTGTCGCGCGACTTGGCGCGGGGACTCTTGGTCCCTTCGAATACTACCCACGACAAAAGGGCAATGATAGCTATTGCCATAATAGTTTCTAGAACGCCAAGCCCCCTATTAGATAGTTCCATACGTATATATTATACAATTTTGGCTAGAATACCACACAAATATTGTGTGGGTGATTAACATCGCCTAAAGCACCCGCCTTCTTCTTTAATTAATCCCTTTATTTCAAGTATAGACAGGGTGCTGTTTAATTTTTCCGTTTGCATGTCCGTTTTCTCAATAATCCCGCTACGGGTCAAAGGTTCTTTCAAGAGTTCTAATACCGCTCTCTCTTCGGGGGTAATATCGTCCGGCAAAATACTTTCTTTTCCTGTTTCAGTTTCAATCCCCAATTCCGATAAAAGATCTAAAGCGGAGGTAATAGGAGTGGCCCCTTGCCGTATCAGCCAGTGCGCCCCCTTGGCGTTTTCGGAAAAGATTGAACCAGGTACCACAAAAACATCGCGTCCGTAATCAAGAGCCAGGCGGGCGGTGATTAAAGTTCCCGAGCGTTCTTCCGCTTCTACTATGAGTACGGCCTTGGAAAGTCCGGCCATTATTCGGTTGCGTTGCGGGAAACTATAGGGGGTGGCGCGAAAGTCCGGTTCAAATTCCGAAACAAGCGCACCGCCCCCTCCAATAATTTCTTTGGCCAAGAAAAAATGCTCGCGCGGGTACAATACTTCATCGGATAAACCGGAGCCGGGAACAGCAATTGTTGTAAGGCCGGCGTCAAGGGCGGCACGATGGGCGATGGAGTCAATTCCCAGGGCCAGCCCCGAGACAATAGTAATATCATATCCGCGCAGGCCTCCGATAATGTGTTCGCATGCATCTTTTCCATAACTTGAATACTTCCGCGAACCGACTACGGCCAGAAGTATAGTTTCGTTATCGGGCAGTGTTCCGCGATAATAAAGTTTATCGGGCGGTTCGGGGATTTCAAGAAGCGCCGGAAAGACCGCAGGAAATTCATTTTTAGAAAGTTCTAAGATTTTGTCCATCCCGTTTAGAAGCAGGTCGCGGTCAGCCCGCATCCGATGTAGTTACTTTTGTGTAAAATCATACGATATCGATTTATATTACTTTAAACTCTTTGTTAAACCGTGACCGCGGCTTCTAACGGGATCCATTAAAAATTAATTGTAGCATGGGATTTCTCATTAGGGCATTTTTCATATATAATTTGCACAGAGAAAGGGAGATACCGATGAAAGATACCCATACAGTTGTTTTTTCAAACCTTCGAGATGTCCGCACGGGAGAAGAAGTCAGAGTGGAGGTCCCAAACGATCTCGTCTATGAAGGAAAACTTCTTGTCGCCCAATATCTAGCCAAACAGGCAGCAAAAGAAACTCTCAGGCGCATCCGGAACCCGCACGAAAACATCCGTAATTCGCACGATGGATCGATATGAAGTATCAGCCCGCACCCCGCGGGCTTTTTTCTTGCCCGATATTTGATTTATGGGCTATACTATATCTTATAGAATTTTCTATAGACTATAAACTATAGACTAAAAAACTACCCCGATGTTGGACATCAAATTTGTTCGCGAGAATCCGGACCTCATTAAAGAAGCGGTGCGAAAAAAGCACCTGGATTTTGATGTTGACGAGCTTATTGAAGCCGACAAAAAACGGTTGGAGATTCTTTCGCTTGTTGAAGAATTAAGAACCGAGCAAAACAAGGCTACAGAGAAGGTGGCGCGCATTAAAGATGCGGGGGAGCGCGAAACACTCATCAAAGAAATGCGGTCTCTTAAGGAACATTTAAAACAGAAAGAAGACGATTTGGAAGAAATATTTAAAAAATGGCAGGGACTGATGCTTGCCGTACCGAATGTTCCCGACATGTCTGTACCGGAAGGAATATCTGATAGAGAGAGCCAAGAAATAAAACGAGAGGGAGTTATACCGGCTTTCTCTTTTACCCCAAAAGCCCATGTTGAGATTATGGAAAAATTGGACATGGTTGATTTGGAGCGAGGCACCAAAGTTGCCGGTTTCCGAGGATATTTTCTAAAGAACGACGGAGCACTTTTGTCGTTCGCCATTTGGCAATATGGCCTAAACTTTTTTTTAAAAAAGGGATTTACGCCGTTGATTGTTCCGTCGCTTGTTCGCAAAGAGCAAATGTTTGGTACGGGATATCTTCCAGAAGGAGAAGAGGATTTATACCACACACAGGATAAAGATTATTTGGCGGGGACCGCCGAGGTTGCCACAATGGGATACCATATGGATGAAATATTACCAAGAGATGCGCTTCCTAAAAAATATCTTTCTTTTTCGCCCTGTTTCAGACGAGAAGCCGGAGCGCACGGCAAGGATACTAAAGGCCTTATTCGCGTTCATGAGTTTTATAAGCTAGAGCAGGTAATACTTTGCGAAGCAGACCATCAAGAGTCCGTAAAATGGCACGAGTGGCTTAATCGAAATACCGAAGAATTTATTGAATCGCTCGGCATCCCGTATCGCACAGTCGCCATTTGCGGGGGCGATTTAGGCCTTGGTCAAGTAAAAAAATATGATATAGAGCTCTGGGTTCCGGGTGAAGAAAAATATCGCGAAATTGGTTCAACCTCGTATTTTCATGATTTCCAGACCCGTCGCCTCAATATTCGCTATAAAGACAAAGAAGGAAAAACCCGCTTCGCCCACTCGCTCAACAGTACCGCTATTCCGACACCGCGTGTGCTTGTTGCCATCGTTGAAAACTATCAGGAGAAAGACGGCTCTATCCGCGTGCCCGAAGTACTCCAGCCCTATATTGGAAAATCTATTATAAAGGGTATTAACCCTTTGGTTTGACATCACTCGGATGTGTATAAGAGAATACTCTTATACACATCCTCGCTCGTCAAAAACAAGAAGTAAGCGATAATGGTTTCAATTTTAAAACTTCCTTCCCGCGCCAAAAGAAAGCGAAGAATTGAATTTTTGAAAAAAAGCGCGCTCTTTTTGTGCATTGTCGCGCTTTTTGGGAGCGGCGTTGTTGCGCTTTTGCGTTACGATAAACTTTTTATTACCGATGTGGAGATTCTTGGGGAAGAGACCCTTGACCCGGGAAAATTAAAAACGCGGGTTACGGACATACTTGAGGAGAAATATTTTTATTTGATACCGAAGAAAAATCTTTTCTTTTATCCAAAAAGCATGATAGGGCGGGATTTGAGCATCTCATTTAGGCGAATTTCTAAAATATCTGTCGCTTATAAGAGTTTAAAAAATCCCCGTACGATTGTGGTGAGAATAAAGGAGCGTACCCCATCCTACCTTTGGTGCGGGGAATCAAAAACGGCAACGAAAGAAAAAACTCCCGAGTGTTATTTCGTAGACGATGGCGGATTCGTTTTTGACCGTGCGCCGACATTTTCCGAAAATGTTTTCATTGTTTTCTATGGGAAAATTATAAATGGAGAAAACAACCTTATTGGCAGTATGTTTCTTCCAAAAGACGATTTTTCATCACTTTCGAAATTTATTTATAGAACTTCTTCGCTTGGTTTAATTTCCGCAAGCTTGATAAAAAAAGATGATGGTGATTATGAACTTTTACTAGTGCCTGCCGGCAAAATTTTATTTTCACTCAAAAATGGCACAGAAAAAAATATTAGCAATCTTGAATCGGCACTCGGCACCGACCCGCTTAAAACTAATTTAGCCACCAAGCGGGGCGCGCTCGAATACATAGACCTTCGTTTTGGAAACAAGATTTTTTTCAAGTTTTAATAAAATACACCTCTCAATAACCCCATTCTCTAATTGTAGCGAATAGGGGAATAGTTTTTTCTAATATTTCATTGTGATATAGTAGTGCGATGAATTTAGGATTCTGGGAAAAACTGAAAAAACCGTTTTTTGTTTTGGCGCCGCTTGCCGATGTTACTGACACGGCTTTTCGTGAGCTTATTGCAAAATATTCTAAATATGGAGGGAAAGAAGGGGGGTTTACCCACCCACAAGCGGAGATTGTGGGTGGGCCCGATGTTTTTTGGACTGAATTTGTTTCTGTGGACGGACTTTTGTCGGCGGGACGGGAAGTTTTACTTAAGGATCTTGAATATACCGAGCGGGAACATCCAATCGTGGCGCAGATTTTCGGTTCAAGGCCAGATAATTTTCGG
Organism: Patescibacteria group bacterium; assembly: GCA_038063255.1. GTDB lineage: Bacteria > Patescibacteriota > Minisyncoccia > Phycocordibacterales > VMEP01 > JAUYLU01. The sequence continues at coordinate 3,151 of JBBTVL010000004.1, read as the reverse complement.
GAAGTCGGGAAGCTGATTAAAAAATTGGACTTTGACGGGATTGATATAAATATGGGCTGCCCCGATAAAAGCGTGGAAAAACAGGGTGCGGGAGCGAACCTGATAAAGAATCCGAAACTGGCGCAGGAAATAATTCGCGCCACGATGGAAGGCGCACCGGATTTGCCCGTCTCAATCAAAACTAGAATTGGCTATCATAATGACAATTTAGATGAGTGGCTCCGCGCGCTCTTAGAAACAAGACCCGCAGCAATTACGATTCACGCAAGAACGCGAAAAGAAATGTCTAATGTTCCCGCGCGCTGGGAAGAAGTCGCCCGCGCGGTAAAGTTGGCAAGGGGCACGGGTACACTTATCATCGGGAATGGCGATGTCGCCGATTTGAAAGACGCGCAAGCGAAAGCGTACGAAACTGGAGCAGATGGAATAATGCTCGGTCGCGCCATTTTTGGCAATCCGTGGTTATTTAATAGAAAAATAAAGTATTCTGAAATCCCAATTAACGAAAAATTAAAAGTGATGGTAGAACATACAAAACTTTTTGAGAAAAAATTAGGCCTAAACCAGCCAGGACTGGTCGGCCGAACAGATTTACAAAGTAAATCTGTTTTAGGCGACATAAAAAGTTTTGCCGTTATGAAAAAGCATTACAAATCTTATGTGAATGGTTTTGACGGAGCCAAAGAATTGCGTATGGAACTAATGGGAGCCCAAAATGCAAAGGAGGTGGAAGATGTTGTCAATCGGTTTTTGGGGGTGTAAAGTGAAATTAGATAGTCAAAAAGGAGATTTTCCCCATGCACGACTACACGGAGTATTTCGCGCACAGATTGAAGCGTATGGCGACGGAAGTTGATTACATCGCCCTTATCGTTGTTAGCGGGTTTTATGCCAACAAGCTTCCCGGTACCGATATCGTGCTGTATCGTTGGCGCTCCGCAACAAGCAAGCACGACCAGGGCAGACATGAGCTCGTTCGCTTTTCTCCATTTGATGAAGAAAGGGCTAGGCGTTTTTTTTCCATACGGCCCGGATGGATATCGTGGCCGCTCTTGGATAAAGACCACCGATTGGCTCGCGGAAATTGCCGCGCCGATTAATGATCCCGGTCTAAAGGGAGTCAAATATCCCGAAGACGAATCGTGGAGAAAGACTCGTCAGCGAGTTCTTGTTAACAGCCAATAGGACGAAATGAATTTACCCAGGGGCGCTTGAAACTTTAGCGCCTTTTTTGTTGCCGTTTTTAAGATATAATCTTTTCATGTCCGAATTAGCACTATATAGAAAATACCGCCCCAAGGCATTTAAGGAGGTTGTTGGGCAGGAAAATATTGTGAAAGTACTGGAAGCAAGTGTTAAAGCCGGCAAGCCCGCCCATGCCTATCTTTTTTCTGGTTCCCGCGGGACGGGTAAAACTTCTGTAGCTAGAATTTTGGCGCGCGAACTAGGCACGACTGATAACGATTTAATTGAAATTGACGCTGCATCAAACAGAGGAATTGATGATATCCGCGAATTGCGCGAGGGGGTGCGTACTAATCCTTTCGATTCAAAGTACAAGGTCTATATTATTGATGAAGCGCACATGCTTACCAAGGAAGCATTCAACGCGCTTTTAAAGACGCTGGAAGAACCGCCCCGACACGCCATTTTTATTTTGGCCACAACCGAACTTGATAAATTACCTGAAACAGTAATATCGCGTTGTCAGCAGTTTTCGTTTAAGAAGCCGTCTGAAGAAATTCTTAAAAATACCACAGTTACTGTGGCAAAAAGTGAAGGGTACGCCATAGAGCCATCGGGCGCCGAACTCATCGCGCTTTTAGGGGACGGCTCGTTCCGCGACGCCTTGGGAATCCTTCAGAAAGTGATGGGATTCTCAAAAAACAAAAAAATCTCCCGTAAAGAAATTGAAGAAATTACGGGCGCGCCATCCGCAGAACTTATAAATAACTTTATTTTGGCGATTTTGAAAAAAGATTCCGAACTTGGAATGAATGCAATTATGGAAGCTAAAAAACAAGATATTGAAATGAAAGTTTACATGAAGCTTATACTTCACAAAGTTCGACTTGCCCTTCTCCTTAAATATGCTCCGCTGGTGGGTAAAAAATTGGTGGGCGAGCTGGGGGAAGAAGATAACGCTTTTATGGACAGGATTATGAAGCCGTATTCTGCCGGCATAACATCAGGCCTTTTGCGCGAGCTTTTGGATTGCTATAGCCAAATTGACCGTTCGTTCATCCCCGAGCTTCCGCTTGAGCTTGCCCTCGTGAAGATTGTCGGAGGGGATAAATAATTTTGTTTGATAAAAAAATAGGTGGTATAATCTAGAAACGATATCCTACCTATGATTAAAAAAACAAAGCTAAGAATTGAAGCTGTTCGTTTAAGAAAACATGGGAAGACATATTCTGAGATATTGGATATTGTGCCAGTTGCAAAGTCTACCTTATCTGTGTGGTTAAAGAATGTCGGTTTGGCCAAAGCGCAAAAACAACGTATAACAAAGAAAAAGCTGGAAGCCCAAACAAAAGCAGCGGACGCTAAAAGACAAAAGAGAATAGAAAGGCAAAACCTTGTTTATGAAACCGTAAAGGAAGATTTTGGTAAAATGTCTTTGAGAGATTTGTGGATATGCGGAGTTATGTTGTACTGGGCCGAAGGAACTAAGGAAAAAGAATATAGACCCGGAGTTGGAATTCAGTTTAGCAATTCGGACCACAGAATGATTTTACTGTTTCGTCTCTGGCTTTATAAAGTTATAAAGATTTCCCCGAAAAGTCTCATATATGAACTTTACGTGCATAAAGATAGTGAAATCAGGGTTAATATGATAAAAAGTTATTGGTCGGAAAAATTAGAAATTAACAAAAATGAGATTGCCCAGTATTTTAAAAACAGTAATATAAAGACAAACAGAAAAAATAAAGATGATAATTACGTAGGGCTTGTTAGAATAAAGGTAAGGGCAAGTTCTGAGTTAAATAGGAAGATAGAGGGGTGGGTGAGATCGATAACTAAATATTGGGGGATCGTCTAATGGTAGGACTCGGGATTTTGGATCCCGCTATAAAGGTTCGAGTCCTTTTCCCCCAGCCAAAAAAAAGAGCAATATTTGCTGTTTATGAAACTGTCTAATTTTTTGATT
>JBBTVL010000003.1:5748-11078 GCA_038063255.1 Patescibacteria group bacterium | reverse complement strand
TAAATTATATTAGAAAATACATTGTAAGTCTAGGCGGATGAAACTGCAGCAGTATCCGCAAACGGAAGGGTGAAATAAAATGTAGTCCCTTTGTCCATAACGCTCTTAAATCCGATTTGTCCGCCGTGTTTTTCAACGGTGCTCTTAGCCACAAAAAGGCCGAGACCGGAACCGTCGGCTTGGTATTTGGTGGCATTATCAGCGCGGAAAAACTTATTGAAAATACTTGATTGCTGATGTATGGGAATACCGATGCCGTTGTCCCTGACGGACACTTTCACAAAATTATTCTCAATCCTTCGACTCTGCTCAGGATTGATGGTGAGCGGCGTCGAACCATCAATTACCGCCGAGACGGCAATATCACCGCCATCATTGGTATAGCGCATTGAATTTTCAACCAAATTTTGCACCACGCCGCGTATTTTTTCTGGGTCGGCGTTTATGTATGGCAATGGGCTTCCCGGCTTTTCAAAAACAATATTCATTTTGCGCGCATGGGCCTGGCCAGCAAAATCAATAAGCACGCTGTCAATCAAATCTTCAATGTGAATCAAAGTGAAATTATATTGCACCTTGCCGGATTCAATCCGTGTAACTACGAGCATTTCGTTTATGAGCTTGATAATGCGCTCATTACTTTCATATCCTTTCATGATTAAGCTCCGCTGTTCCGAAGTGAGGTTTTTCGATTCCTCGTCAATAAGAAGCGATAGTATCCATTTGATCGCGGAAAGCGGAGTGCGCAATTGGTGAGCGGCCACGGAAATGAATTCAGATTTAACCTTGTCTAATTCGCTCAATCGTTCGTTCACAAGCGTCAATTCTTCTTCCCGTTTTTTAAGAAGCTCGTTTTTGACATTAACTTCTTCAACTTTTTGATGCAATTCCTCCGTTCGCTTGGCGACTTCGCCCTCAAGCTTGGTGGTGTAAATAAGAAGATTCTCCCCCATCTGATTGAATGAGATTGCCAGCTCTCCTATTTCATCTTTAGAAGTTGTATCGGTTCTAATACGGTAATCGCCCGATGCCAGCGTGTTGGCGGTATCGCGAAGCTTCAAAATAGGCCGAGTAATGGCGCGGGAGAGAAGGAATGAAAGAAACACGCCGAGCACGACAATACTAAAAACAATGGCGGCAAATTGCTTCGTGGCCAAGAGCACGCTCTGGCGCTGGTTCTCTAGGCTTGAATTGAAGCGATTGTTGAGAATCTGTTCTATGTCGGCATAATCTGAATTAAGCGATTGTAGCAAGCTGTAAATCTGAACGATTTTTTCGTTTATGCCGGAAGTTTTAAATTCCTCTTTCAGCGTAATAAGTTCAGTGGTACTTTGGGAAAGACCTTTGAGAAGGTCGCGCGCCAATAAGAGCTTGTAGGCAATCTGGCTGTCAGACGAATCTATGAAAGACTCAATCGTTATTTTTCGCGCCTTATCCAGATTCCCCAGCAAACGGTCCTTGTTTTCTTCGCCTCCTATAGTTGCATAACGCTCCAAATCTTTGTCAAATGCGCCGAGCGCGGTATTGATATCGCTTAAATACGACGCTTCTTCAACATGCGGTGTAAGTGATTCTATGGCCTTATTTATCTGGTTTAAATTAAAAAAACCGAGAAGCGCCATGAATGTCGCAAGAAGGCCGAGTATGAAAAAACTCGCCAATATTTTCCGATAGATGGAAAGACCGGAGAATAAAGAGAACATCAAGATAAAAAATTATTATATTACTTAATCACTTCTGCGTTCCTTAAGACCGATGGAGCGAAAACAATGTCCAATTTATTGGCGATTTTAAAATTTACTATGAGTTTTCCGCGCTTGTTCTTGACAAGCGGTATCGATGACGGTGGAGTACCGTCAAGAATTTTAAGAGCCGCTTCGGCCGACCATTCTCCCTGCTCCTCGGGAATCTTGGTAATACCCAAAAGCGCGTAGTTCATAATCCAAGGATTGGTGGTTCCCACGGGAACTCTTGTTTCGGCCAAAGCGAAACTCTCCGCTGCCCCTTCGTCCCAATTCGCAATCCCGGCATTATTTTCAAAAATAATCATGTCCACTTCCCCCTGCAATTGCTTGAACTGCTCTCTCCAGGCGGAAAAATCCTTCACAAAGTACGATTTGTCGAATGTAATTCCGAGCAGACTGCCGTAGTAAGTCAAATTCTTCCGCTCGGTTTCGTTGTCCGCCGAAATGTATCCCAAGCGATTACCCTTGGCGAACCCTTTCAAATGATCAATAATCTGGTTAGTAAGACTAACTTCAACCATGCCGGTGGTATTTTTGTACGGGGCGCCGTAGAGCGACGCGTCCCAATTAAGTCCGGAAAATACTATGGGAAGCGCCGCGTCGCGATAATATTCTTTTACAAGATAACTAAACGCATTGTCGTCGGATACAATCAATACATCCGGTTTAAAACTTTCAATTTCCGCCTTGGCTTTTAGAGCGGCGTCTTTTTTAAAACTTTCCTCGGGATTTTGCTTGGTGTCCATGCGCACAATCTCAAGTAGAGCGCCGGAACCATCAAGTATAGAATGAATACCTTTGGTGATGCCGTCGCTCCAGTCATATCCTTGGTGGTACGAATCTATATATAGTATCTTTTTCCCGGAGTATTTGCCGGCTGTAGTTTCAGCTTTTTTCTCGGCTGGGAGAGTAGTGAGATATTGAAATCCGGGGTGTCCCAAAAACCACCAAACGCCGGCACCGGCAAAAACCAAAGCCAGGAACAAAATAAAATTTTTCATAATATAACTGGGTACAATGTTTTGACATCGCTTGAATGTTGTATAAGAGAATACTCTTCTACACATCCTCGCTCGTCAAAATAAAAAATTAAAAGTTATTAGTACATTATAGTATACGCCTAGCGCGCAAGATATGCAAAACACGCTCTAAATTTAGAATAAAAAAAACTCCCCGCCGTTTGCTCACGGAGGGGAGGTCTGTGGTTCCCTGTACTCCACCACGCACCCAGTGTCCGGATCATACGCCCGTTTGACAAAGGCGAGCCCGAGCGATTCTAGAATGCGTATATACGACCAACCGAGGTCAAACTCGTACCGCTTCACAGAAAACCGAGCAGAAGCAGGGTATTGATGGTGGTTATTGTGAAGTTCTTCCCCGCCAATCCAGAAAGCGCGTTGCCACAAGTTTCTTGATTGATACACATGAGGATACTTTCCCGGCTCGAAATTTCTGTAACCCCAATAGTGCCCAGCACCGTTAATGACGCCGGCCGCCCAGAACGGAATCCAGACAAGTTGAATCGCCAAAATAGGGAGTCCAATTGGAAATCCGAAGCAGGCAACATCAATGAGACCCATCAGTGTCGGACCGAAAAGGGTAAAGCGGGAATAAAGATTCCGCTCCACCCAATCGTCGGGCGTGCCGTGGCCGTAGCACTCCATGGTCTCCTTCTTGTGCGACTCCTTCACGTAGAGAAACACGCCACCCCACAGCACGCGGTTAATACCGAGCACCTGCGGACTGTGCGGGTCTTCAACTGTTTCGCATTTGGCATGATGTTTCCTGTGAATGGCCACCCACTCTTTTGTTCTCATCCCGGTTGTAAGCCAGAGCCAAAAGCGAAAAAAGTGCACTAGAGCCGGATAAAACTCAACGGCCAAATGCGCTTGAGAACGGTGAAGGTAGAGCGTAACTGACGCGATGGTCGTTTGCGTGAGGGCAAGTACAACAAGCACATACCCCCACCACGGTAAATCAAGAAAGCCGTAGAAGAGAATCTCGGGCATATGCCCCCCAATGTTTAGTTAGAATGTGCTACTGGTACGTATATTATCAAATATACAAACAAATAAAAGTGGGTTATTATTGTAAATATGAACAACGAAAAAATTGTTTCAATACTTCTACGGCTCGGTGTCGCCTTCGCTTTCATCTACCCCGCCGTGGCTGGATTTATTACACCCAATGATTGGATAGGTTTCTTCCCGTCGTTTATGCTGAAAACCATCCCCGGTGAAATATTGTTGCTTATATTTGAAATATTTGAAATCGCGCTTGGAGTTTCCATACTTTTTATGAAACGGCCTTTTATTCCGGCAATTTTAGCCGCGCTAGTACTTCTGGCAATAGTGGTTTTAGACTACAAAACGATGGACATTATTTTCCGCGATATTTCCATACTACTTATGGCGGTTGCTCTGGCGGTTCTTCACAAAAAAGATGAAGGATAATATAATGGAGGAATTATTAGGTAAAAAAAAATAAATAGATATATGAATAAAAAAATGATACCGACACAAGGAATGATAGTGCCGATAGTTGTAATCTTAGTTATCGTTGCAATTGGCATTTTCGGGTTTTCTTATTACCAAAAAGGTAAGGTAACGGAAACAGCCACCGACTCCGTGAATATAAATACCGTCCAAACAAACACAGAGACTCCCGCGACCCCAACTACTGTTACAAACCCCGCGTCTTCTGCACCTATAGCGCCTGTATCAGTTAAAATCGTAACTCTAAACGACAGCGGATTTAGTCCGGCAAGCACAGAAGTGAAAGCAGGCGAAACGGTAAAGTTTATAAATGACGGCTCGGGGAAAATGTGGGTAGCGTCAGCCCCCCATCCGACGCACACCAATTATTCTGAATTCGATGAAAAAGCGGGCGTGGATAACGGTGGAAGTTATGAATTCATATTTCTAAAAACTGGTTCTTGGAAATACCATAACCATCTCAATCCAAGCCAGTTCGGTACAATTGTAGTTAAATAAAAGGTATTAAAACGCCTTTTGATTTGGCGCCACTCGGACATTGTGAATGTGATTATGCATTCACATACTCTCAGCTCAGGCAAAATAACAAGGCAAAATTTTCCACGAAAAAACCCTCGCTCGAAGCAGGGTTTTTTCGTGGTACCATTTACGGATGAAATTAACGGACTCGATTGAATCAAGTCATCGCCTTGTTCCCACCCAAAAAAAAGCTCTAAAAAAATTGGGACTTGCCGTAATTGGCGACCTCTTATTCCATTTTCCGACCCGATACGCCAATCTAAGTGAGATAAAGTTAATTAAAGAACTGGCCAAGGGCGACCAGGCGATTATATTCGGCAAAATAAAGAGCATAAAAATAAGAAAATCTTTCCGCGGAAAAATCCCCATGGGCGAAGCTGTTGTTGAAGACGCAAGTGGCACGATTAAAATAATGTGGTTCAATCAACCCTACCTTGCCAAAATGTTCGCCGTAGGAAACGAGGTAAAAATTTCAGGCAAAGTAACTGGCGGTGAAAAAGGAATTTATCTGGCAAACCCTGAAATCGAACGCACGGGCGAACTTCTCATTGATACGCATAATACGCTTTTT
>JBBTVL010000003.1:0-5648 GCA_038063255.1 Patescibacteria group bacterium | reverse complement strand
AGAATCTGCACTTCTACCAATATATCCGGAAAGTCGCGGTATAACATCACGCTTCCTCTATCATGCAATAAAAAAAATATTAGGCAGCAACGCATTTAATGATGTAGAAGAATTAGTTCCTGAAGAAATACTTAAAAAATACAATTTGCCAGTTGTGAAAACGGCGCTCATTTGGATACACGCCCCGCGCGAGGAAAAAGAAAGTATTTCAGCGCGCAAGCGCTTCGCCTTTGAAAAAGTTTTTCTCATACAACTGGCGGAACAAAAGAAACGACTCAAATATGAATCAAAAAATACTTTTGTCGTAGAAAAAAACAAAGATGGAGTCGATGAATTTTTAAAGCGCTTTCCTTTTGAGCCGACAAATGCCCAGATACGCGCGCTTGAAATAATTTTCAAGGACTTAGGTTCTGGCAAACCCATGATGCGCCTCCTTGAGGGAGATGTCGGCTCGGGCAAGACGCTCGTTGCCGCCACGGCATCATATCTTCTCGTTACTACGCGTCCCCTAAAACACCAAGAGGAAGGGGTGTTCGGGCGACCATCGCTTAGTAGCGATGGTTTAGCCAAAAGGCAGAATTTCGGCAACCTGCAAGTGGCCTACATGGCGCCGACGGAAATCTTAGCCAAACAGCATTTTGAATCATTTATTAATTATTTTTCCCATTTGCCTATTCAAATAGGCCTAATGACGAGTTCGGGATGCAAAAAATTCCCTTCAAAAGTAAACCCGAATGGCGCAACCGACATTTCAAGAACGCAACTTTTAAAATGGGTGGGGGAAGGAGTTATACCAATCTTAATCGGCACACACGCCCTAATTCAGAAATCGGTTTCTTTTAAACACTTGGCACTGGCCATTATTGATGAACAACACAGGTTTGGTACAACACAACGCGCTCTCTTGGCCCAAAAAGATAGCCGAGATAAGCCAGTACCGCATTTATTATCTATGACGGCAACACCGATTCCGCGAACTCTTGCCTTAACCATATATGGCAGTCTTGATTTGACGCTTCTTGATGAAATGCCAAAAGGCAGGAAAGAAATAATTACTGAAATTGTTCTCCCTGGTAAACGCGAAGAAGTATATGAAAAAGTACGCCAAGAGCTAAAAGTTGGCCGGCAAGCATATGTCATTTGCCCGCGCATCAATGAGCCGGATCCTAATAAAGAACTGGCACTTTTAGCTAAATCGGTAAAAACGGAGGCGGCGCGCCTGAAAAAAGAAGTTTTTCCGGAATACTCAATCGCCATACTTCACAGCAAAATGAAAGGGAGCGATAAAGATGCGACGATGCAGAAATTTACTAAGCGCACCATTGATATTTTGGTTGCAACTTCAATGGTGGAAGTGGGCGTCAATGTAGAGAACGCCACAGTTATAATAATAGAAGGCGCCGAGAGATTTGGCTTGGCCCAGCTTCATCAACTAAGGGGGCGCGTTTTGCGTAGCACACATCAAGCATATTGTTATTTATTCTCCGATACCAGGAGTAAAAATTCCTTTGAGCGATTACGAGCTATTAAAAAGGCCAGAAACGGATTTGAATTGGCTGAAATTGACCTGACGCTACGCGGTTCTGGGGAGCTCGGCGGGGGAAAGCAATGGGGACTCTCCGACTTGGCCATGGAAGCGATTAAAAACTTAAAAATGGTTGAAGCGGCGCGCGCTGAAGCAATGGAACTTCTGAAAAAAGATCCAGAACTGAAAAATTACCCACTACTTCAAAACGCTCTTGGCGACAAAAAGACAACAATACATTTGGAGTAATAATTCAGTGCGGGCACTAGGACTCGAACCTAGAACCGGGCGGATATAAGCCGCCTGCTCCACCATTGAGCTATGCCCGCGTGGATATTAAAATCTTACTATAGGATTTCAAAGTTTAATAGAAAAATTTATTTGTACTAGTCCCCTATAATTTGACGGCCGTCAAATTATAGGGGACGATGATTTTTAGTTTTTTAATCTATAATTACTTCGCCAAATTCATTTCCTGGCGCTTCTTGGGCATTATGCCGTTGGCGATAATGATTTTTTCGTATTCTTCCTGCTCAATAGTTTCTTTTTCAATAAGGCGCGTGGCTATGGCATCAAGCGCTCTCTTATGGTCTTTAAGAACCTTCCTGGCCTTGGCGAACGCCTCGTTCATTATTTTCGCCACCTCGGCGTCTATCTTGGCCGCTACTTCTTCCGAGTATTCTTTATCTCCCAATCCTTTGCCGAAAATGACATGGCCGCCCAACCTCTCAAGGGCCATGGGTCCGAGCATGGACATTCCGTACTTAGTCACCATATCGCGCGCCAAGGCGGTGCCAACCTGAAGGTCGCTTGATGGTCCGGTAGTGATGTCGCCGAAAATCATTTCTTCGGCCACATACCCGCCGAGCGCCACGGCAATATCATCCAAAAATTCCTTGCGCGACTGCAAGCGTCTTTCTTCAAGCGGGAGCTTCAGCGTATATCCGCCGGCATGCCCGCGGGCCACTATTGAAATCTTGTGCACCGGATCGGCGTACGGAAGAACTGAAGATACCAGCGCGTGTCCCCCTTCGTGGTAAGCTGTAATTTCTTTTTCTTTTTTAGAGAGAATATGGCTTCTGCGTTCAGGCCCCAACATTACTTTTTCAATGGAACGGATAAGGTCAAATTGCGCCACTTTTTTTCTATCTTCGCGCGCCGCTAGAATCGCTCCTTCGTTCATAAGAGAATACAAATCAGCGCCAGAGAATCCCGGCGTTCGTTCAGCCACTATGCGCAAATTAACATCTTCGCCAAGCGGTTTTTTAATGGCGTGGATTTTGAGAATCTCTTCGCGGTCGTCGCGGTCGGGCAAATCAAGCGTTACTCGCCTGTCAAAACGGCCGGGACGGAGAAGGGCTGGGTCGAGCACATCAGGACGGTTGGTCGCGGCCATAACAATAACTTTTTCGGCCGGCTCGAATCCGTCCATCTCCACCAAAATCTGGTTTAGCGTCTGTTCGCGCTCGTCGTTTCCTCCGCCAATACCCGTTCCGCGCACGCGGCCGACAGCGTCGATTTCGTCTACGAAAATAATCGCCGGGGCCGCTTTCTTGGCCATCATGAAAAGGTCCCTAACACGAGAGGCCCCGACACCCACGAACATTTCCACGAATTCAGAGCCCGAGAGATGAAAAAATGGCACTCCCGCCTCGCCTGCCACCGCACGGGCCAGCAAAGTTTTTCCGGTGCCCGGCGCGCCCATCAAAAGGACGCCCTTGGGAATTCGCGCGCCGATATCGAGAAATTTTTTGGGGTTTTTCAAAAAATCAACAATTTCTTTCAGTTCTTCTTTAGCTTCTTTGACGCCGGCAATGTCTTTGAAAGTAACTTTTTGATTAATATCTTCCGGGTCAATGACGCGCGCCTTGGACTGGCCGAAAGAAAATGCCTGCATGCCCGCGCCCTTCACTTGGCGGGACAAAAACCAAAAGAAAAGGAGAATAAAAATAATCGGAATAAAAAATGGCAAGATATTGACAAGCCAAAAAGAAAACCCCGTGTCGGACTTGATTTCAATTTCCGCTTTAGATAATTGTTCCGGAGATACGCCGTAATTTTTGAGCGTCTCGGAAATTGAGGCCTCGCGCTCCTTCTTTGACTTCTCGGTCGTGTCATTCTTAAATAGAACTGTAAGATTCTCCCCCTCTACTGTGAGTTTTTTAACTTCTCCGGCAATCACTTTCTCTGCCACTTTTGAGAGAGTAATTGTTTTGTCAGTCTTTCTGTTTTCCATTATCACCGAATAAAGACTGGTGATGAGCATGAAAATAATAATGGCAGTTAAAACATTGGAAATGAGCTGGCGCCGGCCCAACTTGGGAGGCTTAGAACCATCCTTTTCACTCTTTTCTCCTTTGTTTTTATTGGGTTTTAGAAATTGCATAGGCCTAATTATACATAAAACCCCATCAAATGAAAGTGTGCTACGATAAGGGGAAATTATAACCCCAGCCCCACTTTTGCAATAATAAATATAATTTTGTGAGTATTATAAATTTAAAAGCAATAACCGAGACAACGCGCTTCGCCCGACAAAGGAAGGCCTATTCGGCCACGCGCGTTGCATTTGTAAGTGCGGCAAAAGTGGGTCGGGGTGGCGATTTTTATAGTCACTTCGTTCCTTAAAAATCAGCCATGTCCTTGATAGAAAACAAAAAAGCCGGTATTAAATATGAATTTCTGGAAAAATACGAGGGGGGTATTGAGCTATTCGGCTATGAAGTGAAATCTATACGCAGTCATCATGGCACACTTCTCGGAGCGCATGTGATTATCCGCGGAGGCGAAGCGTATTTGGTGGGAGCGCACATCCCGCCCTATCAGCCGGCCAATACCCCGAAAAGCTATGACCCGATGCGTACGCGAAAAATTCTTCTGACTAAAAAAGAAATTATGATGCTTGCCGGACAAGAATCAAAACGCGGGTTGACAATAGTTCCGCTTTCAATGTATAGTAAGGGCGCGAAGATAAAAGTGTCGCTTGCCGTGGCGCGCGGCAAAAAGAAACACGATAAAAGAGAAACATTAAAAAAGCGCGATGATGAAAGAGAAATGCAAAGATCGTTGAAAAACAGTAGATAGCTATGTCCTATTTTGTTTATATACTCCTAAGTAAAAAGGATAATAAACTATATGTTGGGTGTACAAAAAATCTTGAAAAAAGATTGATGAGACACAATAATGGTTTTGTAGAAGCTACTAAAAATCGCAGACCTCTCGAATTAATACACTCCGAAAAATACTTTTTAAAAAGCGAGTCATTCGATAGGGAGAGATTTTTAAAAAGTTTGTGGTCTGCTAAATTTAAAAAGAAGCTTCTAGAAAAACATAAACAAAATAGGGCGTAGCTATAATGGCTAAACCATTTCGCTAGTGCGAAATGGTCGCCCTAGGGCGACGGGTACACCCGGGCTAGCCCGAACATTTGCGAAGCAAATGTTTTAGGGGGATGCATTGTTTAGACAGAAGCATGTATACAATCGTGCAAGTGGAAGTCCAGAACCTTCCTTAAAATTCTGGAAAATATTAAGTGCAAACTTAATTTCAAAAGCTTTGGGGATTCGTTCTCCATACGCTCCGGCTTACGCTTTAGCTTAAACACCCGCAAGGGTGTCAGCCGAACATCAATAGATGTTTTAGGCCTAAGCCGCATTCGCCTCTCTGACGTCCGATGTGGGAGTGCGAGTGTAATCTTTTCGGGCTGGAGTCGCTATACTTTTCCGATAGCAACTTAAGACTTAGGAAATCGGCGGTATGGAATCTTGGGAATTTTTTATCCATATTGTTTAAAAACTGAAATTCTCTAAACTTCGTAGAATCGTTTGTATACACCTTCTGGACGCGGGTTCAACCCCGCCATCTCCACAATATGAAAAAACGCTCAGCTTCGGCTGGGCTTTTTTCGTATTGGGGAGCTACCCGCGGGGTTGAAAAGCACAGGCACGGCGGTGCCGAGCTGGGGTCGCGAGAATTTTCAGTAGAAAATTACTTGTGACCGACCCCGCCATCTCCACTCGACTTGTTTTGCTTTTAGCAAAACTCGCTCGTGGTAAACCACAGCAACAAAAATCACGGTTAATACCGTGTTTTTTGTTAGTCGGGTGCCCCGAGCAACGTCGAG
>JBBTVL010000002.1:2166-3680 GCA_038063255.1 Patescibacteria group bacterium | reverse complement strand
GCACAAAATAAGCGAGGCGCGTTTTGTGCACCCAGAACAAGTGAATTGTTTCACTCGTAGCAGGACTCGAAAAGCGGAGCGTTGTTTTGCGAGTACGCAAAATCGCGAGTTGGGGCTGCGACCAAGCCCGCCGGCGGGCGGGTGAGAGTTGTAGCCGAGTCCTGCTCGCCTCGCTGAAGCCTCCGGCGAAGCGGGCCGGGCGCACAAGGGATAGAAACTATCTTTTTAGGATATAGCTTTTAGGTTATTGGTTTTTTGTGCTAGAATTTTTCTGTTAGCTATCAGCTGAAAAGCTAAAAGCTGTTCAAGCGGGTATGGTTCAATGGTAGAATATCTGGTTGCCAATCAGATGATGGGAGTTCGATTCTCCCTACCCGCATCTGGTAAGCAGACAAACTGCTTTGTCTGCGTGGGAGAATCGAAAGACTTTGCCCTGTCAAGCTAGCGAGGCAGCAAAGTACCCGGCTATGTAATAGCCGATTCCCTACCCGCACTGTCCGTAAGTGTCCTTTACAAAAACAACACAAAATTTTTTTAGTGAAATACCAAGTGAGTATAAATAAGCATTTTTTACGAAAAACTGTGGATAAACCTGTTAATATGTGAATAAGACATGTCTGTTAATTAGCGAAAAAGACAGGGTTTTTAATGATCTGATAGTTAAAATATGTTTAAAAATAAGGTTATTTTTACAAAATCGCCAAATAAATGTCTTTGATTTATTAAATAAGCAATTTTGTTTCATGTGAAACATAATGTTATTTAAGAAACTTCCTTGTGAAAGCTAAAAACACACAAACTGGAGCTCTCGGTGAAGATATTGCTTCTATTTTTCTAAAAAATAAAGGTTTTGCTGTTGTTGAAAGAAATTACAGAAAGAGATGGGGGGAGATTGATATTATTTGTAAAAAAGAAAAAGTAATTCATTTTGTTGAAGTTAAAACTGTTGTCGGGAAAATTTCTTCTGGAATTATGCCGGAAGAAAATGTTCATCGAGAAAAGTTAAAACGGCTTTTTCGGACGATAGAAACTTACTGCGCTCAAAATAAGACAGGTGACGGCGAGTGGCAATTGGATGTCATTGCCATCTTTCTTGATATTGATAGCAAGGAAGCGAGAGTAAGAATGACCGAAAATATCGTTGTAGAATAGCGATTTTAGGCCTGTTGTGCTAGAATCGTCTTACATTTCAATTGATTTTCGGGGCTTGCCCGCCAAAATTTTACCTTGTAAAACTTTGGCGGGTCTGGTTTGGGGTTAATAACAGTGTCGGGGTGTAGTATACCGGTAGTCCCAGTAGGAGAGCGCAGCTCCCTACGGGGTAAATATATCTGTTTTGGGGTCGAGGTTTTTGTCGGAGTGTAGTATAACGGTAGTATATCTGGTTTGGGACCAGACGGTCCGAGTTCGATTCTCGGCACTCCGACAAAAAACTTGACCGGAAGCCTAAACGGCTTCCGCGGGGATTTCAATAAGAAATCCAGACGGACAGGGTTCAATTCCCGGCACCCCGA
>JBBTVL010000002.1:0-2066 GCA_038063255.1 Patescibacteria group bacterium | reverse complement strand
CCCCGATTACGTAGCAATAAGCAATAATTATTATTTATTAATCGCTTCAGTAATGAGCGTGGTTAGTTTTTCGCGCATTGTTTCGTTAAAATTAGCCACGAGCGTCCCTACGTCAGTTTCAAGGAAGTCAGTCCATTTTTTACCGGATTCTTTTTCAAATGTCGTCTTTATGTAGGGCAAAGTAATGGCTGTCAGTTCGCGGTCGCCGGTCATTTTTGCGTCAGTTGCCGTGGTAATAATGCCCAAGAGATTGCCGGAAACTAAACTTGTCACTGCACCGCCCGAGGCGCCTTTTTGTGATAATATGTTGCCTTTTATGGAGAATAGGTCGGTAGTTCTAGGAGTGCTGAAATAATAATTTTTTTCTATGTTGGAGGCGCTTGAAGTGAGCCATAGATCTCGCTGTAAAACAATCCCGCCGAGAAATCCGGCCGGATAGGCAGCCAGAAGAACCGGCGTTCCGATTATGAATATATCTTCGGTTTCAGGGATGGAGTGGGGGAATAAGGCAGGGATTGTGGCGCCCATAGGTATTACTCCGGTGATTCCCAAAAATGCGTAATCATTTTCGCCCGTGCCGGTAGGTTCTTGCTCTTTTATCTTTGGGGCGTTTTCTTTGAGCCATGATTCCGGAAGATACAAGAGTTCAAGCGTGTAAAGCGGAGTTGCGGGGCTTCCAGTACGCCCGATGCATGTCATAAAGTCCTTGATTTGATAGTTTTTAAGCAGAAAATACTGGCCGATATGGGCGTTTGTAAGCACAATCCCTTTATCGCTTATTACCACGCCGCTCCCGGAAAGCGGTTTAAAGTCGCCGTCCGTTTTAGTGGTGCAAAATATGTTTATTATCGCACCACGGAGTTTTTCATTTTGCTCTTGTTGGGGAAGAAGCTCGCCCCGCTCTATTTTTTTTAATATTTCAAGTTTGTGGGCGAGTATCGGGTCAATTTTTTCATTTTTTACTATTGTGACGACTTTTTTCTTGCTTGATACTACTTTTTCTTTTGTTTCTTGAGCCGTACTTGTAGCTATTTGAGTTTTTATCTCAATCCTTCGACTCTGCTCAGGATTGATGGTGAGCCGTGTCGGACCATCAATTATCTCGATTTTTTGCCGCGCAACCGGTTGTGGTACGGCAATTTTTGGTTCCATGTGAACAATACCCAAAAATCCGCCTATACCAATGAGGATAGGAACGAGTAGTTTGGATTTTAAAGCTAAGAAAAGATTAGACATTGTGCAGTAAATATTAACACAAGACATACTATGCGATTATAATTGGACTGTCATTGTATATTCGGTGTGCTATAATTATACTATGCTCTCCAATTTAGATAGAAAAGAGAAAGCCATATATTTGAGAAGAATTGGCTATTCATATAGTTATATTCTGAAAAAAGTTCCTGTTTCAAAAAGCACTCTTAGCTACTGGCTTTCAGGTGTTTCATATAAACCAAACCGAGAAACTATTTTAAAAATTGGTAATGCCCGCGCCGCATCCTCCCGGGCTAAAAACAGAATAAAAAATGAGTCAATTATGGAGGCTAAAAAAGAATCAAAAGAAGATATAGGGGAACTTACAAAGAGAGATATTTTCATGCTAGGCCTCGGTATTTATATAGGCGAAGGAACAAAGACTCACCAAATTGTCAGAGTAATAAATTCAAATCCTGATATAATAAAATTTGCCATAAAATGGTTTAAAGATATTTGTGGTTTGAGAAACGCCAATTTTCGAATAAGACTTCACTTGTATCCCGATACTGACTTAAGAAAATCCATTCGTTTTTGGTCTAATTCAGTTGATCTACCAGAGAAGCAGTTTCAGAAATCGCAAGTTGATAAGCGAACTAATAAAACACTTGCAAAGAGAGGGAAATTGCCATATGGTACTGCTCATCTAAGTATTAGGAGTCTTGGCGAAAAAAAATTTGGGGTATATCTGTCGAGAAAAATTAATGCATGGATAGATGAAGTTTTGAAATGAAAATATCGCGGGTATGGTTTAATGGTAGAATGCGAACCTTCCAAGTTCGATATGCGAGTTCGATTCTCGCTACCCGCAC
>JBBTVL010000001.1:15542-31720 GCA_038063255.1 Patescibacteria group bacterium | reverse complement strand
GCTCCGCGGGTAGGATTCGAACCTACGACCAAGCGATTAACAGTCGCTCGCTCTACCACTGAGCTACCGCGGAATGATATTGTTCTTTCGGAGAAATCTTCTACCAGCAGTACTTTTGAAATAATGCTCTCTTTCTCTGGCAAGAGCAATATTCTCACATTCTTCGGAATACACTAACTTCCACGGCATATACCGTTTCGTGAATGTACTCAACCCAGAATTATGCTCATACACTCTACGATCTAAGTCGGAGGTGCTTCCTACATAAGTTTTAGCGACTTTCTCGCTTTTTAAAATATATACGTAGGCAGTCATTTTATTCTGAGCTACCCGTCTAGCCCTTCGGCTAGCCGAGGCTGACCCGCCTCGACCTGCCTCGATGGCAAGGCGGGCTCGCTGATTAGCTTGTCTCAGCGAGGCGGGCCGCGGAATATGGGGAAATGTTAACAAAAAAAGCGGTTTTTCGCAAAAATGTATCGGGTGTATAATCATAATATGATTATTATCTACACCAAGCTAGATTGTCCTTATTGCGAAAAAGTTAAGAACCGAATCGGAGAGCTCGCCATTCCATATACGGAAAAAAGTATTGCCGATGAGGGAGTAGCAGAGGAGCTTATTGCTAAAGGAGGAAAACGCCAAGTGCCGTATCTTATAGACAGCGAGCGCGATATTTCTATATATGGAGAAAACGCTATAGTTGATTATTTAGAATCTCTAAGAATATAAAATGTATCCCGTTAGAGGCCCTGCCTACCGGCAGGCAGGCGCGGTCGAGTAAATTATGTATAATAAATATTGTGACAGTAATAAGTAAACTTTTTAATAATAATCACGCGCAGGGGACTACGAACGCGACCTGCCTCTAATGGGATGTACATGCGCGTGCGCGTCACTCCCGGCGCCAAAAAAGAAAAGTTTTTAAAAATAACACAAGGTGAATATGAAATTTCCGTGCGTGAAAAAGCGGAGCGCAATATGGCCAATCGGCGAGTGTGCTATCTTATTTCGCAGGAGTTCAAGGTTTTGAGGGGCGCGGTACGGATTGTAAACGGACACAGAAGCGGTGTTAAGCTTATACGAATTGAAAAAATTTAACTTTAATTATGTTTAGAGTGTTGATATAATTAAAGGAGATTAATAATTAAAAAAGCGTTTCCATGCACATAAAAATTCAGGCGACCAACCTTCCACTTACCGGTGCGATTGAACAGTATATAGAAAAGCGCCTAGCACCATTAGAAAAACTTCTTGGTGCGGAAAATACGGGGGTGCGAATAGAGGTGGAAGTTGGAAAAATCAGCCGTCATCACAAGCAAGGAGAAATATTTATGGCGGAGATTAATGTTTATTCCCCGCATCAGGATTTTAGAACAGTATCAGAACAGGAAGACCTTTACGCAGCTATTGATGACGCTAAAGAAGAAATAGAGCGCGAGATTGTCTCGCATAAAGACAAAAAGCGCACACTTTTCCGTCGCGGGGCGATAGTGGTTAAGGATATTATTAAGGGATTTGGCAAGTTTAAATGGAAGCGATTTACAAGATTACCGCGGATGCCGCGCCGGAAGAATTAATATGAATATAAAAAGTATAATTACAGTTATCATAATTATTGTTGTTACTCTCGGACTTTATGTTTGGTTGGGAAATATAAAAAATAAAGGAACAGAAAATAATTTAGTAGATACGACAAAACAAGAAAATAATATGAATAGACCCCACATCATAATAAAAACGAATAAAGGGGAGATTGAAATTGAGCTTTTGGGAGACAAAGCCCCGAACACAGTAACTAATTTTACAAAACTGGCAGGTGTTGGATTTTATAACGGCACAAAATTTCACCGCGTCATTAAGGGATTTATGATTCAGGGCGGGGACCTGCTTTCCAGAGATGATTCAAAGAAACAGCTTTGGGGAACAGGCGGACCGGGCTATAGTTTTGCCGATGAATTGACCGGACAAGAAAAATATCCGCAAGGCACTCTGGCCATGGCAAATTCAGGGCCGAATACGAACGGCAGCCAGTTTTTTATAGTGACGGCGAGTCCGGAAGCCCCGCTTCCTCCAAGCTATACGGTTTTTGGGAAAGTTGTGAGGGGAATGGATATCGCTTTGGCAATTGAAAATGTAAAAACGAGCCCGAACGACCAGCCAGTTGAAGATGTAGTAATGGAGAGCACGACTGTTAAATAACCTTTTTAAAAATCTCGTAATCCAACTCGTGTCCTCCTTCCGGTAGGACGCGATGTATTATAAATTCGCCTTTTTCAAACGATGCGTCTTTTACGATAACCCTTATTTTCTTGCCTTTTTTCTTCGTAAAAAAATATGTTCCCGGCCAGCCATAGAAAGCACGGAATTTCCTCCAATTTGTTTCTCCGTCTCCGGCGGGGTCTATAAGACCGTCCTCTTTAGTTATTTTTTTAGTGTAAGTGGCTTGTGTGTGGTCTTGTTCGTGCGCTTTAATTTTTCCCTCCAGCCACTGCGGAATTATTTCGGCGAGTAATTTCCCCCCCATACGCGCCAATTCCTTTTCAAGCTCTGGCGCTTTTATATCACTTTTAATTTTTAATTTTTCATTTTTAATTATTCCTCCATGGTCCATTTCTTCGTCAAGAAGCATTATTGTCACTCCAGTTTCTTTTTCTCCTCTAAGTATCGCGCCCTCAATAGGAGACGGACCACGGAATTTTGGCAAAAGCGATGGATGAACATTAAGCGTTCCGTGCCGGGGAATCTTCAAAATCTCTTTTTTTAAAATTTTTCCGTAAGCGGCGACGATGAATAGTCTGTAGTTTGTAGTCTTTAGTCTATAGAGAAAATCAGGGTCAAGTTTTTCTGGTTGAATATATTCAATATTGTTTTCTTCGGCCCAAACCTTAACGGGCGGGGGAGTAAGTTTCATGCCTCTTCCTTTGGGCTTATCTGGCGCAGTGATTATTAGCTCCGGAATGATTCCCTTCTTTTTTAGCTCGCTCAATATAATGACGGCAAAATCTGGTGTGCCGAAAAAGGCAATTTTTGGTTTACTTGTGTGCATGTTTTTTCTGAAGTTCCGGCGGAATGTTTTCAATTTCGCGCGCTTTATCGGTAAATAAAACGCCGTCAAGATGGTCCGTTTCGTGCTGAAAGATTTGCGAAAGAAGCCCGCTGGCTCCGCGCGTGAATTTTTTTCCAGTATCGCTCCATGCCTCGATTGTTATTTTTTTCTTGCGTTTTACGCTTCCGTAAAGCCATCTTAGCGACAGACATCCCTCTATCATAAAGGTGCTATCTTTCGACTCATTTTTTATTCTTGGATTAATGCACACTAAATCTGGGGTCACCTTTTTTTTCTTGCGCGCACTGTTTTTTTCTTCAGGTTCGTACATACCCTCATATTTCCCAAGTTCAAAGGCCCTTCCCGAGACGATAAAAATACGAAGTGGCACTCCTATCTGCGGTGCGGCAATAGCAACGCTGTCGTCTTCGGCGTGGAGAGATTTTTTCATATCTTTCAGTATTTTGCGCAAACGAGGCGTTCCGATTTCTTGGAGCGGCACTTCTTCTGCAATTTGGCGCAGCACTTTGTGTTTTCTGTCCACTAATATATGCATGGATATAGAGTATTAAAGTAAATCCTGCGGATCAACGCGTACGGCGACAGACGGAGGAAGCGCGCGCAATTTTTTTGATAATTCTTCGTCTATTGTTCCATTAGGAAGAAGCGTAGGAAGTGACCATGAGGCGCGTGGCAAACGAAGCGCGATATGTATTCGATAGAGATTTTTTATTTTTAAAATGAAAGCGCTGAATCTCTCCGGCGCGTAATACGCAAGCAATCTTTCAATTTCCGCCCCCTCCCTCTCTATAACTCCCTTTTTCCCTTGGAGCGTGAGTTTGATTATTCTTGATTCTGGGGGATAGTGGAACAAGTTTCTCTCTTTCATTTCTTCTCGATAAAACGCCATGATGTTTCCAGAAAGCGCGGAGGCCAGCATGCGCGTGTCTTTTAAGCGCGTTTGAATTAAGAAAAGCCGTTGGCTTTTCTGCCGCAAGGCGTTAATCATATGAAATATTTTTTCATTTATTCTGAATGAAGGAATATTGAATAGTGAATCAATTGAAGCCACGACAATAGTGTCGAGCGGTTTTGTGAGATATTGAAGCGCCAATTCCGTGCCTACCAAAATTCCCGCTTTCTTTGATTCAAAATCTTTCACTTTTTTCTTTGCTTGCCGGGGCGTTTTGGCAGTGTCTTTATCGATTATTGAAATCGCCGTTTCAGGGAATAAATTTTTTAATTCCTGGTACACGCTTTCACTGCCGTAACCTAGCGCTACAAGCCGCCATCCGCCGCAGTGTTGGCATTTTGAGTCGGCGCTCCGTTTTATTTTACACTTATGACAGACGAATACCCTGGCCCCGCCCTTTTCTCTCCCATGAAGAACCAAAGGAGAACTGCAGTTGGCGCATGTAAGCGTCGTACCGCAATCATTGCAGAGCGTAATCGGACGGAGTCCGCGGCGCACCGTATACACAAAGACTCGTCCTTGCGCCAGAAACGCTTTCCTTATTTCTTTTTTTGTTTCCCCGCCGATTAGGTGAAATTCTTGCCCGCCTGCTCTTTGGTCGATGATGCGTGCTTCAGCACTTGATTCAATGCGCCATTTGAGCGGGTAGAGTTCAAGAAGCTCATTTCCTTCATGGCGGGAAAGCGTCTCAACCGAAAGAATTGTATCGGCAAAAATTATTTTTTGCCGCCGTAATGTTGCCAGGATTTCGGCGACAACACGGAGATCGAGGTATGGCCTGGATTGCGTATAGTACGCTCCCGATGATTCTTGCTCCACAACAAGAGTACGAAGGTCGGGACGATGCATGAAAATAAAATACGGCGTGCTTAATATAAGCACGGGATGCGATTCTAAGGTGGCCTTGTTGTAACGAACCACTATTTCTTTCTTGCTTAGCCCGCTGTGCATTGAATATACATACCTTTCGATTCCGCGTGAAAGTTCGTCGGCAAAAAATAAAACGCCCTCAATAGTCGGCAAAATAATGAGAATTGAATTTTCCCGCGCGAACTCCGTGCGAATCAGAGTTTTGTAGAATATTAGCCGTTCATCGAACTCCCGTTGAAAGGCGAATTTTTCAAGCTTGAATTCCGCCTCTTTTTTTCTTTCCGTTTTGGCAGTTAAAAGCTCTTTATATTTTTCAAAAATCGCCTGCGGGACAATTTGGTCTATTATCTCGCCCGGCGAGGACGCAAAAAATTGTGCAGCTTCTTTAGCTCCCTCAATAAATTCTTGTGTAAAAATACTCGGCCCTATTATTTTCTTTATTTTTTTAAGAGCGTAGGGAGATGCGCGAACCATGCCCTTCTCATCGCGCACATCGCCAGTACTCACTACAAGGCCGAATACTTCTCTTTTTCGAAGAGGAATAGAAACAATCATACCGGAGTCTATTTCTTGCGCGGTGAAGTAAGAAAGCGGTTCTCCGGCGCCTTTTGTAAATGGGATAACTTCTACGATTTTCATCCTATTAGAAGTCCATACTTATTATATTAGTAAGCATATATATTTGAGCGAAGCGCCTTCGGCTTCGTTTTTCATAATATCAATATTTGTAGTCAACTTCTAACCTGCCTACCGGCAGGCAGGCAGGACAAGTCCCTTAGAAATTCATATTTACATCATAGCAACGGATAAGAATAAAAGAAAAAACCCCGCGACCATTTTGCGATGGCGGTACGGGGCTTCGTATAACGATTTCTTTGGAACGATGGATTTCGGTAAAAAACACAAAAAGCTTCTACCTTGAGGTTCGGAGATTTCTTGATCAAAACCTCAATTATTTCTTCCCCATTTTTTTCGCTGTAGAAGTCGTGCATGAAATCCAGCGGTTCATTTTCCGTGAGAGAGCTCCCTTTACTGAAATAGCACTTGAACAGTTCCTCGTCTTTTTCTGACACTTTCGGCGTAACCCCCGAAACCTTGATGGCACCGCCGACATTAAACAATTTCCTTCTTTCTCTCGGCTTAAGGAAGATAGTTACACTTTTGGTGCACCCATCTTTAATCTCAGATTCTGCTTTCCTTGATGCCGATTCCCAGCTCGGATTCATCAAAAAAAAAGAGTTTGAGATGTGGGAAATATCTTTTACCGTTAGGCATTTGTCACTTCCCGGCTTTGTACTGATGGCGAACGATTCTTCCCCACCCTTGAGAATGGGCGATTGTTCCGCTTCATTCCAATACACCGCCCGCGCACCCATTCCGACGAATACAACAAGGGCCGCGCCGATTACAACGACGGACAAAACAAACTGGCGTTTTTTCCAATCTAATTGTTCCAAGGTACTCTCCTTGTGGGTTTTCCGTTCTAACTATCGCATTATTTTAATACTTTGTCAATTTGTTTGGTAGAGTGAAAAATACAGAGTACAATTGCCCTATGCAGGAAAAAACCAGCGACAGATTCGTGGTAAACGGTCTTGGGGGCAAAAAAACTCTCTCTGGAAAAATCAGGGTTAATGGCGCAAAGAATGCCGCCCTCAAACTGATGGCCGCCTCTGTTTTATTTAATGATTCCGTAAAACTTAAAAATGTTCCTTCTATTGAAGACGTTTACAGGATGCGCGACCTTCTCCGAGCGAGTGGGGCGGAGGCAGACGAATTAAAAAAGGGGGAATACAGAATAAAGACTGGAGGAATGAAAAAAGATGGAGAACTCGACCACGAGATATCCAAGCGCCTGCGCGCCTCGATTGTTGCGACCGGCCCCATGCTTTCCCGCTTCGGCAGAGTAAGTTTCCCGCATCCGGGTGGCTGCGTCATCGGGGCACGGCCCATAGATTTGTTTATTGAAGGTTTTGAGAAAATGGGAGCATCGGTTCGCGTTTCGAAGAAAGGAACGAAAGACTGGTACAGGATAAGCGCTAAGGCCGGAAAACTTCGCGGCGCTCGGATATTTTTTAAACAACAGAGTGTAACGGCTACAGAAACTTTTATGATGGCCGCCGTTTTGGCAAAAGGGAAAACTGTTCTTAAAAACGCTGCGCTTGAGCCAGAAATAAAACATTTGGCGGATTTTCTTTCTAAAGGTGGAGCAAAAATCAAAGGAGCTGGTACTACAACGATTGAAATAAAAGGCGGTTCGTTACTTCAAATGAGGGGACGTAGTTTTAAAATAATGCCAGATAGAATTGAAACTGGGAGTTTTCTTATTTTGGGGGCGCTCGCGGGGAAAAACATCGAAATTGTTGATTGTAATCCAGTTAATGTTGAATCACTAATTCAGCTTTTAGAATTATCTGGAGTAAAAATAAAAACTGGAAAGACAAATATTATTATAAAAGGGAATGGAGTAAAAAATAAAAATCTTAAAAGTGTTTCTGTAAAAACGCACGAGTATCCAGGATTCCCAACTGATCTTCAAGCGCCAATGGTTGTATATTTAACACAAGTAAAAGGCGAAAGTTTAGTTTTTGAGACAATTTTTGAAGGACGACTCAACTATACAGAGTCACTGGCGCGCATGGGGGCAACCACAGAAACATGGGACCCGCATCGAATTATGGTAAAAGGGCCGACAGAGCTTAGCGGTCGAGTGCTCGAGAGCCCAGATTTACGGGCCGGGCTTGCTTTCGTTATTGCTGCTATCGTTGCCAAAGGGGAGTCTGTTGTACATAATGTTTACAACATTGATCGTGGCTATGAAAAAATAGAAGAGCGCTTAAAGAAAATAGGCGTTGATATAGTCCGTGTCAAAAATTAGATGTCATTTTTTATTAGAAAACTTGGGATTGATCTTGGAACCGCCAACACGCTGGTGTTTGTGCCGGGCAAAGGAGTTGTATTAAACGAGCCCTCGGTGGTGGCCGTGTCGGAACAGGACAATAAAATTTTAGCTGTTGGCGTTGAGGCCAAAGACATGATTGGTAAAACTCCCGACAATATTATTGCTTATCGTCCAATGAAAGACGGCGTGATTGCCGACTATCGCGTGACGGAGGCGATGCTTCGTTATTTCATGAGAAAGGCGCTAGGCCGATGGAATGTATTTAGGCCGGAAGTTATGGTTTCCGTGCCGGCCGGCGTTACTTCAACCGAACGGCGCGCGGTGGTGGAAGCCGCAATCAAAGCCGGTGCCAAGAATGCTTATGTGGTCAAAGAGCCGATTTTGGCGGCAATCGGCGCCGGAATTCCGATTCACGAGGCCCACGGGTACATGATTGTGGATATCGGCGGTGGAACGACCGATGTGGCGGTGATTTCACTCGGCGGGATTGTGGCTTCAACTTCCGTCAAATGCGCGGGCAATCGCATTGACCACGCCATCGCCGATCACATTAAGAAAAATTTTAATTTAGGCATTGGCGATAAAACTGCCGAAGATGTAAAAATAAAAATCGGCTCGGCTATTCCTGTGGAAGACGAGATGAAAATGATTATTAAGGGGCGCGACTTTATCGTCGGACTCCCGCGTTCCGTGGAAATATCCACCAACGAAATCGTCAAGGCAATTGATAAAGAATTGCGCGTTATGATTAAAGCCATGAAAGATGTGCTTCAAGAAACTCCGCCGGAACTTTCGGCTGATATTATTGACCGCGGGATCATTATGACCGGCGGAAGCTCCCTGTTACGTAATTTTCCGGAACTGGTTTTCCGCCGCACTGGTGTCAAAGCTATTCTTGCCGATGATGCACTTTTCTGCGTGGCCAAAGGCACCGGTATTGCACTTGAACATTTGGATACATATAAGAAGAGTATTATTGCTAAAAGGTAG
The DNA here is from genome assembly GCA_038063255.1 of Patescibacteria group bacterium. Classification (GTDB taxonomy): domain Bacteria; phylum Patescibacteriota; class Minisyncoccia; order Phycocordibacterales; family VMEP01; genus JAUYLU01. The sequence goes on along the minus strand of JBBTVL010000001.1, from coordinate 22,939 downwards.
TTTTTAGTTAATAGTTCTTAGTCTATAAAATAGGAAAATACAAAACAAAACAAAAAACCAGTGTTGCTGTACGCAATCACTGGCTCCGGATTAAAGACCAAGGAAGGTCTTCAGCCGTTCCCTTAGAAAAATGGAGGGAAGCGAATCCAATCTGTCAGTACATGGGTTGTTCACTAAGCTTGATAAACTAAGCTCACGTGTTGTTTCAGTTGACCCATTGTCAAAGCGCGCCTCCTCAAGGTACCACTTGAGTTTTATCGTGTCAGCATGAATCTCGCCGATTTTCGTCATTCGTTGCAAAAGTCTGCCGTCGGGAAGCCGTATGACGAGTAGTGTTTTGCTACCCGGAATAGTTGCCTTTGGGTCAATCGTCTCAACTTGATGAAAACGAATTGTATTGCCCGATTCTGAGAGACCTACGATACAGCTAAGGTTTTTCTCTCGCCACTCCCATAATTCTTTGAAGTTATCTGGCGGTGGCGCTTGAATCCAACCAGCTGAAGATATTGTTGTAAAGCAAAGAGCACAAATCGCAAAGAACTTCTCCATAAATGTTCCCTTTAAGTAAAGCCCACTTTCGCAAGTGAGTGTTTGGATTGAGGGGTTTTTGTAGGGGATGCTACACTCCTAGTATAATACATTATATTTATTATTTGTCAATAATTCGTGGTAATCAGAAAAACGTTATAAAATTGGCCCATGAAAGCACTCAAAGAAACTTACAAAAAAGACAAATTTCTTCACCATGCTTATTTAATTGAGGGGGAGTATGTGGCGGCCCTTCCCGAGCTCAAAGTTTTTTTTAAAGATGCACTTAAAATAGAACCGGTTGGAAATCCTGATGTGATTGTTCAAGAAATGGAAACGCTGACAATTGACGATGCGCGGGGGCTTAAGGAAATGGCCTCACGCAAATCATTTTCCGGAGGCAAGAAAATCTTTGTCATAGGTGCTCACTTTTTCACTCGCGAAGCGCAAAACTCGCTTCTTAAGCTTTTTGAAGAGCCAACTCCCGATACACATTTTTTTATTATCACCCAGAAAGGGGAAACACTTTTACCGACGCTTCTCTCGCGTCTTTCGAGAATAGCGATTACACAAACCGATAATGTTGAAATCAGAACATTAGCAGAAAAATTATTAAAGTTAAGCCCGGGGGAGAGACTTCGTGACGATACTATAAAAGATATTATTGAAGAAAAAAACAAAACTCGCGCAACCCTGTTACTTGATCAATTCGTGAAAGCGCTTCATGAGAAAGAAAAAGTAACGACCAAAAACATCCGACTTTTTGAAGAACTTACAAAATGCAGAGGATATCTCAACGACCGCGCCCCATCGGTAAAATTAATCTTGGAATATACGCTACTTGTACTTCCACAAGGCTGAATCTTAAGGATAAACCTTGCGAATTTCATCTATTGTCTAATTCGCTCGAATTAGACAATAGATGATATAATAAACATATGAAAGAGAAAGAAATGGAACGGTCTCTTAAAGCGCTGGCCAACAGGAGGCGTTTGGCGATTTTGAGATTTATTAAAAATGAGAAAGAGGCCAATGTTGGTGATATTGCAAGTGAGATTAAACTATCTTTCACAGCGACATCAAAGCACCTTAGCACGCTTACCTCGGCCGATATTTTGGATAGAGAACAGCGAAGTTTACAAATGTTTTACCGTATTGCCCCGAACTTACCAGAATCCGCCCGTCGGATTATCTCACTTCTTTAAATCTACCTGTTTCCTATCTATTTTCTAATTGGAGCGAATAAGAAAATAGATTGTTTGGATTTCCTTATTGTCTAATTCGAGCGAATTAGACAATAAGGAAATAATCAAATATCGTTTTGTGCGGTACAGGGGTCCCCATAGGTCCGATCTATGTATTAAAAATCTAAAAAGCTATTCCCTAATTCCTGACTTCCTACTTAATACTTTATACTTTATACTACCCATTAATGTCTTACGATTTTTCTAAATTTAAAAAAGAAGCGACCGACGCGGAAGAATGGCTAAAACACGAATACGGCGGTTTTAACACTGGCCGTGCCACATCAGTCGTCCTTGATACTGTTTCTATTGAAGTATATGGAAGCAGAATGCCCATTAGCCATGTGGCTACTATTGCTACGGAAGACCCCAGAACGCTTAAGATTGTGCCGTGGGACAAGACCCAAGTTAAAGATATTGAAAAGGCGATAATGGCGGCTAATTTGGGATTATCTGTTTCTGTTGATGACACCGGCATTCGTGTTTCGTTTCCCCAGCTGACCACCGAGCGCCGCATTGGACTTATAAAAATACTTAAAGAAAAACTAGAAGAAGCGAGAGTATCCGTGCGGGGGGAGCGGGAGAAAGTATGGAACGACATTCAAGAAAAGGAGCGAGCCGGGAAAATGCCGGAAGACGAAAAGTTTAAAGGGAAAGAGGAGCTTCAAAAAATTGTAGACGATGCCCATAAAAAACTGGAAGCAATTTTTGAAAAGAAAGAGAAGGAAGTCCTTGGATGAGTATGGTGTATATAGTATAGAGTAGGAGAACATGAATCACGGGTTTTGTATTTTATACGCTATACCCTATACTCCATACTAATTTTGTGTCAATAATTTTATTTTTAATAATACTTTTAGTGCTTATTGTTGCCCATGAATTCGGGCATTTTATTGCTGCCAAAAAAGCCGGGGTAAGGGTGGACGAATTCGCCATCGGCTTCCCGCCGAAAATCTTCTCTTGGACTCGTGGCGAAACGCGCTATTCCATAAACTTTCTGCCTTTCGGCGGATTTGTAAAAATTTTCGGCGAAGATCCAAACGATGAATCTCTTGCCGGCCTCGATAGAGCGCGAAGCCTTACCGCAAGGCCTCGTTTAGTGCAAGCATGGATAGTGCTTGCCGGCGTTCTTTTTAACTTTCTTTTAGCCTGGATTCTTTTTAGCATCGGGTTTCTAATCGGCATGCCCGCGCCTCTCGATGGCGCTCCGAAAGGCGCACGGTTTAGTAATGTCGCGCTTACCATTACGCAAGTTCTTCCTGATTCTCCGGCGGCCAAAGCGGGGTTAAAGCCGGGCGATAAAATTAAAGAGCTAGGAACTCTTGATAAAAACTCAAATATTATTAACGCAAACATTACTAATCCAGAATTAACTAGAGAATTTATTTCTACACACGGAGATCAAAAATTGGGAATTTCATATGAAGAAGCAAATGGTGTAACAAAAGTGGCAGTTCTAACGGCCGTTTCCGGCATTATAAAAGAAAAGCCCGCCATCGGCGTTTCTTTTGAGATGATAGGCAAGGTCACTCTCCCTATCCACCGAGCCCTCTTTGAAGGCGGCAGGCAGACGGTCGTGCTTACTTTGCGCACAGTAGAAGCATTGTATGATTTGGCAAAAAAAGCGGTAGTAGGGGAGGCGAAAATAACTTCACTCACTGGACCTGTCGGTATCGTAGGCCTTGTCGGCACAGCATCGCAATTCGGATTCGCTTATTTAATTTCTTTCGTTGCCCTAATTTCGGTCAATCTGGCGGTACTTAATTTACTGCCATTTCCGGCGCTAGACGGCGGACGGGCATTTTTTATTCTTATTGAAAGTATTATTCAGAGGCCGATCTCTTATAAAATTACTAACGCTATAAACGCGGTTGGATTCGTGCTTCTCATCGTACTAATGCTGGTGGTGACCTATCACGATATTTCTAAAATTTTGGTGAAATAAAAAGCGGCTCGTTGTTACAACGAGCCGCTCCCCTAGTTCTTTACTTCGTAGCTTGTCAACGAAGGAGATAAATGCTTACATAGGATGGTGCATATTTCAGCTATCTTTTGCAGGGTCACCGGTTCATTGAAAAAGAACATGCCACCATGTGGTAGCGTTAATGAAGCTGTTTTTGCCCGATAGTGATTACTTTTTGAATACAACGTTCACGCACTTTTTTCATCATTTCATCAAAAAATCTCTCTCCTCCTATAGTGTCCATCGGTGTTAGCTCGAGATCCGCTTTCTTAAGAGCTTCTTCTAATCCAAACAGACTGCCTTTTTCTTTCAGCCATTTTTTTTACAAAGGCGGAAATTAATCGGGTTGCTTTTTTTTCGCAGTCTTTCTCCGTTTCAAAGCGGTGTGCTATATGTAAATATTCAAGATACTCTAAGAACTCTTTGGTGTCCATTTTGGGCCCCCAGTAAAATATCCTCTAGTATAATAATATACTTTTATTATTTTGTCAAATCATTTTGTTTCTAATTAAAATCACGATAGAATAGCTTTATGTTGCAATCTCAACTTTTCACTAAGACTAGAAAAGAAGCCCCGCAGGACGAAGTTTCAAAAAACGCCCGTCTTTTGATTCAGGCGGGATTTATCGACAAACTCCAGTCCGGCGTTTATACATATTTGCCATTGGGACTTCAAGTTCTTAAAAATATTGAAAATATTATCCGCGATGAAATGGATAAGGCCGGCGGACAGGAACTTCTAATGCCTACGCTTCAGCCCAAAGAAAATTGGGAGACGACCGGACGATGGAGCACGATGACTGACCTTTACAAAGTGAAAGACAGTTCCGGTCGCGAGAACGCGCTCGGCCCCACCCACGAAGAAGTCGTTGTTCCGCTTGTCAAACAATTTATCTCTTCCTATCGGGATTTACCGATGTATGTTTACCAGATTCAAAATAAATTTCGCATGGAGCTTCGCGCCAAATCAGGAATTCTTCGTGGGCGCGAGTTTCTTATGAAAGACCTTTATTCCTTTCACGCTGATGAAAAAGACCTTGCGAAATATTACGAAGTGATGAAAATTGCATATAAAAATATTTTTAATCGCGCGGGAATTGGAGAGCGAACATATATCACATTCGGCTCGGGTGGTACTTTTTCAAAATATTCCCACGAATTTCAGACGCTTGCTCCCGCCGGTGAAGACACGATTTATCTCTGCGAAAAATGCAAAATGGCCGTTAATAAGGAAATACACACCGAAGAGAAGTCCTGCCCAGGTTGCGGTGGCAGTAAATTAAAAGAAGAAAGGGCGATAGAAGTCGGCAATATTTTCGAGCTCAAAACCAAATACTCCGAACCCTTCAACCTTACTTTCAAGGACAAAGAGGGGAACGAAAAACCGGTAATAATGGGATGTTACGGTATAGGCCTCGGGCGCTTGATGGGCGCTATAGTCGAAGTAATGTCTGATGAGAGGGGAATAGTCTGGCCGGACAGTGTTGCCCCGTACCAAGTCCATCTGATTGAGCTTTCCGGGGAGAAAAGTGATATCAAAAAAGAAGCGGACAATCTCTATAGCGTCTTGCAAAAAGAGGGGATTACAGTACTCTATGATGAAAGAAAAGGCACAAGCGCCGGAGAAAAATTTGCCGACGCCGATTTGATAGGGATTCCGTATCGCGCGGTGGTGAGCGAGAAAAGTATTGCCTCGGGAGGGATTGAATTAAAGGGACGTAAAGATCAAAAAGGTGTGATAGTTACGGAAGATAAACTGATTGCGTTAGTAAAACAGCATAACTAGTTTTTCAATTTTTATTTTTAAATTTTTAATTTTCCCGTGCTAGATAAATTTTATTCACTTTTTTCAAATGATATCGGCATAGATTTAGGAACTGCCAACACGCTAGTTTATTTGCGCGGGCAGGGCGTTGTCATCAACGAGCCGTCAGTTGTTGCCATTAACCAAAAAACCGGCCAAGTGGTAGCAGTCGGAGTCGAGGCGCGAGAGATGCTCGGGCGCACGCCCTCGCACATTGTCGCTTTGCGCCCTCTGGTAGACGGCGTCATTTCCGACTTTGAAGTTACGGAGGAAATGCTCTCTTATTTGATAAATAAGGCGGGTAAAATGGCTCCCAAATTCATAAAACCGCGCGTGGTGGTTGGCGTTCCGTCCGGCATTACCAATGTGGAAACGCGCGCCGTTTATGACGCGGCACGGAACGCCGGCGCCAGGGAAGTGCATATTGTAGAGGAACCGATGGCCGCCGCCATCGGCATCAGGCTTCCAACCAAAGACCCGGTTGGCTCGATGATTATAGATATCGGCGGCGGCACCACCGACATAGCCGTCATATCGCTCGCCGGCATTGTCCGCTCAAAGAATTTAAGAATTGCCGGCGACCGCCTCAATCAAGATATTATTTCTTACCTTCGCGATGAATTTAAAATATTAATCGGCGAAAAAACGGCCGAGAACGTCAAGATTGCCATCGGTTCGGTAATACCTGACGGGCACATGGAAGCGTCTGTCAAAGGGCGTGACTTAATTACAGGGCTTCCGCGCGAGGTTATAATCACTGATTCCGATATCCGCGAATCTATCGCACAGTCAATCGGGAATATCGTCGATTCCGTCAAAGAAGTGCTGGAGGATACTCCGCCGGAAATTCTTTCCGACATAATGCACCGAGGCATAGTGCTTGTCGGCGGCGGGGCGCTCATCCAAGGATTGGCCGAGCTTTTAAAGAGCACGCTTAAAATTCCAATTTATATAGCCGAAGACCCGCTCTCGGCCGTGGCGCGCGGTACTGGGATAATTTTAGAAGACATGGATACTTATCGCGATGTGCTAATTGATTCTCAAGATGATTTACCGCCGAGATAAAAAAATAGAAAGCAAAACTGAACGTCTTTTTATTCCCTTTTTAATAATTGCGCTCATTTTTTCATTTTTCTTTTTCGTGCCTTCTTCGCTGGATCGTCTGGCGGGGGGAATGTCATCTCTGTATCTCTCATTATCCGGCCCTGAAAGCGCAGTAGTAAAAAATATAGATGCTTACCGCGTGGCCTTTAAGGAAAATTCCGAACTTTCCAATGAAAATGAAATACTGAAAGGAAAACTAAGCGATCGAGATTCAGAATTAAAAGAGTATCAATTAATAGAGCAAGAAAATAACGCTCTTAAGGAAATTTTTGGTAGAAAAGGAGGAAGACATCTTCTTTTGGCGCAAGTTCTCACTCGTCCAAGCCGTTCCCCCTACGACACTCTTGTAATTGATGCGGGTGAAAACCTCGGAGTTCGTTCCGGAAGCCGCGTATTTGCGAACGGCGATACGCTTTTGGGAACGGTAGAAAAAGTATATACCGATACTTCTCTAGTCTCGCTTTTCTCAACTCCTGGGCAGGAATTTGACGCGCGCATCGGTGAGAATGATACCTCTGTCAAGCTCATTGGGCGCGGAGGAGGAAGTTTTGAGGGAGTTTTGCCTAAAGCTATCCCAGTAATAGAAGGGGATGCTGTGACGGCCCCAGCACTTAAGCGTTCTATTTTAGGATATGTCGTAAAGGTAACGGAGGACCCCCGCGACCCTTTTATGGAAATTTTAGTTGAAGCTCCGGTGTCTTTTCAATCGCTTCGTTTTGTGGAAATAGAAAAACAATAAAATTAACTATGCCAT
>JBBTVL010000001.1:5601-15442 GCA_038063255.1 Patescibacteria group bacterium | reverse complement strand
ATTTTAATCACGAAATCGCGCCAGACGAGATTTTTCTCGATTCGCGCAACAGCCCCGAGTTTGATACACAGCAATTTGAGGGGCGTCTGGAGAGGCCAATCTCAAGGTCGGTCATATTTATTCTTGGCGGATTTTTTTTTCTGGCACTTCTTGTTTTTTTAGGAAGAGTTTTTTTTCTTCAGGTAGTAGAGGGAGAAAGTTTTAAGCAGAAAAGCGAAAACAATCGTCTGCTTGAAATTCCAATTTTCGGCGATAGGGGCGTCATTTATGACCGCAATCAAGTCGAACTGGCCTGGAACAAGGGAAGTAAAGAGCAAAATACCTTTTATTTCGACGAGCGAGGAGCACCGCGAAAATGTATTCATTTTCAGGGTGTCCGAACGACGTCGAAACATTGTACCCAGTTATATTCTCGGGCATATAAAAACATCCCTGGACTTGCCAATATAGTGGGATATGTCAGCCACCCAAGAGCCGATGAGAGCGGTAATTATTGGCAGAAGGAAATTTTCGGGCGCGACGGCATAGAGAATTCATATAATGAATTTTTAAAAGGCGAGAATGGGTCAAAGCTTATGGAAATTAATGCAACCGGCGAGGTAGTTTCCGAGGGCATAACCTTGCCGCCGAAAAATGGGCAAAATCTAACTCTTTCTATAGATTCGCGCATACAAGAAAAATTTTATGAATTAATATATCTCTTGGCAGATCAAATCGGATTTAAAAGCGGTGCCGGCATCATTATGGATGTAAAAAATGGGGAGATTCTAGCCATCGTGAGTTACCCCGGATATGATTCCAATTTGCTTTCCGACGGTGGAAATACTAAAGCAATTAATGCGCTTATTTCCGATAATAGAAAACCATTTTTAAATCGCGCGGTGTCGGGACTATACACCCCTGGCTCTATAGTGAAGCCATATCTGGCTATAGGGGCGCTTGCCGAAGGAATTATTACGCCTTGGAAAGAAATACTCTCTACGGGCTCGATTTCAATTCAGAATCCATATTTTCCAGATAAGAAATCAGTATTTAATGATTGGAAAGCGCACGGCTTGGTGGATATGAGGCGTGCGATTGCAGTCTCGTCTGATGTTTATTTTTACGAAATCGGCGGGGGATACCAAGACCAGCCAGGACTGGGAATTGAAAAAATAGAAAAATATGTACGACTTTTTGGATTAGGAGCCGAGACGGGAATAGACTTGCCCGGTGAAGTGGACGGGGTAATTCCTAACCCAGATTGGAAAGCGGAAAACTTTAATGGGGAAAAATGGTTTTTAGGAAATACTTATCACACGGCTATCGGACAATATGGTTTTCAAGTTACGCCGATTCAGGTGGCGCGCGCCGTTGCGGCCATTGCTAATGGGGGAGAACTTTTGACTCCACATCTGGCGACATCATTATCACCCACTGAACGGAAAATAGATATCAATAAAAATTTTTTCAATATTGTCCGCGAAGGAATGCGGCTTGGAGTGACTGAAGGAACCGCCAAGGGGCTTGATATGTGGGGGGTTAATATTGCCGCCAAAACCGGTACAGCGGAACTCGGTATTTCCAAAGAATTGGTTAATTCTTGGGTAACCGGATTTTTCCCCTATGAAAACCCGCGCTACGCCTTTGCCGTGGTGATGGAGCGCGGACCGCGGGGCAACACGCTTGGCGGGCTTTATGTCATGCGCGAGCTCCTAGATTGGATGGTGGAGAATACTCCTGAATATTTAAAATAAATAACAAACAACTAACAATAAACAAATCATTCTCTCATTCGTACGAATGTGAGAAGAACAAAATGAAGTGCAAACAGTACCGCAATTCTTCCCTCTTCAGAAGTAAGCGGTTTGTGTTTTTCACGCATTTCCTCCAGCCGCCGTTTTTGTTCTTTTTCTATTACGGCGCATTTCTCAACGGATTGTCGTTCTTCACATGTTGGTACGCGACCAGCGATTGCGAATGCTTGAGTTGAAAATACCCCCAAACATAACAGAAAAAGGAACGTTCTCATTAGGGTCTCCCATTTAGAATCTACGCAACATTTTGCAGTAGATAAATTATTTTGTCAATCAATTGTCTTTATAACGCCAAATGATATACTTTGCCTCACTGCGGTTTCGTTATGTGAATTTCTAATAGGATGTCCCGTTAGAAGTTTAAGATTAGGGGTAAGATACTATGAATGAAGCCGCCTGCCTGTGCGTACACGCAGACAGGTAAGGCGCTTCGTGGTTGAAGATTTATTAGAATAAACAAAAGTTATAAGAACTTCTAATGGGATGGAGTATTTAAGCGCGGAAAAACGAAAGGAATTGGAGAAAGAACTCATACACTTAAAAACGGTAAGACGCAAGGAAGTTGCTGATGGTTTGGAATTCGCCAAGTCATTGGGGGACCTTTCAGAAAATGCCGAATATATTCAAGCGCGCGAAGATCAGGCGGGGACTGAAGAGCGCATCGCCAAACTTGAACAAATTTTGAAGGGAGCGGTGATTATTTCCAAACACCATTCAAATACTGTTGAAGTTGGTTCGACTGTAGTGGTAGAGAAAACGGGCAGATCCGGGAATCAGAAATTTCAAATTGTTGGTTCCGAAGAAGCGGACATGGGATTAGGTAAAATTTCCAATACTTCTCCTTTAGGCATGGCTTTATCTGGCAAGAAAAAAGGCGAGACTGCAACCTTCAAAAGCCCCAAAGGAGCCGTTGAATACACAATTCTTGATATTGAGTAATCCCAATTTTTAATTTTCTATTTTTTAATTTTTAATTCACATGGCTTCATTAGAAGAACTTAGAGATGAACGTTTAAAGAAATTAGAAGTGCTTAAGGCGAAAGGGATTGACGCCTATCCTATAGAGACTAATCGCGAAGCGACGCTTCTTGAAGCAAACGCCTCTTTTTCAAAACTTTCAAAAAAGAAAAAAGGAATAACTCTCTCGGGCCGGGTAACCGCGCTCCGCGGTCAAGGCGCTCTAATATTTTTTAATTTTTTTGACGGCACGGGAGTATTCCAGGGCCTTTTTAAAAAAGACGAAATGGACGAGAAAATATTTTCTCTTTTTAGCGACACCATAGATATCGGTGATTTTATAGAAGTGCGCGGACTGCTTTTTGTGACAAAGCGCAAAGAAAAAACCATTCTCGTCCGCGACTGGAAAATGCTGGCCAAGAGTTTACGCCCGCTTCCGGACAAATGGCACGGACTTCAGGATGTTGAAGAACGATTCAGAAAGCGCTATTTAGATACATTAATGTCTCCCGAAGTAAGGACTCGGTTTCTCACGCGCGCCTCTCTCACCGCCTGGCTTCGTGAATATTTAAACAAAGAAAATTTTCTTGAAGTTGAGACGCCGATTCTCCAGACGCTTCCGGGGGGCGCCTTAGCCCTGCCATTCAAGACGCATCATCAGGCACTCGGCATGGATTTGTATCTTCGCATTGCGCCGGAGCTTTATCTAAAAAAGCTTTTGGTGGGCGGGTTTTCGAAAGTGTACGAACTTTCCCGGAACTTCAGGAATGAAGGCATTGACGCCACGCATAATCCTGAATTCACCATGCTTGAATATTACGAAGCATATAGCGATGCGACCGAGCAGATGGAATTCGTAGAAAAAATGCTTCGTGCTGTTGTAAAAAAGATATTCCCAAAGGGAATTGTGCCGTACCAAGGAAACACGATTAATTTTTCCAAAAAATTCGCCCATATTACATTTTTTGACCTTCTGAAACGCTACGCGCTGATTTCGCATCCGGGCGATGCGACGCGCCAAGAATTGGCGCATAAGGCAAATCAGCTGGCTGTTGAACTGAATCCAACCGATTCGCTAGAGAAAATAATGGATAATATTTTTAAGAAGGTTTGTCGTTCACGCTTGGTACAGCCGACATTTGTCACCGATTATCCCGCGGCCTTTTCTCCGTTCGCCAAGAGAAAAGAAAATAATAAAAATTTTATCGACCGCTTCCAGCTGATTATCGGCGGCCTTGAGCTCTCTAACGGTTTTTCTGAACTGAACGACCCGATTGACCAACGGATGCGATATAACGAACAAGAAAAAAAACGAGAGGGCGGAGAAAAAGAAATCTCCCTGTCTGACGAAGATTATCTTGAGGCCATGGAATACGGCATGCCGCCGGCCGGTGGAATAGGTATCGGTATCGACAGATTGACAATGCTTCTTACCGACTCTAAAAATATAAAAGAAGTGATCCTATTTCCGACGCTCAAACCCAAGAATTAGCCCTATAAATATAAAATATAACTGGGTACAATATTTCGACTTCGCTCGGACGCCGTGAACGAGAGTACTCATTCGCGCGCTCCTCACTCGTCGAAATAAATTAAGATTTAGATTCCTCCGGCAAAGCGCCGGGTTTTTCTGCTGTGGACAGGGCAGTAGATTTTGGCATTATGCCCTAGGCGTGGTTGAAAACAGACGCCAAAATTCACTACCCTGTGGATAACTTTTGCTATACAATGGCAACAAGTGGAATATAATGGGATGCAGTGGAATGAAGTGGGAAATTTAAAAAGCTAGTACCCACATCTCCACGCCCGGCTTTTTTGGGAGAGCTGGAAAGTTGCTTTATGTTAATCGGCGAGTATGTCCACACGCTGGACGATAAAAAAAGAGTATCATTGCCCGCCAAATTCCGCCGCGAGGTCGGAAAGAAGGTGGTCATCACCAATGGGCTTGATAAATGCCTTTTTATATACACTATGCCTCAATGGGAAAAACTCGCCCAAAAACTTTCCGAGCTCTCGCTCGGGCGCGGAGACACGCGGGGATTCTCGCGCTTTATGCTAGCCAGCGCTTATGAGGCCGAAGTTGATTTGCTTGGTCGCGTACTCATTCCCGATTCTCTTAAGGAGTTCGCGGAATTAAAGCAAAAGGTCGTTATCGCCGGCGTCTATGGCCGTATTGAAATTTGGAACGAGAAGAGTTGGCAGAAATATAAAGCCAACATCGGCAAAGGAGCGGACGATATGGCAGAAAAGTTAGGGGAGATAGGAGCGGTCTAGATAACCAACAACGAACAACCGACAACCAACAAAAAATGCGGAGAGAAATAATCCAAGGTTTTGAAGCTGTAAGTTATCGGTTGTAAGTTGTTTGTTATGCATACACCTGTTCTTTTACATGAAGTAATCTTGGGACTTAGTCCCAAGCGCGGAGAGACCGTTTTAGACGGCACGCTGGGCGGCGGCGGACACGCGGAAGCGCTTCTTAAGGCCATAGGCCCTAAAGGGACGCTCATTGGATTGGATGTTGACCAAGAAGCGATTCTACGAGTGAAGAAAAGAACAAAAAATATGCCCGGCAAGAAAATTTTTGTGCGGGAGAATTTCAGGAATCTAGTCCGCGTGCTTAAAAGGAAAAAAATCGCGCCTGTCGACAAAGTGCTGTTTGACCTCGGGCTCTCCTCTTACCAGCTTGAATCGTCAGATAGGGGATTTTCCTTTCTTCGCGACAGTCCCCTTAGAATGACATTCGGCAAAAATAAAAAGCGATATATTTTTACCGCCTATGAAATCGCCAACGAGTGGGAAGAAAATAATTTGAAAGAAATAATTTTCCACTATGGTGAAGAAAAATTCGCAGGCCGTATAGCTCGCGCCATTGTGGGGGCCAGAGAAAATGGAGCGATTAAAACATCAGGAGCGCTCGCGGAAATAATTAAAAGCGCGGTGCCGGGATGGTATAGAAGAGGACGGATTCATCCAGCCACGAAAACATTCCAAGCTATTCGCATCGCGGTGAACGACGAATTAGGCGCGCTCAAAGAAGGTATTGTCGCTGCGGTCGCCGCCTTAAAAAAAGACGGCAGGATAGCGGTAATCTCGTTTCATAGTTTAGAGGACAGAATCGTTAAGCAGTTTTTTAAAAAATATAAAGATGAGGACACTCTTTCAATTCTGACTAAAAAACCCATTGTTCCCGGTAGAGAAGAAGTTGAGAGAAATCCGCGCTCCCGTAGCGCCAAATTGCGAATAGCACAAAAAATATGACAGAACGAATCCTACAATTTAATAATGAATTCATAGGCAACAATACTCAAAAAAGCATATTTTGGGGGCTTGTGGCAACGCTTTCGCTTGTGTTTGTAATTTACAGCTATCTTGTCGGCTCAATCATCTTTACAGTTGTGGAGCGAAAACAGTTTGAAGCCGATATCCGGGATTATAAAGGCGCCGTAGGAACGCTTGAGGTGGAATATTTAAAACTAGCCGGCGGTCTTACTCTAGATAAAGCAAAAGAGCTCGGTTTTAAGGAAGCGACCGATCAAATATTTATTTCCCGCAAGGGGAGCGTGAAAACTCTTTCATTACGCGGCAATGAAATCTGAGGGCTTATCCCGGATCAGGTTTTTATCTCTTTTTATAGCGCTCTTTGTCTTGGTTATCATATCAAGGCTTTTTTATATTCAGGTAATTCACGGCAGCGAGTATAGCCAGTTGGCCGACAGGCAGTATGCCACGCCGCTAGCGAACATTTTCGAGCGCGGCACGATTTTTTTTAAGGAAAAAAACGGAGAACTTGCATCTGCCGCGACGCTTTCTTCCGGGTACGCCATCTCCATTAATCCCTCAAAAATAGACGATTCCGAAAAAGCGTATGCAAGCATAAACGCCGTAACGCCGATTGACCGCGATCTATTTATGGAGAAAGTGGCAAAGAAAAAAGACCCATACGAAGAAATCGCGCATCGTATCGGAAAAGGGGAAGCGGATAAAATAAACGCGCTTAAACTTCCCGGAGTAAGCATTCAAAAAGAAAAATGGCGCTTTTATCCCGGGGGCGAGACGGCAGGGCGCATTATCGGTTTTGTCGGCTACAACAACGACAATAAATTTCAGGGCCGCTACGGTATTGAACGATATTACGAAGATGTGCTTTCGCGCCAAGAAAACAATCTGTATATAAATTTTTTCGCGGAAGTATTTTCTGACTTAGGCAAGGGCATATTTGATAAAGATAAGCGCGAAGGCGATATTATTCTCACCATTGAGCCGGAAGTAGAGCGCGCGCTCCACCAAGAACTTAAAGAAGTGCTAAAAGATTTTAGTTCCGATCTTGCCGGTGGAATAATCATCAATCCCAAAACCGGCGCGATTTATGCCATGGAAGTTTTGCCCTCATTTGACCCCAACAATGTTCGCGCGGTGAAAAGCAACTCGCTACTCGGTAATCCCTTGGTTGAAAATGTTTATGAAATGGGCTCAATCGTAAAGCCCCTGACTATGGCGGCGGGACTTGATGCTGGCGTAATAAATAGCAAGACCACCTACTACGACAACGGATTCGTTATGTTTAGTAATGCCAAAATCAGCAACTTTGACGGCAAGGGGAGAGGCACCGTGCCTATGCAGGAAGTGCTTAATCAATCGCTTAATACTGGCATGGTATATGTCCAGCAAAAATTAGGCCGTGAAAAATTCCGCGGCTATATGCTCAATTACGGATTAGGTGTTGAGACGGGGATTGACCTTCCCGGCGAAACTTCCGGTTTAGTGAAGAACTTACAAAGCGATAGGGATATTGAATACGCCACGGCCTCATTCGGACAAGGCATCGCCATGACACCGATTGGGACCGTGCGCGCTCTTTCAGTGCTTGCTAATGGCGGGCGCCTGATAGAACCGCACCTTATTGATACTATCGACCATAAAGGCGGATTTTCGCAAAAGCCGTCGTATAATACGGAAGGGAAGCAAGTAATTACTCAAAAAACCTCCGAAGAAATTACCAGAATGCTGGTTTTAGTCGTGGATAAGGCGCTTTTGGGCGGTACGGTTAAAATTCCGGAATATAGCGTGGCCGCTAAAACCGGTACTGCCCAGATTTCACAGGAAAACGGCAAGGGGTATTACCAAGACCGATTCCTTCACTCGTTCTTCGGCTATTTTCCGGCCTATGACCCGCAATTTCTTATATTTCTTTACACCGTGAATCCCAAGGGCGTCTCTTTTGCTTCGCACACTCTCACTTATCCTTTCATCCGCCTGACAAAGTTTCTTCTCAATTATTACGAAATTCCGCCAGATAGGTAGAAATTAAAAACGAAAAAGTTAAAGTTAAAAACAAAAAAATACAAAAAACGAAATGATAAAAAATATTTTAAAATATATTATTGTCGCGATTCTTACGCTTCTTGCGCGCCTAGCGCTTAAAAAATATAAGCCGAAAATAATCGCGGTCGGTGGTAGCGTGGGCAAGACTTCCACTAAAGACGCGATTTACACCGTTCTTTCTAGTTCGCTTTTAGTTTGGAAAAGCGAAAAAAGTTATAACAGCGAAATCGGCGTGCCACTGGCCGTACTCGGCTTGGAAAACGCCTGGGAGAATCCCCTTAAGTGGTTATTTAATATCGTACGAGCCTTTCAACTTATTATTTTTAAGAAAAAATATCCGCGCTATCTTGTCCTTGAAGTTGGTGCTGATAGGCCGGGCGATATCGCCCGCATCGTTTCCTGGCTTAAGCCCGATATTTCTGTAATCGGAAGCTTTGGCTTTGTGCCCGTGCACATAGAGTTTTTCAAGAACCGCGACGAGCTTATCAAGGAGGACGGGAAAATAGCGGAGGCGCTGAAAGAGCGCGGTCTTCTTATCGTCAGCCAAGACGATGATGATTCTCTTTCGTTTAAAACAAAAACAAAAGCCCGCGTAGTGTCGTACGGATTTAAAGAAGGCGCGACTATCACCGCTTCCAATTCGCAGATTATGTATGATGATGCCGGTCTCCCCTTGGGAATGACATATAAAATAGAGCACGAAGGAAACATTATACCTGTGCGCATAGAAGGAGTGCTCGGCAACGCTTCCGTATATGCAACGCTTCCGGCGCTCCTGGTCGGGCGCGAATGCGGAGTCAATATTGTAGAGGGGATTGAAGCGCTTTATAAACACAAATCTCCGCCGGGGCGCTTGCGCATAATTAAAGGAGAAAAGGATACGATTATTATTGACGATACATACAATTCTTCGCCCATTGCCGCCGAAGAAGCGCTAAAAGTATTGAAAGAACTGCGCGTTTCCGGCAAAAAAATGGCGGTGCTCGGCGACATGCTGGAGTTAGGCAGAAACTCGGAAGAAGAACATAAAAAATTAGGCGTTTTGGGAGCTAGTGCCTGCGACATATTAGTAACAGTCGGCATTCGCGCGCGCGGAATCGCAGAAGGCGCGCTCGGGGGCGGACTGCCGGAGAAAAATATATTTCAATTTGAGGATGCGGTTCGAGCGGGGAAATTTATAGAAAGAGTAATAGAAAAAGGCGACGCTATTTTGATAAAAGGTTCCCAATCGATGCGCATGGAGCGAATTGTAGAAGAAATAATGGCCGAGCCGGAGAAGAAAGAAAAATTACTGGTGAGACAGGAAGGTGAGTGGAAGAAAAGGTAATTGCTTACCTTTTCTTCCGATACCTAGGGTAAGCGCCGTTGTTGAGCACAGCGAAACAGGCGCTAGGCGGGACAAAAAGATAAATTATGTTAAAATTAGAATATAAAGGTTCCTCAGGGCAAGCCCCGAGAAGTTGAACCTTTATTGCGTCTTCGCTCCCTAGGCCGACCGACGGTCATCCGGGCTAGGCGGACGTTGTGCCCGCAAGCGATCACACGCTCCTCGCTCGACGCAATAAAAAGTAAGAATTTTAATAGCCATGAAGAAATATAAAACAGGCAACAGGGCGCCCAAATCAGGGCAGTATCGTGCCCTTGGAACAAAGCGCGAGATTACCATGGTTCGCGGGAAGAGGATTCCTCCTTATCAGGGTAAAGCTCGGAACTACAAATTAACGGATAAAACTAAGCACAAGAGGGGGAGGTAGGAATACAAA
>JBBTVL010000001.1:0-5501 GCA_038063255.1 Patescibacteria group bacterium | reverse complement strand
GGCGCTTTTTTGTTGGGGGGTTGGGATGGGGATGGGCGCATGACGGACATACGATGTCCGTCATGCGATAACCCCGCTTATTCCGACGAGAGAGGAAAGCGTGGATGAGTACTCTCGTACACAGCGTCCGCCTAGCCCGGCTGACCGCCGGTCGGCCTTAGGGAGCGAAGTCGGAACAAATGGTTTAATACCCTTTATTTCCACTCCATTTGCTTGCGCGCCCCACAGAAAAATGGTGTCTGACCCCATTTTTCCTATTTTTCCATTTTTCACCGCGACTTTTTCCGTTTCAGTATTTCTTTTCCCCAGATTTTTCTTACCCAAGATACTTATCTGTATTATAATATATTGACGATTATCAATGTAACATATAAAAGCCATAAGCCATGAAAAAGAACGCCGCTATCCATAAGCCATCACTTACTACAATTATCAAACGAGGCGGTTCTATAGTTCCTTTTGACGCGAACAAAATTACTCGCGCCATGGAGAAAGCAATGCAGGCCGCGAAAGAATTTAAGAGCGGCGCACCGGAAAGAATTACGGAAGCTATCTCAAAAAAGTTGCTTGCGCAAAAAGAGAATCAACCGCTGTTTATTCCGACAGTTGAAGGAGTGCAAGATTTGGTCGAATCAGAGCTTATGCTCCATAAATTTCCCGCCACGGCCAAAGCATACATTCTCTACCGCGCCGAGCGCACAAAACTGCGAGAAGAGCGCGGTGATGTTCCCGAACATGTACGCGCCCTGGCGGCTCTAAGCAAAAAATATTTCGAGGGTAATCCGCTCGGCGAATTCGTCTACCTGCGGACCTACTCGCGTTGGATTAAGGCAGAGGGTAGACGCGAGACATGGATAGAGACCGTCGACCGTTATATGGCATTCATGAAAGAAAATGTGGGCGAGAAACTCGCAGAGGAAGAATATGCCGAATTGCGGGGCGCCGTCCTCCGGCAAGAAGTAATGCCGTCGATGCGGCTCATGCAATTCGCAGGGGAACCGGCGCGGAGGTGTAATGCCTGCGCCTACAACTGCTCTTTCATCGCCCCGACTAAGCTCGAAGATTTTGCTGAAATAATGTATCTCTCGATGCAAGGTTGCGGCGTCGGGTTTACGGTTGAGAGTCAGAATATAGAACAGTTGCCGCAGATACAGAAACAAACGAAAAAGAAACTGCCGGCGCATGTTATCGCGGATGACAAAGAAGGATGGTGCGATGCGCTCGTTCTGGGAATGAAGACTTGGTATGCCGGCAAAGATATTGAGTTTGATTACTCGCTTGTTCGTCCTGCCGGAGCGCGTCTCCAAACGATGGGAGGCAAAGCATCAGGTCCTGAACCCTTGAGTTCACTCTTGGCTTTCGCGCGCGGGAAGATACTGCGTCGAGTGGGACGGCGGTTGCGAAGCATTGACGCTCACGACATCATCTGTAAAATCGGCGAGTGCGTCGTGGCAGGCGGCGTGCGCCGCACCGCTATGATTAGTCTTTCAGACCTCGATGACGCGGAGTTGCGCGACTCGAAGAAAGGTCAGTTTTTTCTGACCGAACCACACCGCTCGGTTGCCAATAATTCGGCAGTATATGAGATGAAGCCTTCCAATACAGAACTTATGGAGGAATGGGTGGCGCTCATGAAGAGCGGTTCGGGCGAACGCGGAATCTTTAACCGCGAAGCACTGGGGAACACCCTGCCAAAACGTCGTGCGAAATACTTTAAGAAAGTCGGTTTTATCGGCGATGACGGGGTTGTACAAGGTCCTGTCGGGACAAATCCGTGCGGCGAAATTATTTTACAATCAAAACAATTTTGCAATCTTTCCGAGATTATCGCTCGCAGAGAAGACACGGAGGAGACTCTGGTGCGTAAAGCGCGACTTGCCGCACTTTTAGGAACATATCAATCAACCCTGATAAAATTCAGATATATTTCAAAAGCTTGGACAAAACACTGCCAGGAAGAGCGCCTGCTCGGCGTATCAGTGACGGGACAATGGGATAGCGAAATCGCGCGCAAGCCGGAAACTCTGCGTGCCATGCGCGATATGGCGATTAAAGCCAATGCCTCGTATGCGAAACGTTTCGGCATCAAGCCCTCAATGTCCGTCACTGCGGTCAAACCTTCCGGAACTGTTTCTCAAACATTCAACTGCTCCTCCGGCATTCATCCGCGCCATTCAAAGTATTATATTCGCAGGGTGCGCATCTCCGCGACCGACTCGCTCTTTAAAATGCTTAAAGACCAGGGTGTTCCGTACTACCCCGAAATCGGGCAGATAGAGGGGAGCGCCAGCACCTATGTCTTGGAATTTCCCGTAGAAGCGCCGGGCGGTTCGGTTTTTAAAGACGATTTAACCGCTCTTGACCAGCTTGAATATTGGAAAGTAGTGAAACTTAATTTTACGGAACACAACCCTTCAGCGACAATCTCGGTCAGCGAGGACGAATGGATTGGCGTCGTAGACTGGATACAAAAAAATTGGAATATCATCGGCGGGCTTTCATTTTTGCCGCGTTTCGACCATGTCTATCGTCTGGCCCCGTACGAAACAATAGACAAAAAAAAGTATGAGGAACTTGCTCTAAGTTTTCCGAGCATAGATTACTCTAAACTTGTCACTTATGAACGTACCGACGAAACCGAACAGAGAAAAGAGCTTGCCTGCGTCGGCGGTGTCTGTGACATTGATATCGTAGTTCCCATGGTCGAAACTACGGTTTCGCAATAATATGCTTTACACCCGCAAGGGAGACAACGGAACATCGGGGCTTCTTGGCACCAAGGAGCGGTTTCCCAAGGAGAGCCCCGTTTATGACGCGCTCGGCACTCTTGACGAGCTGAATTCTCTGCTCGGCATCTGTCGCGCCTATTCTTCGCGCGAAAAAGAAGAGATTGACATGGCCAAAGAAATTAGAAATGTCCAAGAATGCCTGTTCATTATTCAAGCAGAACTCGCGGGGGCATCAAAGTCCATTTTAGAAGCGCACATAGAGGAGTTAGAAGGCACTATAGGAAAAATTGAAAAGTTAATTGAAAACCCGCACGCATTTGTGATTCCCGGTACTACAAAGCTTTCGGCGCTATTCGATTATGCCCGCTCTGTGTCGCGCAGAACCGAACGGAGAGTCTTGGAAGCGCATACGATACGCCAGGTTTCCTCTTCAACTCGCGTATACCTCAATCGTCTTTCAAGTCTGTTGTATGTACTGGCGCGTTATGCTGCAACAGTAGCGGGCGCGAAAGAATTATCGCCGTCATATTAGTAAATAGATAATTATACGGCAAGTCTAAGACTTGCCGTAGGCTTCTTGCCGTAGGCTTTCAAGACTGGCGGTTAAGGCGGGGTAAGAAGAGTAGGGGGAGGAGGTAAGTTGACAAGATTCCTGTTTTATAAAATAATCAGATTCTAACGTTCTTTTTTTTGGGGGTCCTAAATGACGGATAAGCCGAATCTTCATGTTGTCCGTGGCGATGGTGAAAAGGTAAAGAAAAACGGAGACCTGAAAATTCTCCACGGGAGTCAGCGGGATCCTGACATTTTTTCCTTCTACATCAACAGACTTGTCACCACCTTTTTGGTCGTCAATTTCCGCTGCCGGGAGTGGGAAGAAATCAGCCGCGCCGATTATCGTAACCTGATGAATCGCCTTATCCGGCTCATCAACGGCGATTCAAGATTCGTAAAGAGGAGATACCTCGAAGAACAAAGACTGAAGCCGCTCGTCAACTCTATTTTTGCTGTTCCGGGTGTGAGCGAGATAGCGCTTAGCAGTCACACTGTGAATATTGTGAAGGGACGAGCTTTCGACTGGGAGGACATTGTTCTGTCCGTCGAAGGGGCAATAATCTGCCACTTTGAAAAGAAAATTGAATGAATTCGGGCGCCGTGAAAACGGCGCCTTTTTTGTTTGGGGAATAGGGTGTAGTATTTAAGTAGGTGCACAACCAGAAAAGGATTCAGTCATGCTGAAAGACCAGCCTTCGATGATTCTTTACGTGTTGAAAGACCACGAAGCGAGCCAAGAAGCTCTTCGACTGGTGAAAGCCGCCTTGGGAGTTCAAGACTTCCTTTCTGGTCACAGGAGTTATAACTTCAATATTTTCGTAGATAAAGACATTCTTGTCAGAAAACCCTTAAAAGAAGCCAATAATTGAAAAAGGGCTATCGTCCTAACGGTCGACGCCCTTTTTCGATACTAGGTAAATATAGCAGGGTATAGCGGTATTTGCAACAAGTAAAGAAGTAGTGAAGAACTTGTTTTTTTGTCGTGGAAACGGCGCTTTTTTGTTGGGGGGTTATTGGTTTTTCCGTAATGTTTCAAGGGTTGCCTTTACTGAAGGGTTATCTGTGTTAACCAATATTAATTTATTACCATATTTACTAAACAACGGAGTCAAAAATTCATCCCCCCAAGAAGGAGAAAAAGTTTCTACGCCATCAAAATAAACTTCTATTTTTTCTTCTCCAATCAAATCTCTCAATTGTGGAGTGAAAGCTGAATAGGCCTCTCTTCCGAGTTGTCGAGAAGTAAGTGTTGTTCCAAATTTTTTTAATTCAATTTTCATTTTTTTTAATTTTAATTTAAAATGTAATTAAGGCAATGCAACCATGAAAAGAATTCTCTGTTTTCTTTACATCTAAATTGGGGCTTCCAACTTCAAGATTCAACTCTCCGTTCCCAGTTCTAAAAAACAAACTTTTAAGGCTCTTGGTGACTACATCTCTTACATACTTAAGACCATTTCCTCTCGCTTCAGGAGATCTTCCAGAAATGACCTCGGTAAACGCAACCTTTAATGCTTCTTGATCATCTATTAATTCTGGCTTAACTCTTTTTAGGGTTTTCAGTATTCCTTGCCCCCGGTCAGCTAAAACTACTTGTCTTTTGTTAATGTCGTAACCAAAAAATATCCCAGAAACATCAGGCCAACTTCCTAAATTATGATCAAATGAATTATTACCGATTTCACCAGCTACAGAAACAATTAAAGAAAAATTCTCCTTTAAGAGAGCATCTCCTTCTGTTTTAAATTTTTCCTGCATTTTTACCAATCTAGCCTGGAAAATTGAGCTGTCAGAGCAATAATACAAAGATGGAATTTCGGTTCCACTATAAACCCAATCTTGAGCCAATTTTAAAAGATCATTAAGATAAATTTCTATATCTTGTTTTTTATAATACCGATGGCCTCCCTCTGAACGAATTGAGCGGAATCTGCCACTTTCATCCCACCGGCGCAGGGTATCTATAGAAACACCTATAATTTCAGCCGCCTCCCTAATTTGTATTAAATCTGGATCCACTTTCTATAGTGTTTATACTAACATTTAATAAAAATCTATGCAAGTTATACGAAAATCTATGTAAAAATACTAAAAACCATGTAAAATAGGGGTGAATCCGTGCCTTTTACCAATTATTGTTGAAAACGGCGCACATTCGGCTTACTAGCCTCAGTACTTCCTCGCTCTTCGCTCGGTCGCCTTGTTTGTTGGGGGGCG